>NZ_CACVTK010000002.1:0-376181 GCF_902757105.1 Candidatus Avelusimicrobium luingense
TGCCATCATTTCTTCCGCTTCCGTTGTTTTGCGGGTTTCTATAATTTTATTAAACTTCGGTAAAACTACCGCCGACAAAACCCCAATTACAATTACTACTACCAGTAGTTCTGTCAGCGTAAAAGCACGTTTCTTTTTACTTTTCATTTTTGCCTCCTCCTACTATAATACAAAAACAACCACGAGCCCCTAATAGTTTGCTCGTGTCAATCTATTCATATAGGATAACAAATAAAATTTAACAAAAAAAGAAAAAACAATGTCAAGTAAAATTTTATTAGAAAATTTGTATATACTGACAAAAAATATCCCCGGGCAAAACCCGGGGATACATAAGAATTATAACAAACTATTTACACCACGCTTCGGAACCCACCGATTCCATGCCAAAAACGTCACAGGCTCCGTCATTTCCATTATCATAACAGAGCAATTCTACGGTACCGGGCGCCCCGGATCTTTCCCCAAATAAGAAATTGACACCTTTATAATCTCCGCTAAGGCGCATGGCACATACTTTGTTTTGGTTACCTGTTCCGCTTGGCAATAGAGAATAACCAAAATCTTTACTTTTGCAACCAATCATATGGCCATCTGTTTCTTCTCCCAACGAACAATCAAACGAAAAATCTAAATTTTCAAAACCGAATAACTTGGCGACATATTTCGTTTTTTCCATATCATCTAACAAGCGCATTTTAGCATCGTAAATACGCCGCAAATTTGCACGAACTTCGGCAATGCGGGATTTTTCAATCGTTTTTTCGTACATGGGAACAGCCATTGTTACCAATATTCCCATGATAAGTACTGCAATCAAAATTTCTACTAATGTAAAACCTCTATTCATAATTTTCCCCCTAATTCGCCACCTGCGGAGTATCTTCTCCGCTTGCAGAAAAACTCACATTAGAAGTTGTATTTCTATCCAACCCATATACATCGCAAGCCGCAGCTGTGCCTTGACAAGATATTTGCAAACTATTGCGATCAAGTAAAATATAAGTACCGGCGTAAGGATTTTTCAATTTTTTAGCCGCCACATATCCATTCGTTGCAATTTTGTACGCAAAACGCCGGCAATTTAATATTTCAAAATCTTCTATGAAACATTGCGCCGGTAAGCGATCGGCATCAAACATATCCAACCGAGCAAAAGAATGGGTTTTTTTATCTTTATAATTCAGCAATTGAACATACGAACGATAACCATATTCACCGGCCAGACGTTCACTGCTGTCATAAATAGTGCGCAACATGGCTTGTGCTTCCGTGGCACGGGAACTATCCACCACCCGCTTATACTGCGGGACAGCCACGGCCGTTAAAATACCGATAATCACCAAAACGACTAATATTTCTGATAAGGTAAAACCTTTTTGAAAATTTTTCATGGTATTCTCCTAACGCAAATCGCAATCGTCTATATTAAAAATTTCACAACCGTTATTTTTAGGATCAGAACCGGTATATTTACACATCAAACACCGGCCGTCAAAAAAAATTTTTGTACCGGGATAACGCGTAATAGGCTCGGCCGACACCAAATTCGGGTCATCATCATCAAATAAGAAATAAAAAAAGTTACTTGTCATCCAAAGGGTAGGTTCGGAAGGATCTTTGAGTTGCCCCCTAATTTCAATATCCAACCGGGAAAAAGGAGCCTCTTTTTTGCGATATTCTGGGTCGTTACGCAAGGCTTCCCAATCCAAATCCCGCTCGGTAATTAACCGCTCACGCGCATCAAAAATAGCCGGCAACATTTGGCTGGGCTCCGCCGCGCGCGAACGCTCCAAACTGCGCCGGTATTGCGGCACGGCCATAGCAGTAAGCACCCCCATAATAAGGACGACTGCTAACAATTCAATCAATGTAAAACCTTTGCGTTTCATAAACACTCCCTGAATGATTAAAATTACGATGAATTACTTTTATTATAACTAAAAAAGCCCGGGAATAAAAGGGGGAATCTGTCTTTTATATAAATTTTTTCCCTAAAAAAATCAAAAACTGTTACAATATAGCATTGTCCCGCATACGGGCCAAGGAGAAAATTATGATTAAAGAAGGTGCTAAAGTAAAATTTGATTACACCCTGACGGTTGACGGTAAAGTAGCCGATACTTCCGCCGGGCGCGGCCCGCTTGAATATACGCACGGAGCCGGGCATATTATTCCCGGGCTTGAAAAAGAACTGACCGGAATGAAAGTGGGCGATAAAAAAACCGTTAAAGTCGCGCCCGAAGAAGGTTACGGCAAAGTGTTAGACGAAGCCATCCGTCGCGTACCGAAAAGCGCTGTGGGCGGGGCTGAAAACTTAAAAGTAGGCGACATGGTAGGTGCCAGCAATGCCGGGCACACATTCCGCGCCATCGTTAAAGAAATTACCGATACGGAAGTGGTGTTAGATTTCAATCACCCTTTAGCCGGCAAAGAATTAACCTTTGACGTAGAAATTAAAGAAATCAATTAGTTCATATCTTATTTGCAAAAACTCCCGCCGTTTGGCGGGAGTTTTTTATTTACCGAATTTTTGCAAGAACCATTTGAGTACCCAATCGGGTTTATAATCAATAATTTTGCGGTTATGCGGCGTGTAACTTTCCGGCGGAGCCATCAGTTGTTTTTCACGCGGCAAGAACGGATAAAAATAATTTGTAACCACTTCTATATTCGGATACCACAAATTGTGTACCTTTTTATCTATCCAATGCTGCAAACCTAAATTTGGTAAATCAAGCCCGGCACTGGCCGCCCAAAAAACGGAATTCACCGCAATCACATAGAGTGCAAATTCTTGTTTCAGTAACGACAACAAATGCCACGTTTGGTTAATGGTAAATTTTTTAATATCAATTTCCATATAATCGGCATTTTCCGTCGGGCCGCCTTTGGTTACACTTAACACCACATACCCTTGTTCCATCAGCCCTTGCGCCAGTTTTTTCATGTGCGGATACACATAATTAGACCCGCGCGAATCTAACTGCAAAAATACCAATCCTTTTTTGCCGTTCATTTTAGCGCGTACGGTTTGCAACGTTTGCGTTACGACTTCAGCCGGTTCTTTCGGGAAATACATCACAGGCGCCGGCGCTTCAGCAGGAAGCGGCAAATCAAACGTGTCAAACAAACTCACCACCCGATGCGTTACTTTTTTACTGTAATCGTAATAAACGGGAACGGCTAAAAATCCGTCGGGGATATTTTTGAAAGCGTCCTCGTAATCGTAATTTTTCCAAATAAGCGGATGGCGCGTACCGTTAAAATAAAATACTTTTTCAAAGTTGGGGTTTTCGGCCAGTAATTTACCGACAATCGGCGAATTATTCCTATCAAACTGCGCCCCGACATACGCATAAAACGGCACGTTGGGATACTTCTTTTTAAGTTCCCCCCACACCGGCGTAGTATATAAGTAGTCGCCGATCCCCATAAAGAAAATAAACGCAAATCCCTTGACCGCACCCGTTTGCAAGGCATTGTCAAAGTTATAATGCACATGTTCATGGCGGTAAAGCGGACGGGAAATGCGGTAAAATGACGGATCGGACGGCGCTATTTTATCCGTCTGAAACGGTTTATTGTCAAACCGGTACCACGGGGCCGTTTTCTCAGGCAAGAAACCGGTTAATTGATGATATAACCACCGGCCCATTTCGTAACACACGCAAGGCAAACGGCGGGAACAAATTTTACGATACAAAAAGTTATTCATATATAAAAAATCCCCGCGTTAAACGCGGGGATAAAAAGCCTTATTATCTACAATATTTCATTATGCCGTCATCGGTAACTTCACTGTTGATAGCCTTGCAAAAGTCCCATAAGTTACAATTATCCCCATTATCATCATGACAAGTCCAATAGGTTTGCCCAACCGACAAATTACCGGGCACACCGGTTTTTCCGGCTTTACCTATATAGCCGCGGCTTAGTACTGCACCCGTTTCTTTATTAATGACCGGTATTATGCAGTTGCGGTCCGTCGGGTCGCCAATATATTCCAATTTAAAATCCCAATATTTACCCTCGGGAGATATTTTAATATCCAAATCTTCAAAGGCAACCGGGCATCCTTCAAAGCGGTGTTCCGTAGCGTACATAATTGCAGCTTCCAATAAAGCTTTGCTGGTTACGCTAGCCTCTACGGTTTTGGCCTTTTCAATAGATTTGCGGTAATTAGGTAACGCTACCGCCGATAAAATACCGACAATCAACACTACAATCAACAACTCAATCATGGTGAAACCTTTTTTGTTCATAGTTATTCTCCTTAATAAATCTATTTATAGTATAACAAAAAAACAGGAAAAAAACTGCCCCCTTTTTGATATTGGCTAATATCCTATATTAACTTGCAATTTAATTTGCGCGGGCTCTTGCAAAATTCTATAATAGAAATAAGGTTTCGTTTGGCCTTACGTTATATGCCGAACACAAAACCGTTTTTAATTCAAACAAGGAGACTTTCTAGTATGGCTAAATTAGTTGCTATGGACGGTAACGGAGCAGTATCCCACGTCGCCCATGCTACCAACGAAGTAATCGCGATTTACCCGATTACCCCGTCTTCCACGATGGGTGAAATCTGTGACGCTAAAAGCGCCAAAGGCGAAACGAACATTTGGGGCAACGTTCCCTCGGTGAGCGAATTGCAATCCGAAGGCGGTGCTTCCGGCGCCGTACACGGCTCGCTAGTAGCCGGTGCGCTTACCACCACCTTTACCGCTTCGCAAGGTTTACTTTTGATGATTCCGAACATGTATAAAATCGCCGGCGAATTAACCCCGACGGTTTTCCACGTTTCGGCCCGCGCGATTGCTACCACCGCTTTGTCTATTTTCGGTGATCATTCCGACGTAATGGCTGTCCGCCAAACCGGCTGGGCCATGTTGTGCTCGGACAATCCGCAAGAAGCCATGGATATGGCCCTAGTCGCCCAAGCGTCCACCTTGCGTGCCCGCGTACCGTTTGTACACTTCTTTGATGGTTTCCGCACCAGCCACGAACTTAACATGGTGGAACCCTTGACCAAAGAACAAATGAAAGAAATGATTAACGATGACCTCGTAGCCGCCCACAAATCCCGCGGTTTGAACCCGGAACACCCGACCGTACGCGGTACGGCTGCCAACCCGGACGTCTATTTCCAAGAACGCGAAGCCGTTAACAAATTCTATAATGCCGTACCCGGTATTGTGAAAGAAGAAATGGCGAAACTCGCCAAAATGACGGGCCGCAATTACGATTTATTCCAATACTTCGGCGATAAAGATGCCGAACGCTTAATCGTTATTATGGGTTCCGGCGCTGACGTAGCCCAAAATGCGGTAGAAGTGATGAAAGGCGAAAAAGTGGGCGTACTTAAAGTTAAATTATTCCGCCCGTTCTCCATTGCCGACTTCATCCGTGTCATTCCCAACACCATTAAGAAAGTAGCCGTTATGGACCGCACCAAAGAACCCGGTTCGTTGGGCGAGCCGCTCTTCCAAGATGTCTGCGCGGCCTTCTTAACCGAAGAAGCCAAAGCCAAATTCGCCACGACTCCTTTAATTATCGGCGGCCGCTACGGTATCGGTTCCAAAGACTTTACCCCCAGCGACATCAAAGCCGTATTTGACAATTTAGCCGCTAAAAACCCGATTAAAGATTTTGTAGTCGGTATTAACGACGATTTGACCCACAAATCGCTCCCCACTACCAAATTGGAAAGCAAAGCCGGCAATGATATTTTCGCCGCTTTGTTCTACGGTTTAGGTTCTGACGGTACCGTCGGTGCGAATAAAAACACGATGAAAATCATTTCCGCCAACGGTTTCTTTGCGCAAGGGTACTTCGTCTATGACTCTAAAAAATCGGGCTCTATGACGACTTCCCACATCCGCTTCGGTAAAAACTATATCCGCGCTCCGTATCTCATCCAAGCCGCTGATTTTATCGGCGTACATATGTTTGACTTCTTGGATAAATACGACGTACTCGGCAAAGCCAAAAAAGGCGCCACGGTCTTAATCAATGCGCCGTACTCGGCCGAAGAAGTGTGGAACCACTTAACCGCGGAAGTACAACAAATCATTATTGACCGCCAACTCAAAGTCTATGTGATTGATGCTTCCGAAATTGCACTCAAAACCGGTATGGGCAGCCGCACCAACACGATTATGCAAACGGCGTTCTTCGGTATTGCGGGTGTAATTCCTTCGGAAAAAGCCATTGCGGATATTAAACACGCTATTGAAAAAACCTATTCTAAAAAAGGTGAAGAAGTCGTACAGAAGAACTACAAAGCCGTAGATGCGGCTTTAGCCGGTCTGCATGAAGTAAAATATCCGTCTAAAGTTTCTTCCAAACTTCACACCAAAGCCCCCGTTCCGGCCGATGCCCCGGCGTTTGTTAAAGACGTTTTGGGCGAAATGATTGCCGGACGCGGCGACAACTTGCCGACCTCGGCTATGCCCGAAGGCGGTGTATATCCGACCGGTACCACCCAATACGAAAAACGCAACATTGCGATTATGGTTCCGGCATGGGATCCGGACACCTGCATTCAATGCGGTTTCTGCTCTATGGTCTGCCCGCATGCGGCTATCCGTATTAAAGCATACGACGCTGATGCGCTCAAAAATGCACCGAAAACTTTCAAATCTGCCGACGGCAAAGCCGATTTGGCCGGTAAAAAATTCACCGTACAAGTAGCGGTGGAAGACTGCACCGGCTGCGGCGCGTGTGTATTTAACTGCCCGGCGAAAAACAAAGAAAATCCGGAAAAGAAAGCCATTAACATGGTGCACCAACTTTCCGTGCGCGAAAACGAAATTGACAACTACGCTTTCTTCTTGGGCTTGAAACAAGCCGATGTAAAAACGAAGAAAGAATCTGTCAAAGGTTCTCAAATGAGAAAACCCTTGTTTGAGTTCTCCGGCGCGTGCGCGGGCTGCGGTGAAACCCCGTATGTAAAACTCTTAACGCAATTGTTTGGGGATCGCTTGGCCGTTGCCAACGCGACGGGCTGCTCGTCCATTTACGGCGGCAACTTGCCCACCACTCCGTATTGCCAACGCGAAGACGGCAAAGGACCGGCTTGGGCCAACTCCTTATTTGAAGACAACGCCGAATTTGGTCTCGGTATGCGCTTAGCGTTTGACCAACTTAACCATGATGCCAAAGCACTCTTGGAACAAGCCAAACAAGACGAAAACTTCAAAGCCCACACCGCTTTGATTGACGCCATTTTGAACGCCGATCAAACGACCGACGCGGGCGTAGAAGAACAACGCAAACGTGTGGCCGAACTCAAAGGTATTTTAGAAGGCGGCGCGAAAAAAGGTTGCGAAACCTGCAAACGTCTGTTAAGTTTGACCGACTACCTAATCCGCAAATCGGTGTGGATCTTGGGCGGTGACGGTTGGGCCTACGATATCGGCTACGGCGGTTTAGACCACGTACTCGCCAGCGGCAAGAACATCAAAATCTTGGTGCTGGATACGGAAGTCTATTCCAACACCGGCGGTCAAATGTCCAAAGCCACCCCGTTAGGTGCTAAAGCCTTATTCGCCGCTGGCGGTAAAACGATGCCGAAGAAGGACCTCGGTATGATTGCCATGACCTACGGTAACATCTACGTCGCGCAAATCGCGATGGGAGCCAACATGAACCAAGCCATCCAAGCGATTGCCGAAGCCGATGCTTACGACGGTCCGGCCTTGGTCATTGCGTACTCTCACTGTATTGCTCACGGGATTGATATGTCCAAAGGTATGGGCGAAGCCAAACGTGCCGTACAAGCCGGCCGCTGGATCCTCTACCGCTTCAACCCCGAAGCCCGCTACGAAGGCAAGAACCCCTTGCATGTAGACAGCCCGCTCGGCGCGCCGACGTTGCCGTTGGCTGACTATATGAGTGGCGAAAACCGCTTCAAAGGGCTTATGCGCGATAATCCGGAACTGGCGAAGAAACTCATTAAACAAGCCGAGTCCGAATATGCGTGGAGACGCGATTTGTATAAACAACTCGCGGCTATCACGCCTGCTGAAAAACTTGAAAAATAAGTTTGCTGGCTAACCAAAACCCCCTAGCCGAAATCGGCTAGGGGGTTTTTACGAATAAAAATTTTAATTAAAAACCGCTGTTGTTAAAATATTGTTCGTTGTGCGTCCAATAATAATACAAACTATACACCGCAAGCACTAAACAAATAATACCTATATAAATAAGCGTGCGACCAATCACAATATCATAATTCAGTAATCCCAACGGTTGTAAAATATAGTGCCAATCTCCTTTCACTTCTCCCGGAGCATAATTCGTCATCATATCCGAGGAGCTCAACTTCAAAGCACACGCCCGCGCATCGGCGGCGTAAATTCCGGCACCGTAAAAAGTGCTTGCCAACCAATACCAAAGCCCCGGTAGAAAAAACCGTCCCCCCGCTATACGCAAACAGGCCAGTAAGAGCAACAGCGGAACTAATGTTTCCATACCGTTACCCATAGCAGCGGCCCACCACTCGCCAAAGGCAGGGCAAGAAGAATAGCAAATACGCCAACCCAAATTGCCCACTAAATTGTGCCCAATCATCTCATGGATAAGATAATTAGGGAAATATACAAAGATATTGTCCAGCGCGGTTTTAATAAAAGGACTTTCCCAATGGGTTATCCCCCAATAACACGCGCCGCCTACAAATAAAATACTCCAAAACCCCCACTTAAAATATAATGGGCTTTGATGGTAAGGATCTATATGTTGCAGTAAGTTTTTCATAGAAGTATTATACTACTTTATGAAAAACCCTCTGTTCACACGCCGGCATCGTAAGCAATTTGCTACAATAACTCTATGCTTAAAAAATTTATTATCTTATGTATTTTAATCGGAGTCAGTGCATTAGGGATTAGTTATCATACCGCCCTTATACAAGAGCGTGGCGAAAATCTAGTTACCGATGCCTATTATGGTGATTTGGAAAGTGTAAAAGATGATGTGGATGACGGTGCCCCGCTTGATTTTATGTTTTATTTCCACGACGATGAACGCGAATATTCTGCCGTTTCATTTAATGCATTACACGCGGCCGCTTCAAGCGGAAATGAAGATGTAATCAACTTTTTATTAAACCATGGCTTTGACATCAATGCACAAACGCCCGATGGCTGGACTCCTTTATTCATTGCTGCGCGCGATGGAAACACAGAAGCCGCCAAGTTATTCGTTTTCCGTAAAGCCGATTTGAATATACAAACAAATTTAGGGGCCACCGCACTACTGATGGCTGTTACGCAACCGTATCCTACGGAAGAAGAACGCGCCCAATTGGTGACTTATATGCTAAAACGCGGAGCAGATCCTGATCTAGCCGGCGAAAATAGTTTTCCCCCGTTGTACTTTGCTGCTCTTATGAAGAAATTGCCTATTGTTAAAATTCTGTTAGACAATAATGCTACCGTTACCCCGGAATTATATGAAAATATTTCACAGTATTTTCAAAAAGAAAAGACGGCCGATGGCAAACAAATTTTAACGCTTCTTAAAAAGAAATTACCCAAACAAAAATAAAAAATCCCCGGATGCTAATCCGGGGATTTCCTTATATCAAATAAATACTACGGCTTCAACCCGACGTCAGCATGTTGAGAAAATTCTTTGTCCAAATGCTCTGCCCCTTCGGGATCTAATCTCACCCAGTCCTGATACCCGCCTAAATTCGGGTTAATAATGCGCCGGGCACCTTGACGGAGCAAGAATTGTCTTTGATAATTACTACCATCCGCAGGCGCTTCCCCTATCCAGGTTCCGTCACTCTTTTTGGTATAATCATTTTGATATTCGTTCGTCCAGATTGATTTTTGAGAACTTCCGGAAGACGTAGTCAAATAACTGCAATTGGCCGGAGAAGCCGCTTCACAATCGCCCAAATATAACTTGGTAGTTTTGAGCCCTTCCAAATCCATCGTACCGCCAACGTACATTTCCGTAGCCTTTAATTTATTCTGCGTAATCGAAAGCGGAAGCCCAGGCAAACTATAAGCACCGGAACCTCTGTTGGTATTGTTGGTGGCCACATTGGCAAAAATTGCTTTCCCTACCATTTTTCCTTCTTTGCGCAGAGAGACTGAACTAACCAGCAATTCCGCAATAGAAGCACTGGCAAGTTTAGCCTCGTTATCGAGTACGACGTTCCCTAAAGAAGGAGCCTTCGAACCGGCCAACAAAATAGTACCGCCGGAGGCCTTACTGTTACAAAAATTTACGCGTCCGCTTTGTGCTATTTCATTAGGGTTGGCCGTTTCCAAGGTTGTAAACGTACCTACAGGAGAAGATAATACTGTAGCAAAATTAATCTCTTCTGCATAACATAAAATGCCCACAAGCATCAAGCCGATAATTCCCATTATCTTTTTCATAATACACTCCTTTCCTAAAAACAGAAAAAAATACAACAACTTATATTATAAGTGTAACATACGTTACACAAAATTTCAATAGCAAATTAGGCTTTATTTGCCACCGCGCACAAGAAACGTATAACCTTCTATTTGGCCTTCTGTATTCCTGGCAGGAATTACTTCCCATTCTACCGATTGATAAATTCCGCTGGGCAACAATATTTCTAAAGTTACCTGACAAGGATTATTCCCCGCAGCCTCTAATTTCTGCCGGACCATTCGTCTGGAACTTTCTTCATCGCGAATCAGTTCGGTAAAAAATTCACGTCCGATAAATTTTTTAGGTTCTTGTTGCAACCACTCAGCCAAAGGACCGTTGACATAAGAGATGTAAAAATCTTCACTGACCCGCAAGGCCGGAGTCTGCAACGCATCTAATGTACGGGCAAAAGTTTCCCCGACAATAGCAAACGATTTATCAACTTGATGCAATTCTATACGCAAACTCAATAAACGAGCCATTAAACCTAAAAATTCTTCCGCACCCGGTTGGAAACAACGGCGCGAATCTGACGAAGCGAAACATAAAGCCCCTTCCACTTGTCCATTGACCACCAAAGGCGCGGCTAATAAGGCACCGAATTTCTTGGATTGATGGATACAACGAGAACAGTTTAACCCATCCAAATCGGGCTGTAACACCACAGCGCCATCAGTCACATCCTGCAAACATTCTTCCACGGCAAATTCCATACCGCGCTCAATACTCTTGGCATTTTTAGATGCGTAAAGCACCACGCTCGCGGTATGGTCTTTACGAGACTCAAAACGTAATACCAAGCCCGTATCGGTTTGGAAAATTTGATTGCCTAACGCTAAAATTTGCTCTACTTGTTCGGTTAAACTCAAATCTGTTTTTTGCGATAACAGATACAAGGCATGCAATTGGCGGTCATATACTTGTTTTTCCGAAGCATCTTTCACCCATAAAATGGCTTCCTTGCCGGATGCTAACGGTGAAACATCCACCTCGTAATAGCGCGTATTTCCTTGGCGTTCCCATTCAAATTCAAAATGGGTGCTTACATGCACAGATAAAGCCTCTTTAATAGAGAACAGCGCACGGGAAGCCGCCTCTTCCGGCCAAAATTCCATCGGAGTTTTAGACAAGAAAATGGTTTGGGCTTGCGCATTATTTATATCCGGCAAATTAGAAGAGGTCTCCATGACTTTCCCTTCTGCATCCACGCGCAAGTATAACCCGGGTAAAGTTTGACGCAAACTGGTTAATTCTTGCGCTTCGTGCGATTCTTCCCCCCATTTTTGTTGTTGGGCGGTTAAATTGCTAATCACCACTAACGCTTCATTACGTTTAGGTATATCAATTAAACTCAACACTACTTGCGCTACAAACGAACTGCCATCTTTTCGCCGTAGCGGCAAACGGAATTCGGCTTGCCCGCGGCGGGCCAGTTGGGTCTGTACTTTGCTTAATTCAAAAGAGGCCGATTCATCTTCTTGCGACGGGTCAAAGAACAAATCTGCAAATTTCATCTGCGACAGTTCTTTATGGGAATATTGGGTTTGACGTGCCAGCCAATTATTGAGTTGTTCTATGGCGCCCAATTTGCGGTTATTAAAATCTACCCGCAAAACAGCACCATCCGTTGCACTGCGCAAAGCACTTAATTGGGCGGAACGTTCCTCTAAAATCTTCATAATTTGCAAGTGGAACGCCAAACTGTGCAAGACAAAAAGCAATTGGCCGCTTTCTTCCCGCACCGCCATCAGCCGCACTTTGCAAGTCTCCAAACTGCTGCCTAACAAAATCGTATATTCCCGGTTAGACAGTTTCCCTTCTTTGCGCAACAACTTGAAATCTTGCTCAATAAGGGGTTCATCATCCGGGTGGAATAAACGGCGGATATCACTGCCTTTCAGTTCATCCATGTGCAGTTGGCATAAGGAACAGAACAACTGGTTACATTCCGTAATAATAAAATCGTCATTACATAACGCATACGGTTCGCTGTTAGGGAGCACCAACCGATTTTCAGTTTTTCCCTGATGTTGCGGAGTTAAAAACGGCGGAAGCGGCGGTAACGAAGGAGGAACTTCTTCCGCTTCAGTTGATTCGGCAGGGGCAGCAGGGGCTTTAGACGCCTGCCGCTGCTCTATACACACTAAATACTCGGCCTCCACAGAACCATCTTTTGCATCCCGTTTGGCAATCGGCTCAAAAGACACCCATAAATTCATCTGCCCGGTTTTATGGATATGCTCCGGAAATTGACGGGCGGCTTTATCAAAATCAAACACATAATCTGTCCGCACCGCCATACCTTCTTTCATGGCCTTACGGGCGGCCAAGGGAATCCCCGGACGGATATAGACGTTACAATAGAACTTTTTGTCGTCGTCCGTAAACCCGAACAATTGACGGGCCGCGGAATTCATCCGGGAAATATAACCTTTGGAAGACAAGATAAATGCCGGGAATATGCTTTTTTCAAAGGCTTGGCGGAAATTATTACGTTCCTGTTTTAAGGCTCGTACTAATTTATTTTCCGCAGTAATATCATTCAAGAAGCCCAACACCACACGCCGACCCAAATATTTAGCGAGCATAGCGGTAAATTTAGCCTCTAATTTTTGGCCGTCTTTACGGACGAAATGAGCCTCCAAAGAGGTACTGCCGTCATCGGAACCGGTCCGTACCGCCTCGTATTTTTCTTTTAAGAATACGCGGTGGTTTTCGGTAGAAAAATCTAATATTTTTTGGCCTTTCAGTTCGTCTAATCCGTCAAAACCTAACATGGTGCAGAAAGCCTGGTTAGCATACAAAATCTTTCCGTCTTCTATTAACACAACTCCTTCGCGGGCATTTTCCACGAGTAAGGTGTTTTTATCGTTGGCTTCACGGATTTGCTTTTCCATTTTTGTTTTAGCGGTAATATCTTCCGAAACGACCAACAGACAATGGGGCGTACCGTCTTCATTAAACACCGGTGTTTTAACGGTATGCATAATTTTAATACCTTCGTTGGCCGACGACACCAATTCTTGCGGAATATTTTGTTCTTTCTTGCTTTCAAATACGCGCAAATCGGTTTCCCGCACAAATTCCAACTGCTCTTTGTTCAGGTCAGCGCGGTAAGCACTTTTTCCGATAACTTCTTGAGCCGAAACGCCGAAAAGTTCTTCACTTTTCTTGTTCCATAAAATATATTCACCTTCGTAATTTTTAACCGATAAAGATACCGGCAACTGGTTAATAACGGTTTGTAAGAAGTTTTTAGATTCTACCAAGGCACGTTCTTGTGCTTTTTTCACAGAAATATCTTCCACCAAGGTAATCACACAATTTCCTTCTTTAACCGGGGCTTTAACGATATGCAATAATTTCTTTTCTCCGCTGGGAGTAATATATTCTTCTTCGGGAATATCCACCGTTTTCCCCTGCTTCAAAATTTCGCGTTCGCGGTTGATGTAATTGGTTACCTGTTCGTCGGTTTCATGGGCAAGGCCGCCTCTGTCATCAAAATCGCTATCTTCAATTTGTCCGAATAATTCGGTACATTGTTTATTACGCAGCAACATATGGCCGTCTGAAGCGCGGGCATATAGAGCGATAGGGGCATTTTGTACCACCGCCGAGAAGAAACTGTTGATCCGTTGAATTTCCTGCTCTTGGGCAAGACGTTTGGTAATATCTTCAATAATTGTTAAAACAAGCGGTTTGGGGCCGGCATCAAAAAGCGGCACTTTGATAATATGCACCGTACGTTCTTTACCGGAAGAATCTACATACACCTCTCCCGGATATTCATAGGTTTTTCCTTCACGTAAAATCTGCCGTTCACGATCATTGTAACTATCCGATTCTTCTTGGGTTTGGCAATCGTGTTTTTCTTCCAACGAATCCGGTGTTTCATTTAAGATAGATAAGCCTTGTTTGTTAATGAATGTAACTTTTTTATCGCAGTCGCGCGTGTAGAGACCCAGCGGAATATTTTCCAAAATAGCCTGTAATAGTTTTTGACTTCGTTCCAAATCTTGCTGATGCGCCAACCGGTCGGTAACATCTTCATACCGCGTTACTAACAAGCGCAAAGACGATCCTACCCACGATTTGGTAATGGCTAAACAAATCTCTTTTCCGTCTTCTTTGGCGGGCAACGTAAAATTGGCGGGTTCTTGGCGGGTTTTTCCGGCTTTAAGTTCTTCATCGAGCCCATACACAAAGGCCGACAAGGTTTTAGGAAGCAGTTGATAAATAACTTTCCCTTGCGCATCTTTCGCCTGTAAACCAAACAGTTTTTCGGCAGATTCACTCCAAAAAACACATTTCCCTTGTTCATCCTGTACGGTTAATGCCCCGGATAAACCGTCTAAAATCTCTTGCAATTTGGTTTTTTGAGATTGCAAATCTTCCAATTCCGGCATTGCGTTTAATGTAACAACAATTAAAGATGTTTCGCCCATTTTTTTGGCTTCGGCTTGCAAAACAACCATTTTCCCGTCCGGAGTTTTCAGACGCAATAAATTCTTGCTGCTTTGGGTGTACCACCGGGAAAATTCATCTGCAGATATGCCCAATACTTCTTCAACCGTTTTACCCGGTAACTGCGCCGCATTCCACCCCAATAAATTGGCGGCTGCCGTATTTGTTTGCCCGATTTTGCCGTTTTCTTCCACTAACAATACGGCCGTAGGTAATTGTTCCACAAACGAAAGCATATCGGCATTAACGGTTTTTAATACTGCGGTTGAAGGTTTTTGTTTTGAAAAAAACGAAAAGATATTTTTGGGCATATTTTTTCTCCCGGGATAGTGAGATACGATTACGCTTATATATTACATAAATTCAGCCCTACACGCAACCTAACTTCCGTACGCGCGCATAATTCTTATTAAATGGGACTAACCCTATTTTGTTACGTAAGAGTTATACCGCACCTACGTAAAATTTGCTAGCATAAAAAAATGAAAAAGTATTTTATCCTATTAGCCTCTTTAGCCGTATTTACAGCGGCCGCACCTTATAAACCCGTTACGGTGCGCCAAAATGCCCAATATTTATCAACGGAAATCCCCACCGTAGCCGATACTTGCCCGGGGAATGATATTTTTACTCCTTTTACCTGCACCAAACAACAAGCCCCCGGCTATTCGTGTTTTGATATTGTGCAACTTCAAGGGGATCCCATTGATAAAGAACGCTACACTTTATTAGACCAAACCATTACCACCGAGCCGGTTTCGGCGGAACCGCTTTGTCCGATGTCGGATTTAACGTGTGATAATTTTTTAGTTGCCTTAAAATATAATTTAGATTTTTCATGGTTTATTGCCAATTTTCCATCTTCTTCGTTTCCCGAGTGCGGTAAAACTTACTCCTGCACGCGTATTGCCTGTTTTATAGCCCAACCGTCCACTTCGCCGGACAACCCTGTCTCTAAAAAACTCTCTTGCGTGTTCAAAAAGAACCAAACGTTTTTTGTCGGGGCGGAAGTAACCTGTCAAGACAAACATCAACAAGCCGCCAAATAGGCGCCTTTCTAAATTGATATAATACCTATATGGTGTGGATTCATCTAAAGACGCTGTTTTCATTTCATTTTTACCACCGGCTTATTTTGACTACGCGGTGGCAAGTAGTAGGTTTTGTGGTCTATTTGTGGCTGTTATCCGTACTTGTATTTTATGGATTTGCCAATGGCCTTGTAAAAAAGAATCTATCTGCTTTTTTGAAGAATTTTCCGGAAGTAACTTTTGAAAAAGGAGTATTAACCGCACCGAAAAACACCGTTTTTGTTCCGTTGCCGGGGAGCGATTTCAAAATTGCTTTTGATGCAACGCGCCAAACGCCCCCCAGCAGCGAGGAATTGATACGAGAAAATATATTGGCACTGGTGTCATCAAACACCGTATATATGCCCGGTTCCGGCCACGCGCAACAACGGACACTCCCCCCTACATTGACAGTCACAACCACGCAAGAATTTTTAAACACGCACACTGATTTTTTGGTGGCCAGCCTTACGGCTACCATCTTAATGGCGGCTTGTTTTTTAATTCCGTTTGTTATGCTGTTTGATTTTTTTCTCGCGCTATCTGTTATTACGTTTTTCTCTCTTTGGACGCGCCGTCTTTTACCGCGGCATATTACCTTGCGTTGGGCAGTATTTTTACAAGGGCCGCTGGCCATATTATGGTACGCACGGTTGTGGTATGATATTCCGCTTTTTATGTGGGCACAAGTATTTTTATGTATTATTTATGTTCAGCAGATTTTTAATCTTATCCCGGAGAATAACAAATGCGCATAAAACTGATTCGTTCCTTTAGTGCGGCCCACCGTTTACCGAATTATCAAGGCCCTTGTCACGATTTACACGGTCATACATGGAAAGCCGTTTTTGTATTGGAAGGGCCTGTAAAAGAAGACGGCATGGTGTGCGATTTTAAGGTCGTTAAAAAACTACTGGACGGCTTTTTGCCCGACCACCAATTTCTAAACGATATCGTGCCGAACCCGACGGCTGAAAATTTAGCGCAATTTTTATTTGACACAATCAGCGCGGAACTTAAGAAACAAAATTTAACCTTAAAAACCGTTGAAATCTGGGAGAGCGACAATGCCGCAGCCATCGTGGAAGGTTAACGAAATTTTTTATTCTATCCAAGGTGAAGGCCGCCATAGCGGTATGCCGGCGGTATTTTTGCGTTTGGCGGGGTGCAGTATGGGGTGCGCATGGTGCGATACCAAGTATGCTTTTTCCGCCGGGCAAGAAATGAACAATTTACAAGTGCTCGTAGAATTAGCGAAATTCCCGTGTAAGACGGTGATAATTACCGGCGGGGAACCGGCCGAGCAAGATTTACCCGCGTTAATTGCATTATTAAAATCGGCGGGGCATATAGTACATATTGAAACAAACGGCGCGCACGATTGTGATATCAGCCGCGCCGATTTTGTATGCGTTTCGCCCAAAAAATACGTCAGCGAAAACATGCTTAAAAAAGCCGATGTAATCAAACTCGTCGTTAATGAACAAACCGACTTAGAAGATTTGCAAAAATACTATAATTACGAAAACGAAAAAACAACCGTTTATTTACAACCCGAAAGCAATAAAGAGGAGAACATCAATCTATGCGTAAAACTGGTAAAAGAACATCCGTCCGCTCGACTAAGCGTGCAACTGCACAAACTTATCCACATAAAGTAAGCGAAGAAAAAATGTTGCAAAATTTACGTGAAATGCTCGCCTATATCGGCGATGATCCCGCACGGGAAGGATTGCAAGAAACCCCCAAACGCATTGTAAAAAGTTGGAAAAAATTATTCGGCGGCTACCAACAAAAACCGCAAGATGTGTTAAAAACCTTCGTGGAAGGCTCTTGCGAAGAAATGGTGGTACTCAAAGATATTGAGTTTTACTCCACGTGCGAACACCACTTACAACCCTTCTTCGGAACAATCAGCATTGGGTATTTGCCCAACGGACGCGTACTCGGGATTTCCAAATTAGCCCGGTTGGTGGAAGTGTTTGCACGGCGGCTGCAAATTCAGGAAAAACTCGTTGCACAAATTGCCGATAGTTTAATGGAAACTTTACACCCGCACGGCGTAATGGTCGTATGCAAAGCCAAGCACATGTGTATCAGTTCGCGCGGCATTGAAAAGCACAACGCTGTTATGGTAACGAGTGCGATTCGCGGAGCATTTAACAAATTAGAAGTACGCAGTGAGTTTTTAGAAATGATTAAATAGGAGTTGCGCATGAAAAAAACGCTATTGGCCCTATTTCTTGGTTTAGTATGCGGCAGCGCGTTCGCGCAAACTTTTACCGCGGATACTTCTTTGGTTTTTAGTCCTACTCAAAAACAAAAAGAAAATTTTTATACCAAACTGCCGCCCCCCGTATTAGCCGTTTATCAAAAAGACGGGAAAACACTTGTGTTGTTAGCCGCCTCTCACGGGCCAAAGTCTATCCCGGCCGTACAATATGCGTTTGATATGTATTACCCGCAAATAGCATTGATTGAACGGGAACCGGGCCAACCGTTAGGTAATTGTTCGATGATGGAAGACGGTTATACAGCCGCTTTGAGTGCCCAGCATCATATTCCGCTTGTACGTAACGATGCCGATTTGGAACATCAATGGAAACATGTGCAGCAACAGGGGTTTTCATACGAAGATTTCCAAATGCTTTGGATACTTCGCAGTGCTTATGCGCTGGCTACCCAAGAAGGGAAATCAACCAATGCTGCCCAAGAAATCAAAGATTACAAACGCACGATTCATAATCCTGCATGGGGCGAATTATTTACCGAAGAGCGCTTACTTGCCTATTTTCAACAACATTATAATAAGGACTTTAACACTACCGATTTTGTGCAGTTGTACCAAGATTTAATGAACCGATTTCCCCAAAAATGGGTCAAGCAAACACCTTTCTACCAAATCCATGCACAAGACCGTGTATATCGTAGTGTGTTTATGTTGGAAAACATAGCCGCCGCACTTAACGAGTATCAAGTGGTATTTAGCGAAATGGGCGCCGGACATTTTATAGAAATTTCCAAAGCCCTTAAAAAAATGTTAGGGAAACCGCACTATATTACAGCAGACCACATTCCCCCGCAAACCTTGTGGGAAGAGTGCAATTTAGAGGGCTTGCAAGAAAAAACACTCATACAATAATATGCCGCAAATCTGGGGAATTATTAACGCTACGCCGGACTCATTTTACGACGGAAATCCGCAAAACACGCCGGATACGCTAATCACGCGCGCGCAAGCGTTTGTGCAAGCGGGCGCAGATGCGTTAGATATCGGCGGAGAGTCCACCCGCCCCAATGCCACCCCCATTAACGAACAGGAAGAACTTGCCCGCGTGATACCTTTATTAAACGCGTTGCGCGCGCACTATAAAGGACTTCCGCTTTCATTAGATACGCGCCACGAATCTGTGGCCGCAAAAGGGCTTGCAAACGGTGCTACCATTATCAACGATGTCAGCGGCAACCCGACAAGCGAATTATTTTCACTTGTAAAAAAGTACGACGCGCAACTTGTTTTAATGCACACGCGCGGCACGCCGCAAACCATGCAAACGCAAACCGATTATAAAGATTTGCTCGGCGAAGTAAAAGATTTTTTAGCCGAAAAAATTTCGCAGGCACAGGCGGCCGGGTTGGTTAAAGAACAACTGATTATTGATGTAGGTTTTGGCTTTGCCAAAACACGCGCACAAAATTATGACTTGCTAAAACACTTAAAATTTTTTAAGAATTTAGGAGTACGGTTGTTAGTGGCGCTTTCGCGTAAAAGTTTTTTAAGCCAACCGGAAGACTCACCACAAGACCGCTTGCCGCAAACACTCGCGGCGCATTTTATTGCGCTGGAGCAAGGGGCAGATATATTACGCGTGCATGATGTTAAAGAAACACGTCAACTGATTACGTTTTATAACGAATGGGAGAACATAAAATGAAAAAAGTTCACTTAACCCAATGCGGCAACTTTACCGCACGCCATAGCCACGATGGCATTTTAAATGAGCCATCGCACGCACATCAATTTTCATATCAAGTTACATTTTACGGACCGCTTAATGATGAAGGGTTCTTGATTGATTTTCGTGAAGTGCAACAATTTTTACAAACGCATATCAACGATTACTTAAACCACGCCGATTTGAATGCACTTTTTCCTTATCCGACGACGGAACACCTGGCCATTTGGATCTTTGATGCGGTGCATGCCAAATTTCCGCAACTGGTCCGTGTGCGCGTAGCCGAAGCCCCCGATCGTTGGGTAGACTATGAAGAAAATTCATTTCAAAACAATGACGAGCCCACGTTGGCCCCGTATGAACCGATACCCACTATTGATTTAGCCTTGCCCACGCCGGAAGACACCGTAGAACCCACGCAAGTGCTTATCGGTATAGGCAGCAATATTGCTCCTGCTAAAGAGCATGTGGATCAAGCCATTGCCGCGCTGTCGCAAGTAGGGGAAGTGAAACAAATATCCCCTTATATTGTTTCCGAGCCGGAAGGATTTGCCGACCAACCGGACTTCATCAATGCGGTTGTCTTGCTGGAAACTACCTTTGCTCCGTTGGCCTTACTAAAAAAATTAAAAGCGTTAGAAACGCAACTCGGGCGCACCAAAACATTTCCTAACGGGCCGCGTGTCATTGATTTAGACATCTTATTATATGGGGACAAAGTACTCTTTGAAGATGATGATGAATTTCCGCTTTTTATTCCGCATCCGCGTTTAGCCGAACGGGAATTTGTATTAAAACCGCTTTCTTATATAGTGCCGGAATGGGAGCATCCGCAACTAAAAAAACCCATTTATCGTCTATATCGCGAACTTATGAAAAAAAAGGGTACACCAACTTGCAAGATATTGTAGAATATAAAAGTCAAGCCGTATATTTTATACAAGGAGAAATCAATGAAGAAAGTATTGACTATTTTGGCAGTCGCCTTGTTTTTAGGAGCCTGCCACTGCACGAAGTGCACCACCACGCCGTATCGCTCTAACACCTGCAATACGGTTGCTTGCCAAAAGCACCACCATCCGAAAGGATGCCATTGCAAAAAATGCAAACAAGAAGGTTGCTTTAAACCGGTAGCCAAACCGGCCCCGGCCCCGAAACCGGCCCCTGCTCCGAAACCGGTAGCCAAAGTAGCCGATGATGCCGCGTTAGCCGAAGTCGCTCACGTAGCCAAAAAAGCCGATAACAGCGCTGTATTATCTTTCAAAGAACCGATTAACTTCGGCCACAACAGCGATGTTATTCAAGATGATTCTCTCAGTCAAATCCGCAAAACCGCTAACGTACTCAAAAAATATCCGAATGCTCATGTACGTGTAGCAGGTCACTCCGATTCTCTCGGTGATCCGGATTACAACGTTGACTTGTCTCAACGCCGCGCCAAAGCCGTTGCCGACGAACTCATCAACAACGGTGTTGCTGCGGAAAATGTATCTTTCATCGGATACGGTGCTGCTCGCCCGGTTGCCACGAACAAAACGAAAGCCGGTCGTGCTCAAAACCGCCGCGTAGAATTGGAAGTAACGAACAAATAAGTGAGTTACTGACAATCTGTTTTAAAGAGTCCCCCAAACGGGGGGCTCTTTTTTGCTTATAAGCGGCGGTTTCAAAATTTCCCGTAGGGAAGTTTTGTTAAACAACAAACTAGAATTGGAAGTAACGAACAAATAAGTGAGTTACTGACAATCTGTTTTAAAGAGTCCCCTATGGGGGCTCTTTTTTGCTTATAAGTGGCGGTTTCAAAATTTCCCGTAGGGAAGTTTTGTTAAACAACAAACTAGAATTGGAAGTAACGAACAAATAAGCGAGTTACTGACAATTTGTTTTGAAGAGTCCCCCAAAAAACGGGGGCTCTTTTTTTGTCACAAAAATGAAACAAAAAAATTCTATCCATAACCCACAGAAAAAAGTACAATATAGATACCTTATTTTAAAAAGGAGATTACTGAACACATGAAAAAACTAGTTCTGTTTGTTGCGGCAGTTTCTATGCTCGCCGCTTGTACTACCCCCGGTAAACGTACCGCTTGGGGTGCCGCCGGTGGTGCCGCGGTAGGCGCCGTAGCCGGAGCCGTCATCTCGCACAACACGGGTGGCAAAAGTGAAACGGGTGCCATTATCGGTGCTCTTTCCGGTGCTGCCGCCGGTGGTTTGCTTGGCAACTACTACGATAAACAAGCCAAAGAACTCGCCGCTATCGCCGATGTGGTTAAAGGCCCCAACGGAATTCAAGTTTATTTGAAAAACGATATTTTGTTCTCTACCGGAAGTTCGGAACTTTCTGCAGATTCTTTGCAAACGCTTTCCGATTTAAACCGCGTACTTAAAAAATATCCGAAAAACCGCATCGTGGTACAAGGTTACACCGATTCCACCGGTGGTGATGCTATCAACCAAAAATTGTCCACCGCCCGTGCTAAAGCCGTATATGATTACTTGCTCGGCAGCGGTTTGAAAACGTTGAGCATTAAATACGTCGGTTTTGGTGCTTCCAACCCGGTAGCGTCTAACGATACCGCCGAAGGCCGCGCCGCTAACCGCCGCGTAGTCTTGGCCATTACCGCCAACGAAAAAGACTTACAATAGTTTTTAATAAAACTATTTTGCCGGAGTGTTAGAAAACACTCCGGCTTTTTTATTTTCCGACGGCAGATAACCCTAAAAAAAGAGTGGAAAAACATCGTTCAATTTGGTATGTTATATATATGGAAAATACGCGGCTAAAAGCATTACTCAAACTCCTTTCTAACGAAACAGACGCCCACAGCCGACTGGTTCGTAAAGAAATCGCCGACGCGTTAGAACAAGATCCCGTCGGAGTAAAGACCGCTTTGGCTGAAGAATTTTCCACGGATGCCCCCTTGCATGTTGTTCATGCGTTAGAAGAAATTTACTGGGATGAACTCGCCCGCTCACTGGCGTGTTTTTCAGCCAAAATCAATCCCGATTTAGAAGAAGGTTTGAAATTATTATCCCAATTTACCGAGCCCGGCTCATCCAACGAACACATTTCTCAATCTATTGACGGTGTAGCCCGCGCCTTGCGACCAGCCTTATTAAACGCTACCGGATATACGGAAATTGCACTTATTTTAGGGCACTACTTTTTTGACACACTTGGTTTCAAACCATTGCCTACTTTACTGAATGTAAAAGATATTTCGTTTGCACGTTTTTTACGTACACGCAGAGGTTCCGGTTTGTGTGCGGCCTGTTTATATTCCGTCGTAGGGGCCCGCTACGGATTAGATATTAGTATCGTTGATTTAGCCGGCCGCGTTTTGGTACATTTGCAAGATTTTCAGCAAGATCAATCCTTTTTTATTGACCCGCTAGACAACGGGAAACTGCTTACGCAAGAAGATTGCCGTTCTTATTTAGAATCGCGCCAACTGGCTTGGAATGATGAATTTACAGTGCCGCTTTCGTCCCGTCAAATCGTGCGGCGGTTTATTGCCAATATGATTTTCGTACTTAACAAAGTACACGATACTAGACGGCTTACTTACTTGCGCAATTATTTAGAAATTATTAAGAATTAAAAATATCCCGCCGAAAAGCGGGATATTTTTTTCTTGACGCAACATTTCTTATTTTTGTTCTGCCAAATATTTCTCTAAAATTTCCGCTGCGCATTTTACTTTATCCGCACACGTACGATGTTGGTAATACGCGTCCGTACGTTTTTCGGGCGTGGGGACAGACGGTCCGGCGGGCAACCCTAACAGTTCGCGACAGATAATTGAACCGTTTTCTTCTTTGAATTGCAAGCACACCTCTTGCACACGTTTATAAAATTGTGCTTTAGCGAGTTGATCGGTCGGATCTTTAGGAGCATACTTTACGGATAGTGCCATACACATTCCGCTGACAGCCCCGCAGACTTCGCGTTGCCGTCCAAGTCCGCCACCGAAACAGGCTGAAAGGGACAGAGCCGTTTTTTGGTCTATCCCAAGTTCGTCCGCAAACGCACAAAATACGGCTTGTGCGCAGTTGTAACCGTCTAAAAATAGTTGTTTGGCTTGTTCTGCTTTAGTCATATAGGTATGATAGCATAAATTAATCAACAGCACCGTTTCTCTTTATTGACGCCATAATCCAAAAAACCTCTTTCAAACTTTTTCCTCGTTTTCTATAATATAGGTAAATACTCGGCGCAGGCCAAATTTATACAGGGGGAAATTATGGATATCACCACCTTAAACAAACAAGTACAACAAGAAAGTTTATTTCTGCAAGATCTTAAACACGAAGTCGGCAAGGTTATCGTCGGACAAGAAGACCTGGTGGAAAAAATGCTCGTGGCCCTACTGGCAGACGGACACATTTTAATTGAAGGTGTCCCCGGGTTAGCCAAAACGCTCGCCGTAAAAACATTATCGCAAGCCATTCATGCCCAATTCCAACGCATCCAATTTACCCCTGATTTGCTGCCCGCCGATATTACGGGAACGCTGATTTTTAACCCCAAAGACGGGCTCTTCTACCCTAAACGCGGACCGGTATTTTCTAACTTTGTTCTCGCCGACGAAATTAACCGCTCTCCTGCTAAAGTGCAAAGTGCTTTGTTAGAAGCCATGCAAGAGCGCCAAGTAACCATCGGCGAAAAAACTTACCCACTCCCCAAACCGTTTATGGTGCTGGCTACCCAAAACCCGGTAGAGCAAGAAGGGACGTATCCGCTTCCGGAAGCGCAAGTGGATCGCTTTATGCTTAAAGTCGTAATTTCCTATCCGACTAAAGAAGAAGAAAAGATGATTTTAGAGCGCATGGCCAGTCACCAACCCATCGCGCTTAACACGCAAGTTACGCCGGAAATGATTATAAAGGCACGCAGCGTGGTAGATACTATTTATGTTGATGAAAAAATCAAAAATTATATCGTAGATCTCGTGTTCGCCACGCGCGACCCGAAAGCCGCTGGACTTGAAAAATTAAAATCGTTTATTGCCTACGGGGCCAGCCCGCGTGCCACCATTTTCTTAACACAAGCCGCCAAAGCCTATGCGTTCTTGAACGGACGCGGCTATGTAACGCCGGAAGATATCAAGGCTATCGGAGTGGATGTTTTGCGCCACCGCGTGTTGTTGTCGTACGAAGCCGAGGCCGAAAACGTATCATCCGAACAAATCGTCAAACATATTTTTGATGCGGTAGATGTACCGTAGTAACTCGCCGGGGGTAACAGCGTGGACAACGCGGAAATTCTAAAAAAAGTCCGTCAAATAGAAATCAAAACGGGCAAATTAGTATCCGAAACGTTCGCCGGAGAATATTTAAGCACGTTCAAAGGGCAAGGTATTGAATTTGCCGAAGTGCGCGAATATATCCCGGGCGACGATGTACGCGCTATTGATTGGAACGTAACCGCCCGCGCCGGAACTCCCTTCGTTAAAAAATATAATGAAGAACGCGAATTAACCTTAATTATCGCGTGTGATGTTTCCGGCTCACAACATTTCGGTTCGTCAGACAAACTCAAACAGGAAGCCGCCGCCGAACTTACCGCTCTATTTGCATTAAGTGCTTTACAAAACAACGATAAAGTCGGGCTATTGTTATTTTCCGACCAAGTGGAACTGTATGTTCCCCCCCGCAAAGGGAAAAAACACATTTTGCGCTTAATTCGCGAAGTGGTAGCGTTTGAGCCTAAACACACCGGTACCGATATCGGTATGAGTTTGGAAACGCTTAATAAAGTTATCAAACGTCAGGGAATTTTAATTTTAATTTCCGATTTTATCGCGCCGCTAGCGTCGTTTGCTAAACCGTTTCGGCTGGCCGCGAAAAAATTTGATTTAATTCCGGTAATTTTACAGGATAAATTAGAACGGCATTTGCCGTCGTTAGGGGTTTGTATAGATGTAACCGACCCCGAAACCGGCGAAAGCGATTTTTTAAGTTTATCTTCCGGCGACTTAAACGCCGCTTTGGATAATTACCACCAAGAACACGACAATCAATTGCGACACCTGTTCAACCCGTACAAAATTGAACCTATCGTCGTAGATACAGCACAGGACACCGCGGATCCGGTGATTGCATTCTTCAAGCAGCGGGCCAAAAAATTGCGGAGATAATAATGAAAAAAATAGGGGCATTACTCATTTTTATTACAACGTTTACGTTAGGCAACGCACAGGAAATTGCGGTACAGCAAGTACAAGCCCCCGCCCAAATTCCGTTTGCCCAACCGTTTGATTTGTCTTATCGGCTGTCTTATACTCCTGATTATGAAATTTCGCTGGATAAAGATACACTCCCCGAAGATTTTGAAATTACCCAATCTGCCTTTACTCCTAACGGTTCAGGCAGCGGTGTCTATACGATATCGGCTATTCCGTTTGCACTTAATCAATCTACGTTTACAGTCACTTTTTTACTTACCAAAAACGGCAAAACCGCAGCAAAAACCACTCACGATCAACCCATTACCGTTACGCCCGTTAAAATTTTTAACGATAAAAAATTACGCGAAATCCGCGCTGCTTATATCCCAATCGGGTGGTTAGCGTGGCTGATTGCTTTTCTGGTTACGGTAGCCATTATATACGCGTTGTATTGCTGGGCCAACAGCCGCAAACAAAACAGGCTAAAAGTGGCCGCGCAAGAAGACACGCGCCCTTGCGATGAAATTGCACTTTCTAAAATTGACGCGTTGTTAAACAGCGGACTATGGGAACGCAAAGCCTACAAATTATTCTACATTTCGCTAAGTGATATTTTACGCGAGTATTTATGGCGGCAATTACATATAGACACGTCGGCCGACACCTCCGCCGAATTGCTTTTGCGCGCTAAAAAATCCCCGGCCTTGCAGCCGTTACTCCCCCCTTTAAAAGATTTTTTGGCGTCCGGTGATTTAGTCAAATTTGCCAAAGCCGAACCGGAAGAAACTACCCGTAATAAAGACGTACAGATTTTACGGGAAATTATACAGCAAACTACTCCCAAACCCGAAGAAATATCCATTAAGGAGACATCCAAATGACCGCTTTATTTTTACTATCCTTCTGTTTATTTCTTGTTTCTCTTGCTTGTCTGCGCTTACTACCCAAGCAAGCCCGGTGGGCATGGGGCGGAATTTTGCTCGGCGTGACCGGCATGCTGGTAGGAATTTGCGGTATATTGCTTCTCCGTTTTGGAAACGGACAAGTAGAATTTTTACATCCCTGGGCCTTTATTCTTCTGGTATTTCCGGTGGCCGTTTTTTGGGCTTATAGTGCCGGAAGAAATCTGTTTGCCCGTACGGTTAATTATCCGCTAACCCATTTACAAGTAGCGCAAAATTCCTTGCGCGTATTGTTAACGCGTTGGCTACCGGCTACACTCTATACGCTGGCGTTACTGTTTATGACGGCTGCTTTGGCACACCCGGTACGCGTGGATCGCACCGTTCTTCCCCCGACTGAAGGGATTGATATTATGCTACTGATGGACGTATCGGCCTCTATGCAAAAGCAAGATTTTTATCCCAATCGTTTTACAGCCGCCCAAAACACAGCATTGCGGTTTATTTCCAAGCGGTTAAATGACCGTATCGGCATTGTGGCCTTTGCTAAAGTAGCCATGTTGCAAGCCCCGCTTACCTTAGATCACGAAGCCTTAAATGAATATGTATCTTCTTTGTATTTAGGAATTGTAGATCCGAATTATACGGCTATTGGGGACGGCCTTGCCGTGGCGGCCAATCACTTAAAAGACAGTAAAGCCAAAAGTAAAATCATTATCTTACTGACAGACGGAGATTCCAACGCCGGCACCATTGAGCCCGTCATGGCGGCTAAAGCGGCTAAAACATACGGCATCCGCGTCTATACCATTGGAACAGCCGCCACCCCGAAAGAAGATGCCTATTCCAGTGCAGAAGACGAAATCAATGAACCGTTACTAATGGAAATTGCCACGTTAACCGGTGGGAAATTCTACCGTGCGAAAAACGAAAAAGAACTCGTCCAAATTTACGATACAATTAATGAATTAGAAAAAACGGCATTTGCCGCCACCACCGATATTCACCGTACAGACGAATACCAACCGCTATTGTGGTTAGCCTTATGTTTCTTATCGGTGGGGTTAATCCTAGAAAAATTATTCTTAATTAAGGTGCCTTAATATGGAATTATTCGCACGTCCGTTATTTTTACTTTATGCCTTACCGGCGATTGCCGGAGCATTGGTATTGTTTTGGTTGGGTGGGAAACTTAAACGTAGAGCCGAGCGCATTTTATTTAGTTCACAAGCCTATGCAAAGTTGACTGCCGATTTACGCCCGCAAACCAAGTGGCGAACCGCGCTGATGGTGTTGGCGGTATTTTTCTTATTTGTCGCTTTAGCCGGGCCCCAATGGGGAACGGAAATCATTGAAGTACAAGGATCATTTGCGCAAACGGTTATTGCGGTGGATGTGTCGGCTTCGATGCGCGCGCAAGACGTTAAACCGGACCGCTTAGATAGTGCCAAAACAATGCTCCGGATGCTTATTAGCAACTTAAAAGACGAACGTATCGGGTTAATTGCATTTACCTCAAAAGCATTCATTCAATGTCCTATTACCACTGACGAAGATGCCTTACGCTATTTTATTACTTCGTTGCACCCGAACATGTTGCCGGTACCGGGAACCTCGCTAGCCGAACCGGTTAAACTGGCCGCCCATATGTTGGCCAAGTATCCCGGACAAAAAGCCTTAATTTTATTAACCGACGGAGAAGACCATTCCCCCGAAGAAATCGCCGCGGCTAAAGAAGCCGCCCAAAAAAGCGGAATCCGGATTATTGCTATCGGTATCGGCACAAAAGAGGGCACACTCATTCCCGATAAAATGGATGCTGCCGGGAATGTTTTAGAATATAAAAAAGACAAACAAGGCAACACCGTCGTTTCTAAATTAGATGAAGATGCCTTGCTGGCTTTAGCCCAAGCCACCGGCGGTGCGTATATTCCCTACACCTCGCCGGCCCAAGTATCGGCCAAAGTAGAAGATTCTTTACGAGATTTAGATAAAACCCATTCAGCCTTATCTAAACATGCCGCCTATAAAACCCGTTACCAATGGCCTTTGGTAATAGCGTTATTATGTTTGAGCGGCTATTTATTATGGCCGCGCGGTAAACGGACACGCAAAGAACAAAAAAGGTAAAATAAAAATATGCGCAAATGTATGATTTTCTGCTTATTACTCACCACGTTGCCGATTCAAGCAGCAACCCGTTCCGATTTGCGTACGGGCGGCAAGTTATATAAGCAAGAAAAATACGGACAAGCGCAAGCGGTTTACAATGCTATCTTGCAAGCAGATCCCCATAACCAAGAAGCCGCTATCGGAGCAGGGGCATCTGCTTATTACTTAAAAGACTATGCCGCTGCCGAATCGGCCTTCAAACAAGCCGCCGAACCGGATTCCCTGCGAACAAACGACGCCTTGTTTAATTTAGGAAATGCTTATTATCGCGACAAAAAAATGACCGAAGCCAAACAGGCCTATCGTCAAGTAATTTTGAAAAACCCGAAAGATAAAGAAGCGTTACATAACCTACAATTGATTTTGGAACAGGAACAATCGCCCCAAAACAACAAAGATAAACCGAAAGACCAACAACAAAATCAAGGAAACGGACAGGGGCAAAACCAACAAAATGACAATAATTCCCAAGGTGGGGCAGATAACGATAAGCAACAAACGTCGCAAGATCAAAAAGATGCGGCCGCCAGCGTTATGCAAATGGCAAAAGACCAAGAGCATAAATCATACAATCGGCAACCAGGCAATATGGCCGACGATTTTATAGAAAAAGATTGGTAATATGTATCAAAAATTACGTTTATTTTTCATCTTGCTGTTAGTAACGTGCAGCGTTCACGCACAAGTGAATTTATCGGCACATGTAGATAAAAACGCGCTGGCGTTAGATGATGAACTTACTTTTACAGTTAAAGTAACCGGCGTATCCGGCAACGTGGTTATGCCCCGCTTGCCCAGTTTGCCGGCCTTTAATGTTTATTCCCGCGAAGTGGAACAAAATACCATTAACGGGGAAACCTCGTTGTTATTTCGTTATATAATGTTGCCGCGTTTTGTAGGAAATGCAACCATCGGCCCGGTCACTTTTACATACAAAGGCGAAACCTACCAAACCGAACCCGTAACCGTACGAATCTATCGCAATTCCACCAATCAGGCAACAACCTCTGCGGGAAATATTCAAACGAATATACAAATTGATCCGAATTTACCCCCCTTGCAAGCCGAGTTAACCAAACAGGCCTATGCCCATTCAGGGGAGCCGTTTTTCCTAATTTCAGCAGTAAGCGATAAAACCCCATATGTCAATGAACCTATTTCGTTAGGAGTTCGTTTTTATTATTCCCGCGCATTTCACGATGCTCCTTATCAAAAGCCGAATGTATCTAATTTGTTTATGGAAGATGAAGGATCCAGCGAAGGCTCTCAGGCTATCAACGGTACCACGTACCGCTATAATGAACAACGTTATCAAGTGACGGCCGCTTCCCCGGGAGAGGCTACCATTGGACCGGCAGGAGTACGATATCATATAGGTAATTCAGCCTTGTCTGCTTTTGACCGAATTTTCGGCGGTTCTACTGCCGGACCGGAAAAAACGGCCCTTTCTTCTCCTATTACGTTGCGCGTTCGCCCCTTGCCCGCCGAAGGAAGACCCAACTCCTTTTACGGAGCCGTAGGGAATAATTTTATGATACATGCCAAAGCCGAGCCTACCCATGTCCGGGCCGGAGAAGCCATTAACGTTTCCGTCATGGTCAAAGGGCCGGGAAACTTAAAAGCCACCCAAAATTTGGAATTTCCGGCTTTAGACGGATTCAAAATTTATCCCGCTGCCGCCACATCCGGAACGGCTAACGGATCCGATGGTCAAATACAAGGTTACAAGATATTTAAGGCTGTTTTTGTACCGGTTACGTCCGGTATTTACACATTACCGCGATTCAAATGGTCTTATTTTGATCCTACTGCCAAAGCGTACCGCACGTTGCAAACTTCGCCCATTCAAATTACGGTGGATCCTGCCGCCAAAACCGATGGCGGGTTCAATTTTGCATCCGCCAATCCTTTAGGCAATGGGGTACAAACGTTAACCCAAGATATTGCTTACTTAAAAACCGCTAAAGCCCCGCAAGACAATGCATTGGCTAAATTAAGTCGGGTACCCATCATCAACTGGATTTGTTTAATTATCATGGCGTTAACGGCTCTGTTTGTAGCACTTGGCCGGGCTCCGTTAGCCAAAAAGAAAGCCTTTCTTACAGCCAAGGCCCAACTTAAAAAAGCCACTTCTTGCCAAGCGGTGGCAGATATTATCAGCGAATATTTACAACGTAAACTTCGCCGTCCTACGGGGAGTTTATCCTTAAAAGAACTAAATATCCTCTTGCGAAAGAGTGGAGTGACTCCCGCTACCGTAGAATCGTTCGCTCTCTTGTGGCAACAATTAGAAGCAGAGCGGTTTGCTCCGGTAACGGACGGCACCGCCAGCGCGGTAGATTTACCGTCGCAAGCGTTAGATATTTTAAAACTAATTGAGGAAGAAATGAAATGAAACGTCTTATCTTAACCATTTGTATCTGTTTCATGGTCTGTTTGGCTCATGGGCAAAATACGTTTCAATCTGCCGAAGAATTATACCGGCAAGGTAAGTTCTCTGCCGCCTTGCAAGAATATGAAACAGCCCTAAAAGACTACCCAAACGACCCTTTTCTTTACTACAATATAGGGAACTGCTATTTTAAGATGGGTAGCCGGGGGTTGGCTGTTGCCAATTATTACCGGGCTTTTCGATTGGCCCCGCGGGATAAAGACATCCGCCACAATTTAGCCTTAACGTTAGAAGCAAGTGGCGAGAAATTAGTTCCCGCCGGAGTACCGGTCATTTTACATAAGGCTTTCTTTTCGTTATCAAGTGCAGAATTGAAAGGCTTAGTATATGTATTGTTTTGGGCAGTTTGTATTTGTGTAATTATTTGTTTATTGCGACGTAAATGGTCTGTGGCATTCACCGTTGTATGTGTGATTTGGTTGATGAGCGCCGGATGGTTGTATTTTCGCCTGCAACAGGATAATGAAAACCGCGCCGTAATTGCCGTACCGGTAGCCGAAATCCGTAGCGGCCCGGGAACAAATTTTCCGGCCAGTGCCAATATCGGGCAAGGCCATTTAGTTACTATTTTAGATGATAAAGATTCTTGGTATGAAGTAGTTGTATCTTCCCAAGGGTTAAAAGGGTGGATAGACAAAAACGCTCTGGAAAAAATTTAACAAGGAGTAACCATGTTTGTACAAACACAAGCCGATGAACTGATTAGCGCATTAACCTATGTCAAAGAGAATTTAGCCGGCAAAGTAGAAACGTTAGCCGCTGAAATTGTCAAAGCATTTCAAAACGGTCATAAAGTAATTTTGATGGGGAACGGCGGCAGTGCTTCCGATGCCCAACATTTAGCCGCTGAATTTGTAGGCCGTTTCAAAAAAGAACGTCCGTCTTTACCTGCGCTAGCGCTGAACACCAATTCATCCACACTTACGGCTATCGGCAATGATTATTCCTATGATGTCGTTTTCTCCCGTCAAATTGACGGATTTGCCCAAAAAGGGGATGTCGTCATCGGCATTTCCACTTCCGGCAACAGCAAAAATGTATATTTAGCGTTGGCGTTGGCCAAACAAAAAGGTTGTTTTACCGCGGCCTTTTTGGGTAAAGACGGCGGCACTATTAAAACCATTTGTGATTTACCGTTAATTGTCCCCGTAAATAACACGCCCCATGTGCAAGCGTGTCATATTTTTATGGGACATTGTATGTGTGAACTTGTAGATGAGGCTTATTAATGAAAGTAGCATTAGGTTGTGACCACGCCGGATTTGCCTTAAAAGACACCGTAGCCGAACAAATAAAACGTTTAGGCCACGAAGTATTAGATTGCGGCACTTTTTCTGCCCAAAGCACCGATTATCCGGACTATGCCGAAAAAGTCGCCAAGGCCATTGCCAACAAACAAGCCCAACGGGGTATTTTGATTTGCGGCAGCGGGGTAGGTGTTTGTATTGCCGCCAATAAAGTTAAAGGCGTTCGGGCCAGTATTTGCCACGATGCTTATTCTGCCCAGCAAGCGGTAGAACACGATGGCTTAAATGTACTGTGTTTAGGAGCCCGCATTATCGGGCCGGCCACCGCTGAAGAATTGGTGACGCGGTTTTTAAGTGCTACATTTTCTAATGGAGAACGTCATTTACGCCGCTTAAATAAAGTATTGACGTTAGAAAAAAACAATTTTAAATAAGACCGGTTTTGGTCTTTATAAAGAGGATGGAAAAAGTTATGAATACACATGAAAACCCCTTGGCTCAAGGTATTGTACGCGAAGGACTAATCAGACTTGAAAATTTGTCGTTCAATACAAAGTTCTGGGCCAAAGACGCTTCTTTGTGGAAGCAAGATAAACCAAGTCAAGATTTCATTGTCCAATTTTTAGGTTGGCAAAAAGTCTATGAATTTACCTTGGAACATTTAGAAGAAATTACTACTTTTGCCCAAGACGTCAAAGAACATTTTAAATATTGTATTGTGATGGGAATGGGGGGTTCTTCGCTCGCGCCGGAAGTTTTCCGCACGGTATTTGGCAAACAAAATAACTGGCCCGAACTTATCGTGTTAGACACAACTAACCCCGATTGGATAGACGCCGTACGTGCCCGCATTAACCCGGCAGAAACGCTTTTCATTTTTGCCAGCAAATCGGGCGGAACGGTGGAACCGTCTTCTCAATTTGCTTACTTTTTTGACGAAGTTAAAAAAGCCGGTATTGAACAACCGGGCGAAAATTTTGCCGCTATTACAGACCATGGTACCGGGTTGGAAAAATTGGCCAAGAGACATCATTTCCGCCACATCTTTTTGAACCCTGCCGATATCGGCGGCCGTTTCTCCGCTTTATCTTTCTTTGGGATTGTTCCGGCGGCATTGATGGGAGTGGATGTAAACAAATTACTTTTGCTGGCTCAAGAAGAAGCCAAATCGTTTGGCCCGCAAACTCCGGTCAAAGAGAATGCGGCGCTTAAATTAGGGGCTTTTATGGGGGCGTGCAACGTCAACCACAGCCGCGACAAATTAACCTTGCTTACGCCCAAAGATTTGGCCACTTTTGGCTTGTGGGTGGAACAATTAGTCGCCGAATCTACCGGCAAAGAAGGAAAAGGGATTGTGCCGGTTGCCGGCGAACATATCCGCACTAATTTTGACTATCGCGAAGACCGTTTCTTTGTTCATTTATCCACCGGCAGCGAAGACGATAAACACCTCCGCTCTTTTGCGGCCAAATTAGATGAACATGAAACCCCGCTTATGACGATTGACGTACCTACTCCGTATCATTTAGGTGCATTATTCTTATTGTGGGAAATTGCCACAGCGGCGGCGGGAGCGATTTTAGCCATCAATCCTTTTGACCAACCCAATGTGCAAGAATCTAAAACCATGACCAAAGACGTGCTTGCCAAACTGGCCGACGGAGATATCCCGGCGGAGATTCAGGCTCCGATTTTGGTTTCCGAAGATATTGCGGACGAAGTCAAATTAGAGACGCTCGCGCAAGACGTATATTCTATTTTGGAAAGCAACGATTATGTAGCGTTACTACCGTATGTATATCCGTCTGCCGATGTGGCGCAAGCATTAGACGAATTACGCGATAAAATTCGCCAACGCACCAAACGCGCCGTTTTGTTTGGGTACGGGCCGCGCTATTTGCACTCTACCGGGCAGTTGTATAAAGGGGATGGCAATAACGGAGTATTCATTATTTTCTCCGCCGATGCCGAACATGACATTCAAATCCCCGGGCAAAAGTACACGTTCGGGCAACTGTGCAATGCCCAAGCGCTGGGAGACTTCCAAGCGTTAGAGTCTAAAGGACGCCGCGTCATTAAAGTTCATTTGGCTCAACCGCTTGTTGAAAGCATCCGCAAAATCAGCAGTTTATTCTAATCTAACAAGAAGGCGGGCTAAAAACCGCCTTCTTTTTTCTGATAAAAACGTATGAAAAAAGTGTTTATTCAAACGTACGGTTGCCAAATGAACATTGCCGATTCCGAAGAAATGTTCGCTCATTTATCGGCACGCGGATATTTACGTACCGATAATTTGGAAGAGGCCGATGCCGTTTTGATTAACACCTGTACCGTACGTGACCATGCCGAACATAAAGCCGTATCTTTTTTGGGCCGTCTTAATTCATGGAAAAAAGAACGTGCCGGCCGGCGTATTATTTTTGCCGGATGCGCCGCACAACGGTTAGGGAAAACCCTACAAAAAAAATATCCGTTTTTAGATATTTTATCCGGAGCCAAAGGCATTGAACATTTTTCGGATATGTTAGATGAAAGCGGACTTTTCGGCCCGCAAACCTCGCAAGGCGAAACGTTACCGCCCGGTTTAACAGGATATGTTACCATTATGCGCGGGTGCAATTTCGCCTGTACTTACTGCATTGTGCCCAGCGTACGCGGCCCGATTAAATGTTTACCGCATGAAGAAATTTTACAAAACGTCCGTAACAAAGTGGCCGCCGGCGCCAAAGAAATTATGCTCCTTGGTCAGACGGTCAATGCCTATCAAGACGGGGCTGTTTCCTTTGCCGATTTGCTCAACAAAACAAGTGAAATCCCCGGGGTGGTGCGCGTAGGTTTTACCAGTCCGCATCCTATTTATTTTACGCCGCAATTTTTAGCCGCCGTGAAGGATAACCCCAAAATCGCGCGCCATTTACACTTGCCCGCCCAAAGCGGTTCTACCAAAGTATTACAAGAAATGAAACGCGGTTACACGCGCGAAATTTTACTGGAAAAAATTAAAGCACTGCAAGCAGCGGGATTTGTAATTTCTACCGATTTAATTGTCGGATTTCCGACGGAAACGGAAGAAGATTTCAAACAAACGCTTTCACTCGTAGACGAAGCGGGATTTATTACGGCTTATTGCTATAAATACTCCCCCCGCCAAGGCACCGTAGCCGCACAAATGAAATTACTTTCGCAAGAAATACTGGAACAACGGCTTGAAAATTTGTTAAATAAAGTAAGAGATTTGGCCCAGAACGCTTACCGGGCACAAGTAGGCACAACGCAAGAAGTGCTTTTTGAAACACCGGACAAGGGCCGCTCGTCGGGTAGTTTTTGGGTAAAAGCCGAAGGTGGCAAGTATCCCATAGGAAGTGTAGCCAAACTGACGGTGGAAAAAGCCGTCGGAACATTACTGATTGCGAGGTAAAAACTATGACTAAAAAAAATGTAGGATCCGAAAGACGCCGTCACCCGCGTATGCCGGTGATTAGCAATTTAATTGAACCCGTCAATTTACACTATAAAACCCCGGACGGAAAAGAAGTGTCGCTCGTGGCCATTTTAGCCGACTTGTCCGCCTCCGGCATGCGTATGATTAGTTTTTTAGGCGCGCCGCTGGCCGATCATTTCTCTATCAGTTTACAACTGCCCGGCACCGAAAAAATGGAAGTGGAAGCACGACTTGCGTGGGTAAAAGAACGCGAAAACGTCTATACCATTGGTATTGAATTTTTGAAACTTGCCGCCAAACACGCTAAAGTCATCAGCGAAATGGCCGACGATTTTAACGATTGCGATACACGCATCTTGTTAAAACTGCCCGAACCGTGCGTTAAGACGTGCAAGTGCAACAAAATCTGCAACAAAATTCAAAAAGACGAAAGTTTATTTGAATAGTTGTACTTGATTTACCTTCGCAAAAAAAGCCCCCGGTATTAAAACCGGGGGTTAGTTGTTAAAACGGAATGGTAAACATCGGGGAATTAGCGGCAATTTGTGTTCCGTGCAAAATCTTTTGGCAGTAATCGCCTCTGCTTTTTGTAAATACGACACCACTATCAAAGCGCTCATAACATACAATTTGCTCCAACGGATAAATTCCGTGAGCATTATCCCCCAGAAAAAACCACATGAACGAGGCACCTTTATAGGGTCCTGTCAGGCGCGTTACATAAATAGCGTGTTGGACAGGCAGATTATACAATTGTACAGACCAATCATTATTAGATACCACATCCGTCCCGGCAGCATCGGTCATTCCTTTGGTTGTTCCTGTCCAGGGGATTTCCACATCCAATTCATCAAATTTAGTAGCATACGTCCCATTTGCCATATAATAAGTTTCCGCAGATTGCGCGATTGCTTTCAGTAACGTTAACGCTTGTGTAGCCCGTGATTTTTCCACCGCTTTTTGATATTGCGGCAACGCCACACTTGCTAAAATACCGATAATCAAAACAACCACTAATAATTCTATGAGCGTAAAACCGCCCAGTCTGTTTAGTTTTGTATTTTGCATAAAATTTCCTTTTTTACAGTACATTTCTTTAATAAAATATAGCAAAAAAATGATATCAAGTAAAATTTGCACGCGCCGAAATCTCTGCCAAAAAAGTACAATATATCTATGAAACCCATTATTTTGTGCGGTCCGACGGCCAGCGGAAAAACCGAACTTGCCCTTGCTCTTGCCAAGCAACTGGGCGGCGAAATTATTTCGGCTGATTCGCGCCAAGTGTATAAGCGGCTGACTATCGGCACCGCCAAACCGCAAGGCACGTGGCAAAACGGCGTCTATCGGGTGGATGGTATCGCCTATCATTTGGTTGATTTTTTAGATGTAACCGATACATTTAACGCAGGATCATTCTGTACAAAAGCAAAAAAAATTGCCACCGGCGCCCCCCACACTCCGCTTATTTTTGCGGGCGGGACGGGTATGTATTTACATGCATATTTTGTAGGCATGGACGACTTGCCCGCTTCTACGCCAACGTCGCGCGCCGCGGTAGAAACTATCCTCGCCGAAAAAGGCAAAGAAGGGTTGCATGCCCGTTTGCAAGAAATAGACCCTGTTAGTGCGGCGAACATTCCGGTAGGAAACGTCCAACGTACCATGCGCGCGGTAGAATTATTTTTACTTACAGGCAAACCCGCCAGCACCTTAAAAAGCGGAAAATTTTTCCAACTTCCCGAGCAAGAAAAAGGTCTTTTTGTCTATTTAGATTGGCAAAAAGATGCCTTACAACAACGTATAGAAAAGCGCACCGCACAAATTTTTGATGGTATGGTACAAGAGACACGGGAATTACTTGCGGCCAATTACGCGCCGGACATCCCCGCGTTAAAAAGTTTAGGATATCCGCAAGCCGTTGCATTTGTGCAAGGCGAACTTTCCCGCCAAGAAGCCCTTACGCAAATTATCACACTCACGCGCCAATACGCCAAACGCCAACGAACGTGGTTTAACCGCTATACGCAGGCGTTGCACTTGCCGCTTGAACGTCCGGAAGATTTTGATGTATCCCAACTAACCACCCGTATTATTAACACATACAAAAACCCGGCTTGAGCCAAACTCAAACCGGGTTTTTAATAACTATCAATATTATATAGCAAACGAACTTTGATTAACGCTTTTGATAATTGTTTTGAAATCTTTATCGGTTGGCTCAATAAAACCGTTTTCCGCACCGATCACCCGCAAATTCGGCACCCAACTACGGATAAAATTTAAGGTAGAACCGTTAAACCCGGTAAATAAAAAGTAGTCGCGGGCATTTTGCAACGTAACTAACGTTTGTCCGTCGTCGTTTTTAAAAGAAACACTTCCGTCAGGCGTATATAACAGAGACGACACCACCCCCGCCAAATCGCCCGACGGTGTAAATATTCCTCCGCCGCTATTACCGGGGCGCACTCCAAAATCAGGCGAAACGAAATGTTGAAGTTCTTTCACAAAAAACACATCCCCCGCCGATGACAAATAGGATAACGTTCCATCGGTCATTTTCGGCACTATAACTTGCGGCAGAAAACGGGCGCTTGGCAAATTAGCCGCCCCGATTAGCCGCGCGCCCATCGCATTTAATTGGGCTTTTGTCTCCGGACTTTCGGACAATTTCTTTTCAAATTCTGCACGGGACATAGCCAACCATTGTTGTGTTTCGCTATCCCAAAAATCATAAAAATATTCTGCACCGCTTAATTTAATTAACGCCACATCCGTACTGCTAATGCGGTTTTGCCCCGGGAAAAACCCGGAATAAATAAATACCGTTTTAGCGGTTGTAGTATGATTTATCCGCGCCATTTGACGCATTTCACCTTCGGCAAGCGTAATTTGTACGGTACAAGGCAACCCATCCCTGCAGGAATTATACACACAGTGTGCCGCCGTCAAGAACCACTCGCGTGACAAACGAACGGCTTGGCAATTATATACGGCTACCCGGGAATTGTTCGCTTTATCGGTACGCCACGTGGAAATTTCCTTTTGAATTAAAAATGCATCTTCGTTCACTTTGGGCGCGGCAAAATCTTCTTGCGCCACAAGCGGCAAGAAGGCAAATGTGCTTAATACGCAAAAAATCAGTTTCTTCATACTTTAAGTGTATATAAAAAAGACAAAAAAAACCACTTTTTTCATAAAAAATACGCCCCAAATATAATATAATGATATATATGATGATTACAATAACCCTGCTCATTTTATTTAGTTATCTTTTAGGTTCTATTCCCACCGGATATCTCATCTCCAAACGGGTGATGCATATTGATATCCGCCAACACGGCTCGGGCAATCCGGGCGCGGCCAACGTGTACCGTATCGTCGGTAAATGGGCCGGCATTTCTACTTTTTTGATTGATGCGCTAAAAGGGTTCATCCCGGTGTGTATGGCCCGCCACTTCTGCCCGGACTATTACTGGGTGGCTATTGCGTGCGGTGTAATTGCTATTTTGGGCCATATGTGGACGATTTATCTCAAATTCCGCGGGGGCAAAGGCGTTGCAACGTCTGCCGGTGTATTTGCCGCATTACTGCCTTGGCCCACGGCCATTGCATTTGCTTCCTTTGTAGTGTGCGTAGCGTTATGGGGCCGTATTTCTATCGGTTCTATTTGTGCGTGTATCGTGCTTCCGCTATGCAGTTTCTTTATTGGAAATCATCCTATGTCTGTCAATTTGATGGTAACGGCTATCGGGGCGCTTGTAATTTATAAACACGTACCGAACATTAAACGCTTGCTGGCGCAAAAAGAACTCAAATTTGAAGACGGCGCCAAAAAGAGAAAATAATTTATGAACATCCGTAATATTACCGTCTTTGGGGCGGGTATTTGGGGCAGTGTAATTGCCCAACATTTGGCGAAAAAAGGCTTTTCCGTTACGTTATGGGAATATAACGAAACGCTACTTAATGCCCTGAAAACCATGGGCCGCCACCCTAATATTCCTAATTTCAAGATTCACGATAATATCCGCCTAACGGGCAACGTTGCCGAAGCGATGGAAAATACCGATTTAATTGTATTTGTCATTTCATCTAAAGCCATTCGCTTATTTTGCCGCGAGCAGTTAAAACCGCTCTTAAACGGTCGTGTGGTACCGGTAGTCAGCGCGTCCAAAGGCATTGAAGACAAATCATTCAAAACCATTTGTGAAATTGTAGAAGAAGAACTTCCGCAACTTAAAGATAAAGTGCTCGCTTTCTCCGGGCCGAGTTTTGCTTTGGAAGTAGCGCAAAATGTCCCTACCAAAATTATGCTTGCGGGGGCCGATGATAAATTAGTCGCACAAATAGGCGAAGTATTTAACGGCGGGCCGATTATTGTAGTACCGGCCAAAGACCGCCGCGGCGTAGAATATGGCGGCGGCATTAAAAACGTGATGGCTATCGGCTGCGGGGTAATTGACGGTATCGGCGACGGTGCTAATACCAAAGCCGCGCTTATTACGCAAGCCTTGCACGAGATGAACGATATTTTAGTCAGCCAAGGCGGACAGGCGGGAACCGTTTACAGTTTAGCCGGGTTTGGCGATGCCATTTTGACAGGCATGTCTGCCATTTCGCGCAACCGCCGCTTAGGTGAAAAATTAGGTATCGGGCTGACGTTAGAAGAAGCACAAAAAGAAGTCGGCACTATTGCGGAAGGTGTCAACTCCGTACAAAGCGTGTACGATATTGCCCGCAAAAACAATTTACATACCCCGATCATTGACGCTATTTGGCAGATTGTTTGCCAAGGCAAAAAACCGTGTGTGTTGTTGCACGCGATGGGTTTTACCAACCGGGGAAATAAATAGATATAAGCCTGCGCCCAACCGACGCAGGCAGTTTTATCGGTAAATAAGGAAATTAAAATGAATAAAGATGATGTGATCCGGCACTTAACCCGGAAAGTAATTGACAAAAAACTCGCCAAAACGGCAGTGGATAGTGTATTTGATATTATTAAACACGGCTTAAAACGAGACGGGAAAGTAGTGATTAGTAATTTCGGCTCGTTCCAACTTAAAACGGCCCGCCCCGTTACACGCCACAACCCCAAAACACGCGAAAAAGTACAAGTTCCCGCTAAGCAAAAAGTACGCTTTAAGCCGTCTGAAAATATCTTAAAGAAATAATAAAACCCCCGGCAATTAAACCGGGGGTTTTATAAAAGAAAATAACGTCTACAAGACTTGTTTTAATTCCAAAGGTAAGTCTTTTTTATCCACGATTACAACGCTATGGGTATTGATTTTTTTATCCAGCCCAAACACACTTACCCGGTACGAAACAACACGTTTTCCATCCACCTCTTGCACGGTAGTTACATCAAATACTTTATCCGGCAAGTTGCTTTCTGATTCCAAAACGAGCAACTGTTCTTTGGCAAAATTGACTTCGGGATAATTCCCGCGGGCACGCCGCTTAAATTGGCGATAATCGTCTAACGATTTAATCAATGTCGCTTTGACAGGGGCTTCTATCATAGAAATTTTGGTATCCGCAGAAGTGGTTTGTTGGGCCGGTTTTGTAGGCACTTGCAACGTTACTTGCGCCGATTCATCCAAGGTAACAACCGAATGTGGCTCGTCATCATTTTTATCATTAGCCGCTTGCGTTTCGTCACCATGTTTAGGCAACACTTCTTCCACGTCCTGAATATCTATTTTAGACAATTGGGACGGTACTGTTACGCGCTGTACTTCCGCCGCGGGAGCATCCGCATCCGTCATGTCCGGGGCGATGGATGCATCTTTCATATCTGACACCCACACCGAGGCTCGCGTTTCCCCCACTTCAGACAGTAACGCATCATCTTGCCGCGTTTGATGCGAGTGCCATACTTGCATAGCCGCCGCGCCTGCTACAAAGCAAATCGCGCCGACCATCACTTGCATTCCAATCTTTGATAGGTTCATTTTGTTTTCTCGTATTTAGCCGTAATGACCGAACGCAACCCGCCGCGCGGCGTAAACACTCCGGTTACGGTAGCGCATTTAGGTTTGCAGGCTTTTACGACATCATCTAAAATTTTGTTGGCGATATTTTCCATAAAAATACCCATATCGCGGTACTCTAATAAATAGTATTTAAGCGATTTGAGTTCCAAACACAATTCGTCCGGAATATATTCTATGGTAATCGTGCCAAAATCCGGTAGGCCCGTTTTCGGGCAAACGGACGTAAATTCCGGAAGTTCAATTTTAATATCATAGTCCCGTTTATATTGGTTGGGCCAGCATTGAATTTCCGGCAAAACCGCATCGGCATTTTTGCGGGCGTGGTCTGAAGTATAACCGAAGTCAATATCTTTATTTGTCATTTGATTCTTAATAACCTCATTGAATTTAAAAATATAATTCCTATAATTGCCAAACTCCCCCCGACGGGCCAACGCCAATCGGGTTGGTGCGGCGCACTATAAAACAAAAATTCTACCCATATTAGTCCCAGTACAACGGATAATACGGCATTGGTCAAACTGGTTTGGCGAATTTTACGGTTGATAGTTAACAGTAACGTAAGCGGATACAAATCAGACCGAGAAATCACTACATCTACCCAGTTGGCATATACATTTTGTCCCGTTTCGTACGCAATAGACATATCGGCTTTTAACAAAGCCACAATGTCGTTAAAACCATCGCCCACCATTACTACTTTTTTGCCAAGGGCCCGTAAATTACCCACAATTTCCGCTTTCGTTTTGGGGAGCACATTGGCATTGTATTTTTGAATATTCACTTCCCCCGCCACAGCGGCAACGGCCGGTTCGTTATCCCCGGAAATAAGCAAAATTTCTTTCTTTTTCTTTTTCAAATAATCAATCGTTTCCCGGGCACCTGTACGCAAATTATCCACCAACACCAAATATCCTAAATAGACGTTATCTTTCACCACCGCGACCACAGTATGCGGAGTTTGGTAAATTTCTTTAGGTAGCGTAACGCCTTGTTCTTCCATCCAAGGAATGCGTCCGGCAAGTATCGTATGCTTTCCGTAATGTACCCGCGCACCCATACCGGGGAACAATTCCAGCGAATCGTTTTTCGGTGCTACAATTTTTTGGGCTTGGGCATAGGTTAAAATGGCTGAAGCAAACGGGCCTTCGGCTTGTTGTTCGGCACAGGCAGCGGCTTCTAACAATTCCCTTTCTTTGAGATTAGAAACCGGGCAGACTTGTTTGACCGTTAATTTTCCATACGTCAATGTACCGGTTTTATCAAAGAACACCATATCGGCCAATGCTAATTGGGCTAAGGCATGCTCATTGTGAATCACGATTCCGTTTTTGCGGGCAAAGCACCGTGCAAAAAATACCGGAAAAATATCCGCAAACAACAGTGCCAACGGCGCGCCCAATGCAAATACTACCAATAATATTCCACTATTATACAACCACGACGAAATCCCTTGTTGCGACAATACCAACCCGTATTTAAGCCCCGCTACCAAGACTAAAATAACCAATAGAATTGCCGAATAAGTTTCCAACGGGGACGAAAAATTACTGCGGCGCAGTTCGCTATTTTTAACGGCCTCTATCACACTCATCAGGGCGCAGACCGGCAGGGGTTTTTCCACCCGTACATAAATGGTAGATGACTTATTAATCGTTCCCGCATATACCGTATTACCGACTTGCTTATACGCCGGAACATGGCTACCGGTCATCAATTGTTCATCTACGGAAGTATGCCCTTTACAAATAACTCCGTCACAAGGCAACCGCTCACCGGGTTGGACACAAACTTCATCACCGGGTTTTAATTCAACAGCGAATACGCGTTGTTCTTTACCGTTCTTAAGTATCCGGCCGGATTTGGGCAAAAAATCATCTATTTTCTTAATATAAACTTTCGCCCCTTCGCGCGCACGCGTGCGCCGAATTTGCACCCAAAGAGCCATCGTTAAAAAGAACGAGACATATAAGTACAATTCCGCCACCGGGCCGATAACAGGCACCCGTAAAAACGTATGGCATGCCGAATATAAAAATCCGGCATATACAACTACACTTACTAATAACGAAAAACCGATATGTCCGTTGCTCAAATCTTTAAACGCACTGCGCACAAAAATCGTAGCGCAAAATAACGTATTAATAAGCACTAAAATAAAGAAACTAATTTCGGAATATCGGACCGCCAATAAACATAACATCAGGCCCAAGAGTACCATAGACAGATAAAAACGGTACACAAATACTCCGGACGGCAACTGCAAAGATGCCGGCACGAAAGGAGCACGGGCCGCTTTTGGCTGAGTCATAAGCGTTTAACGTGGGAAGAAACGGTTGGCCTGCACACGGGCACGGCCTTCTTCGTTTTTCATCAAACGAATTTTGGCTTCGTAACGGCGGGCATGGGCCGGGTCTAATTTCAAGGCAACCATATAGTTAGCCGTTGCAGAGACCGGGTCTTCCACCGCAAGCATATCACCCATCAATTCGTAAGTGGGGACGTACTGATTGGCCAGTTCTTTGGAACGGGCCAACATACCTAACGCCGCATCCGTTTCCCCTTTGCGGAAAAGCAGATCGCCCATGTAATAATAGGGCAGAGCATACGAAGGTTTCAACGTAACGGCTTGTTCCAAATCGGCATACGCCTCGGCGGGATATCCCATTTTGATAAATGCACGGGCGCGTTCCAAATAGGCGCGGGCATCCGCCGGATTAAGTGAAATTAGATACGTCAAATCTTCTACGGCATTTTCATATTGCCCCATATCATAGAAGGCAAGTGCGCGGTTAAGTAAAAGCAATTGATTACGCGGACGCAAACGGGCGGCTTTATTAAAATCATCCAACGCTTCTATGGTACGGCCCAACCGGTAAAAAGCGATAGCACGGTTCATACGGGCCGTAAAATAACGGGGTTCTAACATAAGTGCGCTGGATAACATATCCACCGCATCCAAATTGCGGCCCATATCAATATATAAGGCACCCAAGTTATTATAGGCTTCGGCGTTATTCCCATTGATTTCCATTACTTGCAAATAATCTTGCTCGGCACGTTGGCGGTTTTTCTTACGTTCTTTGGCATCTTTCACCGGCAAGCGTTCCCAAAGTACCCCACGGTTCAAATAAGCGGCAAAATTATCGGGGTTTTGTTTGATAGCACGTGTGTAAAGTTCCACGGCTTGGTTCAGTTCGCCTTTAGACGTAGCAAACCGCGCCTCTTTGAATAATTCTTTATCGGAACTACCGCACGCTGCCGCGCACACACAAGCAATTACACCTAAAAATAGTTTTTTCATTTTTCCTCCCGTTTTGGTTTTTTATGAAAAATCAAAGAAATCACAAATAACGCACCACCGATGGTAATGGCACTATCGGCCACATTAAAAACCGGCCAAACTAAAAAATCTAAGAAGTCCACTACATACCCTAATGTTATTCTATCATAAAGATTGCCAAATGCACCTGCTAAAATCAATACACTTCCCCATTTGACAAGGTTTCCTTGCGCGCAAAGATCTTTCCAACTGTGTATAATGTAACCGATAATCACCAGCATGACCACAATCAAAAGGCCGTTTGCCCCTTGGAACGAGCCAAATGCCGCGCCCGTATTTTCCACATACCGCAAGTGAAAAAACGGAAACACAACGATAGGATTTTCCGTTAAAAATACTTGGGCTAGCACCTTGCTGATGCGATCAGCCGCCAACACAAAAGCCACTACCCACAATACCGGGGTATTTTCGGCTGTCCACTTTTTTAATGTTTGCCAACTTTTACGCACCAACGGGTTCACTCTCCTCAACCGATAATCCTTCGCGGGTTAAGACTTCTTCGCAACGTCCGCAAATATCCTGGTGTGCATGTGTGCCGACGTCCTCTTTCCATTGCCAGCAACGAGCACATTTCGTACCTTTAGCGTGGACAACTTCCACCGACAGTTCTTCCCCACCGTCTGCAATTTCTACCGCAGACACAATGGCAATTTCCGGCCATAACGCTTGGGTATCTTGTAAAAATTTACGTATTTCTTCATTAGATGTTTTGAACACTACGCACGCTTCTAATGAGGAGCCGATTACGCCTTTTTGCCGCGCTTCTTCCAAGGTTTTTTGGATGATTTCGCGCACTTGGCGGATACGGTTCCATTTTTCTTCCAATTTCACATCCGGCACGAGGGAAGCGTTTGCCGGCATATTGGACAAGAATATGCTTTGCGGCAAGGTGCGCCCGAGCGCGGTTTTGCGTATTTCCTGCCACGCTTCTTCCGCGGTAAAAGAAAGTACCGGCGCCATTAACTGCAGCAACGTAACCGCAATTTCGGCCAACACCGTTTGGGCACTGCGCCGCGCCGGAGCGTTAACGCCTTGTGTATAAAGACGATCTTTAGACGCGTCCAACATAAACGACGACAAATCTAAAATACAAAAATCGGTAATGGCGCGCATAGCCCGGCGGAAATTAAATTCCGCATATCCGTTATGAACTTCTTCAATCAGCGTATTTAACCGCCCAAGCATATATTTATCCATTTCGGTTAATTCTTTGGCATTTACGCGGTGGATATCCGGATCGTAATCGGATAAATTCCCCAGTGCATAGCGTACCGTATTGCGGATTTTGCGGTAAGTATCAATCGGTCCGCCCAAGATTTCTTCGCTAATGCGTACGTCGCCTTGGTAATCGGAGAACGATACCCACAAGCGCAAGATATCGGCGCCGTATTTGTTGATAACATCTTCCGGATCTACGGCATTGCCGGCCGATTTGTGCATCGGGCGGCCATCACCGTCTAGCACCATACCGTGCGTCAAAATTGTTTTGAACGGCGCGGTCCCTTCTAACGTATAAGACGGAATATAAGAACTTTGGAACCAACCGCGGTGTTGGTCGGAACCTTCGGAATAGACGTCGGCCGGAAAATCTAAGCCGCGGTCTTTTAATACCGCCGCCCACGACACACCGGAATCAAGCCATACGTCTAAAATATCGGTTTCTTTTCTAAATTCGCGGCTACCGCATTCACAGGTATAATTTTCCGGCACGAGTTTTTCCACCGGATCAATAAACCAAAAATCGGAGCCTTCCTTCATCGCGCGGGCTTTGATAAATTCAAACAAGTCGTGATTTACTTGCGGTTTGCCGCATTTTTTGCAGTACACCACCGCAACCGGGGTTCCCCAAAACCGCTGACGCGATAAACACCAATCGGGGCGCAACCCAATCATGGCGCGCATACGTTCTTGTCCGCCGGCGGGATAAAATTTGACATTTTGTAAATTGTCCATTAATTTTTGGCGAAGTCCGTCTTTATCAATAGACATAAACCACTGTTCCGTAGCCCGGAAAATAATGGGATTATGACACCGCCAACAATGTGGATAACTGTGTACGATTTCCTGTTCTTTGATAAGTGCACCGAGTTCGTCCAATTTCTTAACCATTAAGGGGTTCGCGTCAAACACGTGCATCCCTTCAAAAACGCCCGCATCTTTGGTATAGCACCCTTTTTCATCTACCGGGCAAACCGTTTCTAATTTCCATTGTTTGCCGGCTTGGGCGTCTTCTTCCCCGTGACCGGGAGCAATATGAACCACCCCCACCCCGGCATCCATAGTTACAAAATCCGTCCAAATGACCGGATTTTCTTTGTGCGTTAAAGGGTGGTAGTATTTCATACCGACGAGTTTTTCACCGGGCACACAACCCACCTGCGTACAATCAAGTTCGGTGTTTTTCAAAAATTCTTCGGCCAGTTTTTCCGCCGCAATATAATATTCGCCTGTATGGTTATCTTTCAAAATAGCGTAATCTTCCGTATTGGATACGGCAGCGGCAACGTTAGCGGGAATCGTCCACGGGGTGGTCGTCCAGACCGCTAAATTAACGGGTTTTGTGTAGTCCAAATCGCCCAAAATTTCTTTACTGGGATTTACCAACTTAAAGCGCAAGTAAATAGACGGCGACGAAATATCTTGATATTCCGTTTCCGCATCGGCCAAAGCCGTTTCACAATGGGCACACCACGTAATGGTTTTTTGCCCTTTATAGACGTATCCTTTTTCAATAAGGTCCAAGAAAGCCCCCACGGTAATGCCTTCATACCGCGGCGACATCGTCAAATAAGGGTTATCCCAATCGGCTTGAACGCCTAAACGTTTGAATCCTTGGCGTTGCAAGTCAATAAATTTAGCGGCAAATTCGCGCGCCCGTTTGCGAAAAGCGGGGATATCGGTAATGTGTTTTTTATCTTGTTTAAGTTCTTTTAAGAGCGCCTGTTCAATGGGCAAACCATGGCAGTCCCACCCCGGCACATAAGGCGTATAGTGCCCGGTCATCGCGCGTGATTTTAAGATGATATCTTTAATGGTTTTATCTAAAGCGTGTCCGATATGAATTTTGCCGTTAGCGTAGGGCGGCCCGTCGTGCAAGACAAAGTGTTTGCCTTGCTCGTTTTTCTTGAGCATGGCTTCGTAAAGGTTAATAGATTTCCAAAAATCTAAAATTTTCGGTTCTTTTTGCGCCAAACCCGCGCGCATCGGAAAATCGGTTTTGGGCAACAAAACCGTATGGGAATATTTATTTTTTGCCATGGTATAAAACTCCAATAAAGAATATTTCTTATATTATAGAAAATTTTACGCGCGTGTACGAGAAGAAATAAGCCGGGAAGTTATTCCCCGGCTATTTTGTGCAAATAGGCGTGGAGTTTTTCTAACGTTTCTTTGCTAACGGCGTGTTCCATTTTACACGCGTCCATATCGGCGGTTTTAGGGGTAACGCCCAATACTTGCGTCAAAAAGCGGCTCAAAATAGCGTGGCGTTTTTTAACATCTTGCGCCGCGCGGCGACCTTTGGGGGTCAGTTTAATTCCGCCGTAAGGCTGGTGAGTTACGTAGCCGTTTTCGGCCAGCAGTTTCATAGCGCCCGTTACGCTGGGCGTTTTAACCCCCAGCAAATCGCGAATATCACTTACGCGGGCAATGCCTTGGTCGTTGGCGCAGAACAAAACGGCTTCTACGTAATCTTCCATATTAGCAGATAATTTCATATTAAGTAGTGTAACATATTTTTTACCGCTTGAAATAATTTTGCAGGCTACCTTTTCCTAACATTAAATAGTATAATAAACATAGTTGTTATTATAACCAGAGGAGTGTGTATGGATATTCATGCCTATACAGCGGACTTCTTAGAAGCCCAAGAAAAGAAAGATCCCGGCCAAAAAGTATTTCTTCAGGCCGTTAAAGAAGTAGTCAGCACGTTGCACCCGGTGTTGGAGCAAAACCCGGTCTATATTAAAGAAAAGATTTTGGAACGTTTGGTAGAACCGGAACGCATCATCAGTTTCCGCGTACCGTGGCAAGACGATAAAGGCGAAATTCACGTCAACCGCGGCTACCGCGTTCAATTCAACAGTGCTATTGGGCCGTACAAAGGCGGTATCCGCTTTCATACGTCCGTTACGCAAGACTCATTGAAATTTTTAGCGTTTGAACAAACCTTCAAAAACAGTTTAACCACGTTGCCCTTAGGCGGCGGTAAAGGCGGAAGCGACTTTGATGCCCGCGGCAAATCCGACGGCGAAGTGATGCGCTTTTGCCACTCATTTATGAACGAACTCTATCGCCACATCGGTTATCACACGGACGTGCCCGCCGGAGATTTAGGTTGCGGTGCGCGCGAAATCGGTTATATGTACGGTCAATACAAAAAACTGACCGACGTTTTTACGGGTACTTTTACCGGTAAAAAACCGAATTGGGGCGGCAGCCTTTTACGTCCGGAAGCCACCGGCTACGGTGTAGCGTACTTCACGCAAAACATGCTTGCTACCAAAAATGACAGCGTCAAAGGTAAAACCTGCATTGTTTCCGGTACCGGCAACGTAGGTATTCACGCTATTGAAAAATTAACCGAACTGGGCGGTAAAGTCGTTGGGTTTATGGACTATGACGGCAGCGTCTATGACAAAGACGGCGTAGATGCCGAAAAACTCGCGTTCTTAAAAGAACTCGTATTTGTCCGCCGCGGCAGTTTGAAGGAATATGTCAAAAAATTCCCGAAAGCCGAATTTAGACCCGGCAAAAAAACGTGGGATATCCCGTGCGATATCGCCTGCCCGACCGCTTGCGAAAACGAACTGCACGGCGACGACGCCAAAACCTTACTTAAAAACGGTTGCAAATGCGTATGCGAAGGCTCTAACATGCCTTGCACGCCCGAAGCCATTGAAGCGTTCCAAGCCGCCGGAATTTTGTACTCCCCCGGCAAAGCCTCTAACGCGGGCGGGGTAGCCGTTTCCGGGTTGGAAATGACGCAAAACTCCATGCGCCTGTATTGGACGCGCGAAGAAGTGGACCAATACTTGCACCGCATTATGAACAGCATTCACAACAGTTGTTTGGAAGCCGCCGAAATGTACGGCATGAAAGGCAACTATATGGCCGGCGCGAACATCGCGGGCTTCAAAAAAGTCGCCGATTCTATGCTGGACCAAGGGTTGGTATAAGCAATAAATGCTAAAAGATTAGATGTAAAAACTCCCGCTCGTTTGAGCGGGAGTTTTTAGTGTTCTATTGCCCGTCCGGCAAGGACTTTGCTACAATAAATTTATGCAAGTAAAAATAAATATAGACGGCGGTTCGCGCGGCAATCCCGGTCCGGGGGCGTCGGCGTATGTGATTTGCGATCTAAACGGTAAAATTTTGGCGCAAGAAGGGCATTTCATGGCTCACTGTACCAACAATCAGGCCGAATATACCGCCTTAAAGTTGGCACTTATCAAATCAAAAGAACTAGGTGCCACAGAATTATTTATTGAATCAGATTCTTTGTTACTTGTTAAACAATTTGTAGGGGAATATAAGATAAAAAACCCCGATTTGGCCGCGCGCATGGTGGTTATTCGCCGGTTAGCCGAATCGTTTTCCATCCACATTAAACACGTCTTGCGCGAGTTCAACAAAGCCCCGGACGCACTTGCTAACAAAGCCATGGACGCCAAACAATCCTTAGGCTTTAATCCCATCAAACACTTGCCCGAAGACGCTGAAATTTTAGCCGTACCGCAAACCGGCAATACGGTTAACGGGGTAGAAGTAAAACCGGTAGTACGCAAGCCGGCTCAATCTGCCAAAAAACAACACCCCGAGCCACCCAGTTTATTCGGCGATTTCTAATTTGATACAATATATATAGGACGGTCAGATAACCGCTCCTGTTTATAAAAACAGGGGAGGAACTTCCGGACTCCACAGGGTAATGCGCCGCTTGAAAAGGCGGGCGGGTAAGTGTCAAAACTTATCCGATGGAAAGTGCCGCAGAAAATATACCGCCCGTAAGGGTAAGGGTGAAAAGGTGCGGTAAGAGCGCACCGCACGGTTGGCAACAAACGTGGCAAGGTAAACCCCGCAAGGAGCAAGGCCAAGCCGGTTCATACGTGACCCGCGTTCGTAACCAAGTAGGCCGCCTAGAGTAATGGTTATCCGGCCCGCAAGGGCTGACAGAATCTGGGGTATAGACCGTCCGTCAATTAAAATACTCCCGCATTTTAAGCGCGGGAGTATTTTATGCCTAAAAACAGTAAATCAAACGGCAGATTTGGCTTTCGTTTTTGCCGATTTAGTAGGCGTTGACGTCGGAACAAATTCTTTAGGCACTCTAAACCAGAACAACGCCCCTTGCCCCAGGCCCGCACTTTCTACACTGATATCTCCGCCATGTGCATGGACGATTTCTTGCGCGATAGATAACCCCAAACCCCAGCCTTGTTTTTTGAGATTACGGTCGTTATCGGACTGGTGGAATTTTTGAAAGATTTTTTCTTTTTCCGTATGCAAAATACCGGGGCCGTTATCAGATACTTGGCAATACACATCTTTATTATCGTCGTAAAAATTAACTTCTATCCGCCCCCCTTGCGGTGCAAATTTAATTGCATTGCCGATTAAATTATTAAGTACTTGCGACATTCGGAAACGATCTGCCGTAATCGTAATTTCGGTAGGATATTCATAGAGTTGCAAGTTTATTTCTTTCTTTTGGGCATTAACGGCTTGCAAGGTAACCACATCACTTACCAAGGCATTAAAATTAAAGGGCTGCACGTCCATTTTGAAACGGCCCGATTCCATCATAGAAATATCCATTAAATCGGTCATCAACATATTCATATTATCGGTGGCTTTCAAAATGTTGTTTAACGCAATTTGGTCATCATTGGTTTTACCACCTTGCGGTGTGTCCATTTTCAACACCGAGGCAAACCCTTGAATAGACGAAAGCGGTTGGCGCAAATCATGTGCCACAATAGACATAAATTTAGCGCGAATTTCGTTAAGCCGCGTAAGTTCCTGGTTAGACAACCGCAATTTATTGACCATTCCTTCCAATACAGATACTTTACCCGATAATTGCATTTGCAAAGACGCAATTTGTTGTTGATAATTGTGCTCGGCCGTCATAATCGTGCGGTTCATTTTACGCAAAATAAATTTTTTCGTTACCCAATACGTTATTAACGACAAGGACGACGCAATAATTACTACATATGCTACCACCATTTGCCAAGGTGTACCTACAATAGTTACCATATTTTCTCCTTTACTCTTCTAATGGTGCGCCTAATACACGCACCAATTCATGGCGCGTAATACTTCCTTCGCGCAAAATTCGCGGGCTTTGTGTCATATCCACCACGCTGGATGCGGTGGGGCTTAACGTACCCGCCTGAAAAATCAAATCTACTTTTCCGTCAAACGTTTCCACAAGCGTTTGTTCATCCGTAATAACCGGCTGGTTGTGCAAATTAGCACTTGTGCACGCCATGGGCATACTCATTTGCCCCAGTAACGCCGTCAAAAATGCGTAATCGGGCACGCGAAACCCAAGCCCCGCAAACCCACGTGTTAAAGCCTTCGCTTGCGGTTTAGGTGGCAAAATAAGTGTAAGCCCGCCGGGCCAAAACGCAGTAGCCAATTTGGCTGCATCCGCCGACACTTCGGCACAAGTCCGCACCGTCTCTATATGCGGGGCCAGCAGTTGCAAGGGGCTCGTTGCCGGACGGTTTTTGATCTGATAAATCGTTTGGATACTTGCTTCGGCAAATGCACCCGTACCGATACCATATACCGTATCGGTGGGCAAAACCGCCAAGGCGCCTTGTTCTATTTCCCGGGCCAACGTCTTGATTTCTTGCGACGTTAAATCAGTCGTCTTAAAAATACGGGTTTTCATCAGTTTCCTCTTTTTCTTCGGCGGCAGGTCTATCTATAATCAGTACAAATTCGCCCTGCACTTTGGGACGTTTGGAAAAATTTTCAATTAGTTCTCGTACCGTTCCGCGCGTCCATTCTTCATATACTTTAGACAGTTCGCGCGCCACAATCATCGGGGTTTGTTCGCCCAATGTTTTAGCAATTAGTTCTAACATCTTAATAACGCGGTAAGGTGACTCATACAACACCACTGGGACATTCAACCCATACGCATTGGCAATTAGTTTAGCGGCTTTACCCGGCTTGCGCGGCAAAAATCCTAAAAACGTGAACGCGCCCCCCGTAATACCGGCTCCCGCCAACGCACACGCTACGGCACTCGGCCCGGGTAATGACGACACTTTTATATTGGCGTTTAAGGCTTCTTTAACCAATTTCCACCCCGGATCGGAAATACACGGAGTACCGCAATCGGACACAAGCGCGGCGGTTTTTCCGCTTTGCAACACTTCCACACAACGCGAGATAGAACGCTCGTCATTTTCGTTATAGCGCATCGTCGGTTTGGAAATCGCGAAATGGGAAAGCAAAATTTGTGTACGGCGGGTATCTTCGCACAAGATAACATCCGCGTTTTTAAGCACGTCTAACGCGCGCAAGGTGATATCTTGTAAATTACCTATCGGGGTAGGAACGATGTAAAGCATAGATAAAGTATATAAAATAATCACGCAAAACGGAGTGCATTTAGTACAATATATATTCGTTGTTATTATTATTAAAAAGTAAGAGAGGAATCCCAAAAGAAAATGTCTAAAGTACTGTCTAAAATCAAGTTAAATACCTTCGCTATTATTTTATCGGTATTAGCGATAGTAACCGCGCTGACGTGGATTGTCCCGTCCGGAGCGTATGACCGCGTGGAAAACGCCGATGGGCGGCTGGTGGCTGTTGCAGGCACGTATCACCGTGTAGCGGCTAGCCCGCAAGGGTTGTTTGATTTATTACAAGCCCCAATTCAAGGATTTTCCAAAACGTCGGAAGTTATTGTATTTTTACTTGTAATTGGCGGAGTACTGGGCATTATTGAAAAGACGGGAGCCATCGCCGCGGGCATTCAAGCGGCAAGCGGTTTTTTCAAACGAAACCCCAAATTGCGCTTCCTGTTTATTCCGCTGGGTGTGATTGTATTTTCGCTGTGCGGGGCGACCTTCGGTATGTGCGAAGAAGCCTTGATTTTCGTACCGATTTTTATTCCCCTTGCTTTGTCGTTGGGATATGACTCGGCCTTGGGAACGGCTATCCCGTTTGTGGGAGCCGGTGTTGGGTTTGCCGCCGCATTTACCAACCCGTTCACCGTCGGTATCGCACAGGGGATCGCGCAAGTACCGCTTTATTCCGGTTTAGGATACCGCTTAATTATTTGGGTAATTTGTACTTCGGTAATTATTGCGTGGTTAAGCGTGTATGCGCACAAAATCAGCAAAGATCCGACCAAAAGTTTAACCTATGAATTTGACCAAGAAAAGCGCAAAGAATTAAAACTTAATAAAACGGAATATCATATCACCCGCCGGCAAAAAGCCGTTTTGATTGCCTTTGGTTTAGGCATGGCCGGAATGATTATCGGCGTACTCAAACCGCAAGTCTGTGCGTTTATTAACGGAACGTTCGGTATTGATTTAATCAAGTGGCTCAACTGGGAAAATTCCGGTTGGTACATTACCGAAATTGCCGCTTGGTTTTTGGGACTTGGTTTTGTGTGCGGTATTTTGGGCAAAATGAAAATGCAAGATTTTAGCGATACATTTTTTAACGGTGTACGCGGTATGGCCGAAATTGCTATGCTCTTGTGTTTCGCGCAAGCCATTGTAATTATTGCCAACAACGGCCATATCTTAGATACCTTGCTTAACACGATGTCGGGGCTGATCAAACATTTACACCCCATTTGTGCTTCGTGGGCGGCCATGATGTTGCAAACGGTCATTGACTTCTTTATTCCGTCCGGCTCGAGCAAAGCCGTTTTGACCATGCCGATTTTAGCCCCCCTGGCCGACTTAATCGGCATTACACGCCAAACGATGGTCTTGGCGTTCCAATTAGGCGGAAGTTGGATGAATATGGTAATTCCCACCGATCCGGTTACCATCGCGGCCATCGGGTTTGCGCGTATTGCTTATCCTAAATGGCTCAAGTGGATGTTGCCGCTGTTAATAACCATGTATTTATTGTCTTTCCTGTTACTGATTCCGCCGTATTTTATGAAATGGCAATAATACAGCCGCTTGATTATTTAGTAAAATAAAAGAAGCCCCAAAACAAATCCGGGGCTTCTTTTGATATATGTTAAACGAATTAAAAACCGTATCGTATTTACATATTGCCGATTGGATTGTATTGCTACTGGTATTGGTGGCTACGGCTTGCGCCGCGGCGTACGGTCATTTCCGTCTTAAAATCTCACAACCCAAAGATAAACTCTCCGCGTTAGATTATCTGCTCATGGGCCGCCAACTTACTTTGCCGCTTTTTGTAGCGACGTTAGTGGCCACTTGGTACGGGGGCATCTTCGGTATTAGTGAAATTACATTTAATTACGGTATTTATAATTTCGTCACCCAAGGCTTGTTTTGGTATGTAGCGTATCTGATCTTTGCCTTTTTTATTGCCGACAAAATTGCCCGTTATAATTCCATGACTTTACCTGATTTAACCGGACAAATGTTTGGCCCAAAATCCGCCAAAATATCAGCCATTTTCACTTTTTTCTATATCACACCCGTTGCCTATGTATTAAGTTTAGGCATGTTTTTACACATGGTTTTTGGCATCAGCGTCTTGACGGGGATGATTCTGGGGACCTTATTTACGTGCTTATATACGGCATGGGGTGGGTTCCGTTCGGTAGTATTTTCCGATTTAGTACAGTTTTTTGTCATGTGTAGTGCGGTACTGTTAGTGGCTGTATTTTCAGTATCTGTATTTGGCGGGATAGATTTCTTAAAAGCCAATTTGCCCGCTTCGCATTTTACACTTACCGGCGGCAACTCGTGGATGAGTACGTTTGTATGGGGCTTTATTGCGCTGGCCACTCTTATTGACCCGAGTTTTTATCAACGCTGTTTTGCCGCTAAAAGCCCCCTCGTTGTTAAACGCGGGGTCCTCATTTCCACAGGCATTTGGTTTGTGTTTGACTTATGTACCACTTTAGGCGCGCTATACGCACGTGCCGTATTGCCGCAAGCGCAACCGGGGCAAGCATACTTTTTTTATGCTATACAATTATTACCGTCCGGATTGCGCGGTTTATTTGTAGCCGGTATTTTATCTATTATTCTCTCTACCCTTAATTCGTTTTTATTTATTGCGTCTAACACATTAAGTTTTGATTTGTTGCGTAAACATTTTCAAAATGTCATTTTATCAAACCGTATTATGATTTTTGCGGTAGGCACGATCTCCATTATGTTAGCGCAATTATTTCACGGCAGTTTCAAAGAAATTTGGCTGGTATTGGGGTCCTATTTTTCGGCCTGTTTACTGATCCCTATTTTGATGGGTTATATTTATCCGGGACGCATTAGTGATAAATTATTTGTATGTTCTTCCCTAATCAGTGCGGTAGGAATGACTGTTTGGTATTTAGCCGTACCGGACGAATGGCTCGATAAAATAGCCCCGTTTTATATTGGGGTAAGTATCAGTTTAATTATTATTCTGCTTTACAGGAGCCGTCATGGAAGGATTGAATCACGTATTATTGATAGGCAATAGCCCGCACTGTTCTCTATCCCTTATCAAAAAACTAGCCACAACCGCTGATTTTATTTTAGCGACCGACGGCGGCGCCAACAATGCTCGCAAAGCCGGAATTCGCCCCCATGCCGTTATCGGCGATTTGGATTCCGTTTCCCGTACCACCCGCCACCAATGGCCTGATATTTCTTGGATTTTCGTAGATAACCAAAACAATACCGATTTACAAAAAGCATTGGATTATTTAGTAGCACACAAATGCAAAAAATGCACACTCATCGGATTTTATGGCGGACGGACCGATTTTTCCATCGGCAATTTACTCGCCTTATATTCGTATGCTAAAAAAATAGATCTTTGTGTCATGGAAGACGGGTGGAAAATTTATCCACTTTGCTCCGAAAAAACCTTTTCTGCTCCCATAGGCACGCGTGTCAGTTTGCTACCGCTTACTACCTGCTATCAAGTGACTCTTGCCGGGTTTAAATATCCTCTTAAAGAAGCGCGCTTGACGCTGGGCACTACACGCACGTTAAGCAACCTGACCGCAGCCAACCGTTTTTCGGTTTCGCTTACACGCGGGACCTTATTAGTATACATAGAACATAAGTCCCAACGTTAATTGGGTCTTTTGACCCTTGTTCATATATGACATGTTTTTTTAAACTATAATTACATACTAAATAGTTGGTATCTAAAGGAGAATTAGTAAAAAATGAATGTATCCACCCAAACAAAACTATTGTTATTAACAGTTGCCCTACTGTTAGCCGCCGGAAGCGCACAGGCCCAACCGGGACCAGAAATAGCCAAGGAAGTCGTTCGCACGTTTCGCGAAGCAGATATGCTTTTTGCACAACAGCAAGAAACTCTGTTCAAAGCCATCTTTGCTCCCGATCCGAATTTGTATGCGAATTTTTATATCGGCGGAAACCAATATTTTGACCCCATGGCCAAATCTATTCAACGTGCCAAAGAACTGGGGCGAACCGATTTATTGCCTTATTTAATAAATCCCCAAAAATTAGAGACCTTAGAACCCAATCGGGCCGATCCGGCTGCAGATGGAGTTTCCTATGATATGGTCACAAAATTTGTACAAAACACAACGGCAGAGATGTTAAGCGGTAAATATGCAGATATTCCGACTGTTAACGCCAACTATCATTCCTCGCAATATCAACAAGCCCTTGAGCGCCACATGAAGTGGCTAGAAAACAATCCCTTGGTAGACCAAACCAAAGCGACACCTTTCCAAAACGCCAACAGACTAACGCCGGCAGACAAGGACCAACTTGCTTACAAATTGGAAGAAATATACGAACGCGTTACCGATGAAACAGATTGTTTCTTTTTTAAGAAAATCGTATTTAAGGGAATGGAAATTTCCCCTTGGAAACAAGCGTTTTACCGCGCTAAAGAAGAAGGCAATACTTTATTTGTTTCATTTCTGAGTAGCAAATCATTAATGACGGAACTGAGAACGGCTTTCCAAGAAGGAGATTATATGCCCATGTACCAAAAGCACCAAGCACTTTTTGACAAATTGGAATTATGCCCCGAAGCATCCGAAGACTTTGAACTGACGATGAACGACGTTTGGCTGAACATTTATGACTTTGTCCAAAACACCACCAAACAAATGATCAGAGACGGGAAATCATGGGATGGAAACTCGTTAGAACAGATTGGAAGTATTGACAACGAATATTTCTCCTCTGACTTTTTGAGAAGAATTTCAGAATAACTTATACGACGATTACTCGTATTTTTGCAAAGCTTGCCCCCGCTAGTTCAAACGGGGGCAAGCATATTTTTCAGGCTATACAAGTATGACCGATTACAAAAAGCATTAGATTATTTAGTAACGCACCTATGCAAAAAATGCACGCCTGCCACTGGGCACTACACGCACGTTAAGCAATCTGACAGCCACCAACCGTTTTTCGGTTTCGCTTACACGCGGGACCTTGTTAATATATATAGAGCAAAAGGCCTAGTACTCTTTAGGCCCTTTGACCCTTGTTCATTAAGAGTATTTATTTTATTCTATCATTAGATACAAAAAATATTTGTACTCAAGGGGAATGAACATGACATTACGTGCCAAAACGAACCTAAGTTTACTAACCGTTGCGTTACTATTAGCAGTAATCGGCAACGTACAAGCGCAACCAGTCGGATCCGAAGTTGTAAAAGCAGCCGAAAGTGTCGGTAAAGCCATAGAAGAAACCGTCAGAGCCACCGGACAAGCGATAAGAGCCACCGAACAAACGACAAGAGGCACCGAACAAGCCATAAGAGCCACAGAAGAAGCTACACGGGCTGCAGAAGAAGCGGCAGGAGCCGCTGCCCGAATGAGAAACGGGACCGTCACCGCAGAAACAGGGAGAGTACTTAATACTGAATTAGGTACGGGCACAACGGGCCAAGCTTCAAACATAGATAAAGCATTAGACAACGCATTTATCTCCGCCCAAAGGCGCGAAGCACATAATGTATCAAGCGAAGCCGTCATGTCAGAAGAGGAGATGATTGCTTATGCAGAACAACAAGATCTTTTCCTACAGAAAATATTTGTTCCCTTACCCAATCTTTATGCTAAACATTTTCCCTTCCCCGATCTTTATGCTAAATATTATTTAGGTAAGGGAGTATGGTTTAATCCAATGCAACAGTCTATCTTACGCGCCCAAGAAACCGGACGGACAGAGTTACTTCCTTATTTGACAGATTCTAAAAAACTAAAGTCTTTACAGAAAGATTACAGAAATGCAAACGAAGATGGTGTTACCTATGACATCATTGTTGCATATGTACAACAGACAACTGCTTTGATGTTAACCGGTAAATATTGGGGACATATTCCATTGAATGTACCACAAATTCCGGCGAAATATCATACTCAGTTCTACCATGAAATGGTAGAAGATGCTGTAAAAAATGCTCTAGAAGAGGCTCTCTCATATCCGGAATCTACAATGGCTGATCCCAATACGGAGAGATTCACGCCTACCAAAAAACGCAAAATTGCAAAACTGCAGGAACAAATGTATGAATATATTGCCCTGGACCATAACTTGGCTATCAAATTCACTGTCGGGGAAACTGAAATTGCTCCTTTACGCCAGGCCTATGCACGTGCAGTACAGGAAGGGAAAACAAATTTCATTCCTTTCTTAAAAGATCCCAAACTACTTAAAGAATTAGAAAAAGCTTACAAAGATGATGATCCCACCACATTGTTTGTGGAAAATGAAAAACTGCTTAAAAAAATCGGCATTCATCCGGATTGCGTTCCTGATTTTGAATTAGCCCTGAACGATTTGTGGCTTGATATCTGCGATTATGTAGAAGATACCATGTGGCAAATGTTCTTAAAAGGCAAATCGTGGGACAAGACTTCGTTACAAGACTTTGTCTTTGACAGTGACTACTATGGGCTAGAATTCCGAGAAGCCAGGTCTAATTATTGGGAAAAAATCAAATAAAAAGGTATTATAGTTAAACAAAAGCCTCCACGAAAGTGGGGGCTTTTTATTATATAACAATAATTTCTTTATTTTTGACGAAATATTTTTTGATATATTTTTTGCGCGGCCGGCCACTTAGGGGTTGCCTTTTCCAAATATCTCAACGATTCTTCTTGCCGGCCTTGTTTCTCACGCAACACACCGATATGATAGGCTATTTCCGGGTTAGCATTTACAGCATCCTCAGGCAGAGAAGAAAAAACAGCATCGGCTTTTTCCAATTCGCCTTGCTTAATATACACCCACCCGAGCGTATCTATAAATGCTACTTCTTTGGGCGAAATAGCCACGGCACGGACAATAAGTTCTTTGGCTTCATCTAGCCGTTCACCGCGTTCGGCTAAACTATAGGCTAATAAGTTAAGCGCGGAAGCATTATTGGGTTGTTTTTCTAAAAGAATTTGAAGTTGTTCTTCCATATGCTTATATTTTTTCAAACTCTCTAAAGAGTAGGCATAATGCAAACGTGCTTCCATATACTCCGGACGTGATTTCAACAATTTTTCAAATACACGGGCGGCTTGCTTATAGTTTCGTCGGTCATTGAGCATCAATCCATAGAAAAAAGCGATTTCCACATTATCACCAAACTGTTTGTATGCTTTTTCCAATGTTTGCAAACTTTGTTCATTCTGTCCGGCCTTTTGTTGTAAAAAACTGACTTGCAACGGACGGGTAGCATTCGTGGAATAATCGTTGGAGGCTTGTAAATAATTGATAGCCCCTTGGAAATCGCCTCGTTGTTCCGCAAATAAAGACAAAAAATAATTAGCGGCTGTATGGTGAGGATCTTGCCCAACGGCTTTTAGAAAATAGGCTTCCGCCTTAGGAAAATCCCGCACCGCCGTAAATATAGCAGCCATACGCACATATACTTCCGCATCGGCATATCCCATTTTTTCCACTTCTTCCAATTCATGCAACATCAAAAAAAATTGCGACGTTTTTTCGTACACTTCGGCCTTTATTAAATGCGGTTGCGGATTATACGGATCAGCTTGAATTGATTTATCAAAATAGAGCAAGGCTTGTTCTATTTGATTACGGCGCAAATATAAAAGCCCAATTTGGTGATAGGCCAGCGAAGTCCAAGCCGGTTGTTCGTTGGCTGTTTTTTCCAACACCGCTATTGTTTTATCCAAATCTACCGTTGAAAGAAGCAGCAAATACTGTTGAAGCAATATGCTATCATCCGGGCGTAAAGCAAGGGCTTTTTCGTAAGCATCAAGGGCTTGGGCGGAATTTTGCTTCTTAAGGTTATACGAAGCATACGCCAAATAGTCTTCTGCTGTATTTTCGCCCATCGTAATATAATCTATATACGGCTCAGCCTGCTCCGGAGTGGGGGCCGCCGCCACCAATAATTGACGCAAGTATTTAGAATCGGGATCCAGTGCTAGTGTTTTCTTTAAGGCCTCAAAATAGGCTTGCGGATTATTTCGATGCACATAAACAGCCTCTAAAAAGGAATTAAATAACGCGGCTTCTTGTTTCCCTTCTGGGCTAATTTCCAACCCCCAAGCCGGGCACGCATAGCATATGGCTAAAACAATGATCCATTTTTTCATAATTTAATTCCCATAATTAATGCATCTTGTCCGTCAGCATAAAATTTTTTTCGCCGACCTATCGGCAAAAATCCTGCTTTTTCATACAACCGTATCGCGGCTGCATTATCGGCCGCCACTTCTAACGAAATTTCTTCTCCGCCGTTTTCGCGGGCCCACGTCAGGGCGTGGAAAAGTAAAGCCGTTCCTATTGCGCGGCGCGTAAAATCTGGCGATATACCCACGTTTAAAATTTCACCTACGCCCGCCGCTAAGCGCAACGCCACAAATCCGACAACGGCTTGTTCGTGCGCACAAAAAACGTGTGCAGATTTCTCTGCCAATTCCGTTTTCCACCCATTTTCCCCCCATTGAGCACAACGCGGTTGCTGCTTTTCTATAACCGCTAATGCGGGGATATCTTGAGAGTTGGCTAAACGTATGTTCATTTAGGAGTAATAAGTTCAAAGCGCGCCGGTTTTAAGTAAAGCGGTTCTAACGCATCTTGTTTAAGCGTATCATCTTGCGCCATGGCAAGTAACGTCTGCGGACGCACCCGAGAGTCACGCGGCGCAGCAAGTGGATATTTATTACCCAACAAGCCGTCCAAATCCGCATTATTTTTATCCGTTCCCGCCAGCATAATAGGATGCGTGTACGCGGCTAACCGCGCCAGTAATTCTTCGCGCGATAACCACATGGGCGCCCCATTTTTTCCGTCAAAAATCTGTAAAAAATACTCCTCGCGAAATGCGTGCAACACTACACCCAATGCTCCGTCAGGATATTGTTTTTGAAAACGTTTGAACGTGGCCGAAACCACTACTTGCCGACGGATAATTTCAAAAAGGGTTGCGCCATAGACTTCGGCCTGATTTAAGTATTTCATCATAGAAGCAAACGTCAGCCCGATACGGATACCCGTAAACCGCCCCGGCCCACGCACAATACACACTTTTTTAACATCTTGCAATGTACTCTCACAGGCCGTTAAAGCACGCGACATAACCGGAAAAAGCAAGCGTTCCTGTTTGATGCCTTTTTGACGGCGTGCGGCTGTTTTTTCTCCGGCTTGCACCGCTACCAAAAGAGGCGAAGCCGATGTATCCAATCCTACAATGACGTTTTTGCCTGTTTGCATAAATCCTCTAACAATATATCTGAAATGCGGCCGAAGGACGACAGTTTAATTTCCCGTTCGTCCCCTTGGCGCAAGATAAAATCCATTTCTAGCCTATCGGAGGGCAACATATGTGCAATCGGATCAGGCCACTCAGCTAAAATGATAGCCTCTTCATCTTCCAACATTTCTTCAAAACCCAGATTAAACACTTCCCCCGCAGATAACCGGAATAAATCAATATGAAACAAACGGTGTTTCTTATTGTGATATTTTTTCATCAAACTAAAACTGGCACTGGTAGGGGAACTTTTTAGCCCGAGCGCAGCGGCAATTCCTTTCACAAACACCGTTTTCCCGGCACCGATCGGCCCGCGTAAAAAGATAATCTCCCCGCCGTGCAACGCATGAGCAAACCGCGTTGCCAAAGCAAGCGTTTCTTCGCGCGAAGAAGTATAAATGGTACCTTGTTTCATTATTTTACCGTCTTAATACACACCCGCCGTCCATCAATAATTTGGCGGTCTTCGTTCATCGGATCTAAAACGTCGTCCCCGTCCACCACAAACACATACTTATATTCTCCCGCCGTCAATGCAACCGACGTTTCAAAATATCCTTTGCGGTAGGCTTTAAGTTCAATAGGGTCCTTGCCCCAGCGGTTAAAATCCGCCGCGAGTTCTACTTTTTGTGCGCCGGGAACCGTGATATAAAATTTGCGGTATTTCACTTCGGTATCATATGACACGGTCGGACGCGGCGTTTGTAAACTTTCTTTATTTAAGGGCGCCACCGAAGCGGCATTTTCTATCGTGCCTGCCGCATAGGAATAATAATCGGACGCCAAGGCAAAAAAACCCGTTAGTCCGATGGCCAGTAAAAATAAAATCAACGCAAAAAATGTACCGGGCCGGCTAATTTTGGGCATCTAAAAAACTCCTCAAATAGAATTGCGCGCCACATTCGTGGGCAATTTTTTCTACGGCTTTCTCATCAGCGCCGGTGTTTTCTACACAACTGACCACTACACGTTTTATTCCGGCGTCCACACACAAGCGGATAAATTCCACTACGCTTTCATAGCCGTCTTGATAAGGTTCTTGCGGGCGAACTAATTTACGCCATGTTTCTTCGTCTTGGGCATTAAGACTGACATTGATTGCATCCAACACCGCCGCCAATGACGGCACAATGTTTTTATGATGAATTAAATTGCCCAAGCCGTTTGTATTAAGCCGAATCGTAAAGGGCGGATATCTAAATTGTGCTTTCCAACCTTTGAGCGTTTGCGCGATAAATAAGAGTTGGTCTAATCGCATCGTCGGCTCGCCGTATCCGCAAAATACAACTTCCTTAAAGGGGGCTTTAGCAAGTTCTTTTTCAAGAGCAAGGAGCACTTCATTAGCAGACGGCTCTCCCGCCGCTAAATTCAAATTATTCCCATGGAAATCCATGTTCCATTTGGTTTTGATACAAAACGTGCATAAATTAGGGCAACGGTTTGTCAAATTGATATAAACCCCTGTCCCAAAACGATAAACAACTGCCGGCTCAGTTTTCTCTTCCATAAAACCCTCTTTATAGTATTATAGCAATTTCCATATATCCGGCCGGGCGATTTTAACTAGGCAAGCACCCGAAAAAAATAATAGAATAAAAGAAGGGAAGGGTGGCCGAGTGGTTTAAGGCGTCAGTCTTGAAAACTGATGTAGGGGCAACTCTACCGAGGGTTCGAATCCCTCCCCTTCCGGAAATTAAAAATCCTGCGAAAGCAGGATTTTTTAATTTTCGAAAGGTGGAGTGACACCAACTGCTTGGTGTCACGTCGGGATTCGAAAGGCGCAGCGTTGTACGAGTTTTGCCATTAGGCAAAGGCGAGTACCGCGAGCCCGGCCTGCAGAAAAATTCCGTCAGGAATTTTATCGGAAGGCGAATCACCAACTGCTTTACGTTGCGTCGGGATTCGAAAGGTGCAGCGGCAAATAACGTCGCCCAATACCTTTTGCTTATACGGTAAAACCGATACTGTGCCCTACGGCATGTTGTTTTAATTTCTGTTCAGTTGCAAGCATATCCTTCAGCACCTCCACCTGTGAACTTTTACCCAAGATTTCTGCCTTATTTTTAACTAACGTAAAATCACCGGGAGTTAATTTGTCTAAACCGATAAGGTTCTTTTTTCCTACATCTAATCCGAAGAAAAACGAAAATGCTTCCTGCACTTGTTCCAACGTCAAGAAATCATATTTGACCTTAAAACTAAACCGACGCAAACTTGCCGGGTCTAACGTATCCATCAAGTTGGTGGTACAAACAAACGGATAGGGGTGCGATTCCATCCACGTCAGCATTTCGTTCACGCTGGAAATCTCCCATGAACGCGCGGCTAAAGAACGGTCCCGTAAAAAACTGTCCGCCTCGTCAAAAATCAATAACGATTTATTGTCTTTAGCCTGTGCAAATGCTTTGGCAATGTTTTGCTCGGTTTCCCCCACATACGGGCTAATCAAATCAGATGCTCGGCGCTGGAACACATCCAAGCCCAATTCTTCCGCTAAATAACGCGCATAAGCCGATTTACCTGTACCGCTTGCCCCATACAAACAAAGGGAAAAATTGAGCCGTCTCAAGTCTTTTAATTGTGCGGTCAGTGCGCTTAAATCCATATCGGCGTGCACCAAAGCCTGACAAAATTTTTGTTCCGTTTTGGGATCTTCCGGTTTTTCGTAGCCGCCGTTTAAGGCTTGTGTCATAAAAGACAGATGATCTTTAACGGTGTCCAAATTTCCTTTAGCCATACGGGCCGCCCGTGCCGCATTGACAATCATAGAAGGCGGAACTTCGTACTTTTTGGCAAGCACAAGTGTATCGCTTACATCACACACAATTTTATTTTCCGTTAAATATTTTTTCCAAATTTTTTGGCGCACTTCCACAGGAGGTTTAGTAAAACATATCGCCAAGGTAAAACGACGAATAAAAGCCGGATCCATCCGATGAATTTTATTAGTCGTCCAAATGACAGGCACTTCGTTATTTTCCAACAAATTATTTATTTCCATTTTGCTGATGCGCGTTTCCGTACTGGAAAACACATCTTCGCCCTCATCAAAAAGGATACATGTGTTTTTAATATTCTTAAGTAAATATTGCTTGCGGTATAATTGTTGCAAACGATAATTACGTTTATCGTCTCCGTCATTGCATATACCGGCCGGATATAAGTTTAGTTTGGCCGATTGGGCCAGCACGTTGGCAAAACTGGTTTTGCCCGTACCGGGCACTCCATACAAAAGGATATTAAACCCCTTGGTATGTTGGGCCCTTTTCATCAGCCGCCATGCCAAATCGGCGGCCTTCACATGTGCAAAATCACGCTTAGTTAAAACATTCTCACCGATGATAGGCTCACCCAGCAATGCTTTATAGCGAGCCGCATCATCTTTGTATATCGTATGAATAAACCCCTGTACCCATTTGGTCAAAACAAGCGAAGATCGGTAATGATGCTCCCGTAATATCCCCAATCGTCTTAACGGAGCATTTTCATTCAAAACCGAAAAGCCCATCCCGCGCGTGATTCCGGAAACTTGCGTTAAGATATCTTCATCGTCCTCAATATCTCCTTTGAATTCACGCAAGCATGACCTTAACAGTTCATTATCCGTCATGGTACTTAAAAACCGCACAACGGCTTCTTCGGAAGCGGTCAAATGAAACTCGCGCACCAAGTATGAAATGTTATGTTGTTGATTAGATGGTGACAGGCTCGGATAAAATTCTCCGTATTTAGCAAAAGCCTTTTCTATTTGCAACAATCCGTTCGCTTGCTTGGCGGATGGATCTGAGAAAGCATCCATTTTCTTAAGTCCGGGGAATAATTTCCCATCTATTTTTCGGGCCGACAAGATTAAATCCCGCGCAAAACTTTTAAAATTTTTCAGTTCGGGCAGCAATTTATTCAGATAGTACATTGCTTCGTATTGTTCGTAAGTATATTTCATCGTTTTGTTCTCCTTTTTAGTAGATAAAGATAGAATAACAAAGCCGCCCGACAACGCTATGTCGTTATCTAAAAAAAGAACGATTTGTATAGAGAAAAAAGATTAGATGTTTGTGAAAAAATTTAATTTTGCCAGAACAAAAAACTCCCCGGGTTATAGGCCGGGGAGTTCAAAAACGAGGAAACTGTTTATCTAATTCCGGTTACGATACCGTGATCCAGCGTATAAATAGTAGTTGTAGCGCCGACAGACATATCGGTGAACGAAAGTTCTTCCGTATCAGCGTTAGGCTGATATTGCCAAGTCGGGCGGCCTTTACGCTCAAGGAGTTCGGCACGTGTAAGCCCATAGCCTTTGGGCGTAGGCGGACAATAGGCTTTATAAAAATCTACCATTTTCCAATACATATTGGTTGTTTTGGCTACCAATTTTTTATCTAAAATCAGGCCTTGCACCACCGCACAATTTTGCGCAACGGTCATATTGCCCAACAAAAAAGAACGTACGGTTTGAAATTCATTCAAATCATTCGTGTTTTGCGCCACCCAAACCACCTCATCCGCCGTTGCGCTTTTTTTGGCGAGCAAATGATTATACCGGCAACGGTAACTGGTACATTGCCATTTAGCATACGACAGGTGCGGCTGATAAACAACCAAAGCGGCTTCTTTAATAAAAGTTTCGGCAAGCAGCCGTTGGGCATCCGGAGAAACAGGGTTGCCGTTCTCGTCCATAAACGGTTCAGACAAATTTTTAACAGACGGAAACATCCACCACGCCACCCAAACAGCGTTGTTGGCTTTTTTAGCCGGGGCTAATTCGGCAACTTCACCGGTGCTCATATTCCACAATTCGGCTGACGCCGTCCAATGTCCGCTGGCCGATTGGAAGGGCACGGTAAATAAAGTTAAGGCGGAAGCCACCCCCCAAATTTTATTGGCTAAAGGTTTAGATAATTCAAAAGTATAATGCATTTTCAACTTATAATTACTTGCCCGTTGCGCCGCGGTAAAATAAGGCATAACCGAGGCACCGGCACAATTTTCGCACGATAAACTGAATTTACGGGCGGAAATATCCGGCGACGGGACTTCATACGGATTATCTAATTTAGGAGCCGTTACACACCCCGCAAGCGCTAAAACCACTAAACAAATTATCCCTACACCAAATGTTTTTTTCATCGTTTCTCCTTACAACTGCTATTATTATACATTAAAATTTATTCACAAAAAACTCTCCGGTGTAGCGAAGAGTTTTTAATGGAAAAACTTCAAATCAAACCATTTTATTTTTTAATGGCTTCTTCCAACGCGCGGGCGAGTTGATCGGCGCACGAAGTGCCTTTTCCGGCACAATCGTTGCCCTTTAATAAAGTAGCAATTTGTCGGGCATCGGCCCCTTCTACCAATTTACCGATAGCCGTTAAATTTCCCGGGCAACCGCCGATAAATTGCACATTATGTACACGTCCTTGCGCGTCCACGTCAAATAAAATTTCTTGCGAGCAGACCCCTTGCGGGCGAAATGAAAATGAGGCCATAAAAACTCCTTATTGTAAGATACTATATTATACCAAGTTCGTTTGAAAAGCCGTTTTTTGTATAATAAAAACGGGAGAAAATTTATGACTAATTCCGACATTATATCCAACGCACCTATTTCATCAGAAGAATTACAACAAGCCGCACAAATCATTACGGCTTTGCAAGAAGAACTTAAAACATATATTGCACAAGGTTCCGGCCCGTTCCTAGCCGCTATTTACGACGATAAAGGGACTCTCATTGCCAAAGCTGCCAATTCGGTAGTAAAAGGAAAATGCAGCCACAAACATGCCGAAATGAATGCCATTAAACAAGCGGAAGAAAAATTAAACACCTTTGATTTGGCCCCGTATAATTTACGCTTATATGTTACCGCCGAACCCTGTTTAATGTGTTTGGGCGGGATTATGTGGTCGGGTATTAAAACGGTATATTTCGGTGTGCCATCCAAACGCGTGGAAGAAATTACCGGATTTGATGAAGGATTCAAACCCAGCTGGTTAGAAGAGTTTAACAAACGCGGGATCCGCGTATATGGGAATTTGGCACCGCAAATCGGAGAAGACATATTGACGTTTTACGTCAAAAACGGACATCCTATATACAAACCCTCGCGTTGATATTTGGTAAAATAAAAGTAAATTTATGCGTTACGTTTTATATTTATTTACAATGGCTTTGTTGTTTGTTGGCGGGATGCTTGTAGGCAATAATTTCTTGCCCCAACGGGACATGTCGCTTGCTTCCGCTGTGTCTGTCCCGCCGCTAAATGTGGATAATCCCGCTTTGCAAAGTGTGACGCGCGAACAAGCCCAACAAGATTTGGCCATGCTTACGCAGTTGTTGCAAGAGGGCGAAGGGGCTCAAAACGAAGAGAGAACCCGTTTGTTAAATCGTATTTCTTTACGTTTGGCGATGGAAAATTTTGAGTTCAAGAAAACGAAATTAGAATTGGAAATTGCTAAAAACAATAAAGAGAACCGACCTACCGCCCAACTGACACAAGCCATGAACGAATATAATCAAGCGCGTGAACAGGTAGAAAAATTATTAGATTCGCTTTTCCCGGTACCAACGCAAGAAGAAGAAATGATTGAAAACGAAACACCCCCCGCAGAATCTGAAAAAAAGTAATACCAAAAATCCCCGGTAAAAAACCGGGGATTTTTACACTCCAAAAAACATTTTATTTTCGGTTTGTTTCGGCAAGCAGGTTGCGTAACATTTCCCATTCCGCCGCATATTTTTCAGCGGTTTCTTGCGGGGTATAACCGGAGCGGTACGTCCAGTTTTCTTCGCCTACTGTTCCGGGAGTATTAACGCGGTCAGTTGTGCCGATAATATCTTGGAACGAAAATAATGCAATAGCCGATGATGAACCTAATACGCGACGTAAAATCGCACGTTGTGTGTCTAAATTCCACGGCACGTTTCCGTCGGTTTTTTGTGCGGAAATCATTTCCCAAATATTGGCACGCTCATATGGATTCATTGTTTCCCACCAACCGCGTACCGTTTCGGTATCGTGGGTGGACGTCGTCGCCAACGACACAACGGGATAATTGCGCGGTTCGCGGTAATAACCGTTATCTTCGCGTTCCCAACGAAGCACCTTATAACCGGGAATACGCAAATCTACAAGCATTCGGCGCACATAGTTGGGAATAACGCCTAAATCTTCACCGACAGCCAATTTACCATGGGCTTCATCTAACACCATGCGCAAAAACGCATAACCGCGGTCAATTTGGTTTTGTTCACCTTCCACATCAAATTGACCAACTTGGTCGCCGGGGGCAAAAATATAAGTCCGGAAAAATCCTACTAAATGATCTAAACGGAAAATATCATACAGTTCCGTTACACGGCGGATTTTACGCCGCCACAAATCTAAATTATTTTCATGTTGATACTTCCAATCATACGCCGGAAGTCCCCAGCGTTGGCCGCCTTTTGAAAATTGATCGGCCGGAGCGCCGGTTTCCCAACCGAGCCGGTAATTGCGCCGCTCGGCCCATACTTCGGCACTATCTAAATTAGTGCCAAACGGGATATCGCCGAAAATCAACAGTCCTCTTTTGGTAGCAAAGGATTTAGCGGCGCGAAGTTGCCCATCCAATATCCATTGGATATAGGCAAAAAATTGGATATATTCACGGTATTTGGCTTCAAAAATTTCCACGGCCGTTTCATTGCATTGGCGCAAAGTTTGCGGCCATGAGAGCCACGTTTGCCACCGGTAAAATTCTTTTAATGCGCGAAACAAAGCATAACTTTTCAACCACCCGGCTTGTGCTTGTTGGTAGGCTTCAAAAGCAAAAAAACGCGGCGTACGCGCGCTTTGGTCTTTCGCCAAGAAGTGTTGATATCCCAACCACAAAACTTTTAATTTCGCCGATTTTACTGCTCCAAACGGGGCTTTCTGCGCATGGTGCCACGTTTCAATTTGCGGTTTTAATTCGTTAATACATTGTTGCGCTTCTGCACTTTGCGCAATATCTTCTACCGCCGAAATATCGGTATAAACAGGGTCAATGGCAAACGACGTCATCGCCGAGTACGGACACGTAACCCCGGGCGCGGTTTCCTGCAACGGTAAAATTTGCAAAATTTTAATACCTTGTCCGGCAAAAAACTCCGTCCATTGTTGCAAGGAGCCGAAATCGCCCACGCCCCAATCGGTTTGGGTTTTCATCGCAGAAAGCGGCAATAAAATACCGCATGAGCGCGAGGATAGAAGTTGGTCTTGTATCGTCATCATTTATTTCTTGGCTATGGCTTCAATTTCTACCGCACTGCCTTTGGCAAGTGCCGCCACCTGAACTGTCGTACGGGCAGGCGGATTATCTTTAAAAAACGTACTATACACCGCATTCATCTCGGCAAATTGCGTCAAATCCGTCATAAATACTGTTGTTTTGAGCACGTTTTTAAGCGAACAGCCAGCTTGTTTCAAAACGGCTTCCAAATTGGTTAAAATAAGTTCGGTTTGAACACGCACATCTCCGTTAAAGATTTCCCCCGTTACCGGGTCTATGGGTACGATACCCGTAGTAAAAATAAAACCGCCGTCTTCTACCGCTTGCGAATAACAACCGATAGGTTTGGTGGTACTGATGTTAATTACTTTTTTCATAAATCACCTATATAAAAACGGAATACGGCACAAAGCCCTTTTTTATATGGTAGCAAGGCAAGAGCCTGATGTCAAACGGTTTATTCGGCGGGAAAAGAAAATTTTTTGACGGGTCTGTGTAAAATTGCTATAATAAATTATCGCTTAAAAATACAAGCAGCACAATCTAAAAAAACAGTTGTGTAACTTCTTTGAATTTTGATATAATAATTAGGTCGGGTTTAACCGATGCTAGATTAAACCCCCTAAAAGTTATTTTTTTGCGCTCGTAGCTCAGTGGTAGAGCATCCGCCTTTTAAGCGGGGGGCCGTGAGTTCAAGTCTCACCGGGCGCACCATTTAAGCCTTCTTCGTCTATCGGTTAGGACGTCGGATTTTCAATCCGAAAAGAGGAGTTCGATTCTCCTAGAAGGCGTTTTTTTATGCCCTGCGTATGCGGGGCATTTTGACTTCTAGGCCTGAATCGAACTCCCGCCCCTTTAGGGGCAGCCGAAGCATTTAGCGTAGGCGGGGATACTATAAGAGCAAAATCTAAGTTGTTTGGCACATCGTGCGTTTAGATTTTGCCGGTATTTCCGGAGGAAATAACGATTCTCCTAGAAGGCGTTTTTTTATGCCCTGCGTACGCGGGGCATTTTGACTTCTAGGCCTGAATCGAACTCCCGCTTGTTCACCGGAACAAATTTTTACAAAGCAAACTTTTATTTAATGAAAAAGCAACTCTCTTTTTGCAGTGTTGCTTTTTGTAAAAACATTTTTATTGAAGATGTTAGAACATAAAAAAACCCCGCCGAAGCGGGGTTTATTCTCGTTAAGAGAAAAGAATACTAATCGTTTTGTACCGGTTGAGAGCAGCCACCGGAAGAACGACCATCGCTACAGCAAGAAGAGCGAGGCATATCAATACCGCAGAAGTCGGCGCACAAGGCTTGACCGTTTTCATCGGAACCATCGCATTGCGTATCATTGCTGGCATACCAGCGGCTGAGCGTATATTTGTATTGCAAGTTGGTGCTGGCGCTACCATTGGCTTCGCGGACAGCGGTTACTTTACCACCGGTGAAAGCAGTACCGGACAAAGAAACGGCGAAACCGTTACCGTTAGCACCAGTAGAGACGTTACCTTTGGTGTAGTAGATAGAACCGTTGGCACCTTTGGGGGCGACGTCTAACGCTCTATAGTTCGTGGTATACTTGTTGATTTGCAAGTATTTGCGTTGTTGAGCTTGAGCAATATTTCCAAGCAAGGTTACAGCTTCCGTCATGCGGGAGCGTTCCACTGCTTTGAAGTATTGCGGCATGGCCATAGCGGCCAAAATCCCGATGATGAGTACCACCACCAAGAGTTCGATAAGGGTAAACCCTTTATTAGTATTCATAAAACCTCCTACAGTTTTATACATAGATTTCTGTAACCCACAAGGGGCTACAAATTAAGTGTAGCAGTAAAAGAGAAAAAAATCAAGCGTTTTTTGAAAAATTATTTATCAAAGTTAATTCGCTCTTTCTCAATTACTAACGGGCGGTGTAATACTTGCGTCAATATCGCTCCGACGTATTCTCCTAAAATTCCCAAGAATATTAACTGTACGGAAGCGAAAAATAATACGGCTAATAATATGGGGGCCGTCCCCATGGGGAAATTATCCCAAAAACATAATTTAAGAATTAAATAGATACAAGCCAAACTAAAACTGATAATACCTAACACAAATCCTCCCAACGCCGCTAAACGAAGCGGCACTTTGGAGTGATTGGTAAAACCGATCATGGCATTATCATATAAGGTGTAAAAATTATTTTTGGTAATTCCTGTTTTGCGGGCAGGCTGTTCAAACGGCACGAGTGCTTTGGCATATCCCAACTCACACACCAGTCCGCGCATGTACGGGTAAGGGTCATCCAACCGACGGATTTCATCCATCACTTGTTTATCAAAAAGTCCGAACCCGGTACAATTCGGTACCAGTTCAGCGCCGGAATCGTTGACTAAATTTAAGAGCCAATAATAAAATGTTCGCACAAAAGCAAATAATTTATTTTCTACGGTTTGCTTTTTTTGGCCCAGCACAATGGGTGTACCTTTTTCCCACTCGGTAATAAAAGCATTGATTAAAGCGGGCGGGTCTTGCAAATCGGAAGCCATATAGATAACCGCATCGCCGGTGGCTTGTAACATACCGTAATGTGGGCTTCGGATATGCCCGAAATTACGCGCATTGACAATCACTTTAATATGCTCATCCTGCGCAGCCAAGCGGCGAAGTTCTGCCAATGTGTTATCCGTAGAACCATTATCTAAAATAATTTGTTCGTAATCGTATTTATCCGTCCATTTAGCCATTTCTTCTTTAACGGCTTTACATAATGGCCCGACGTTATCTTGTTCGTTAAAAGCGCTGGAGACGATAGAGATTTTTTTTCTCATAAATTACTTACTCCCGCCGGATGCACCGTAAAAATACAAGCATCGCGGCCAAAGACCATTGGCTCGCCATCTTCTTCGGTACGGGTTTCCATACTCACTTGCATAAAATGAATTTGCGAACAAAGCGGTAAGAAAATATACGTCTTTGGATTAGTTTCCCAAGATAAAGATACATTTTCCGGCGTGAGCGGAATAAGTTCCAAGTTCTTATCTTTCGGGATATAAAGCCCAAACATATAAGGAAGGGCGGCTTCCGGATATCCGGTTTTTGTCATATCTACTAAAATTTTATCTACTTGTTCATCCTTAGCCAAATGGGAAAATAACGCTTGTAACCCGGTATATTCTTGCCAATGCAAATGTTCCAATTGCCAATAAAAACTAACCCAACCCCATAGCAAAGCCGGCCATAAAATCAACAAAACCAAATGACGTTTTTGCAAATGATCCAAACACTCAGTGAAAAGCAAAATGAACGCAGGCATTGCGGGCAGGAAATAACGGTCTAACCATAAATTGACACGGCAAGACACTAAAGCCACCACTCCCAAAAGCAGTACGATTTGGGCGATGGGCAATATAAAATCAGCGCGTTGAAGTATTTTGACTTTATAGGTAAAGACAAGAGATACAGCCGCTAATATCACCCCATATAAGATAGCGGAGAATAAGAACCGCGGGCCGAATAAGAAAATTAAAATATCATAGGTGGCTTTGGCAAGCGGCGTTTTGAACCACCATGTAGATTGCAACCCGCCCGTAAAAGTCAGTACATGATACAACCACACACTCCACAGGGCAAATACAACGGCTGTCCCCCAGAAAGCCCATTTACGTCCGATTTTATAATAACATGCATATAAAAACACAATTAATGCCGTAATAAAAAATTCTGCCGTACAGAAGAAATGGCTATATGCCCCCAAGAACCCGGCTATATAAAAGGCCAACCATAACCGCCGAGAAGGTTCTTTACCTTGGCTAAAATCATAAATAAACCGCAAGCCCAATAATGAAAAAATAGTAGAAAGCAAAATAGATAAAGAATAGGTACGCACGATATGTCCGTAAGCAACCAAGATAAAAGAACAAGCCATCAAAGATACAAAGATATATTTTTTAAGCGGTTGCCAATACTTTGGGGCGAGCAACCAGGCCATAACCACAGCCAACAGACCTAACAACGCACTAAACAAATGTAACCATACATACGAGAACGGGAATATACGGTTCCATACAAACAGCAAGATATTAAAAAGAGGCAAGTTAATATCTTGCAAGAGCATATTTTTCCAGATAAATGAAAAAGAAAGTTGAGGAAAAGCCGTAATGGCGGAATATAATTCATCATATTGCAAGCCATTGCCCAAGTGGGCAAAACGCATGACAGACATATAGAGAGAAAGAACCACCGCACAAATAATACAAACCGTCGTAAAAATGCGTGCCAATGCCGCTAAACAGGTGACTCTTTTCCCGGAAGAAACGTCTATCTTTTTTACATCAACTTGCAAATTATCCATAACCCGTTACTCTCCCTCAGCGGTAGATATACGGGCTTCAATGCGCGGATCCGGGGGCAAAGCAGACATATCGTCCACCCCCATCATATCCATACAAAGCGTTTCGTTTTTCTGGAAATGTCCGGTAGGAACACAAAATACTTGCAGGCTATTAAACGGACGCACCAAGGTATAACTATATTTCTCGCTTCCTACGCGGTCAGCCGTCATAAACCATTGACCGTTGATTTCTTCAAAATACACTTGGAAACCCGATTTCGGGGTGCCGTCATCGTATTTACCGCGGGTGAAATAAACCGTATTTTCTATGCCATTGGAATACAGGTTATCCGCCGACGGCCGGCGCAACGGCACAGGGGCTACATCCAGATAATGCCACAATTTCGTATAACGATGTTTCATGACACGATAACGGTCTTGCGAAGAGATAACCGTCCCCATCAAAGACAACACATCTGCCCGGCGGACATTTTCAATAGCATGTTCATAAAAAGAAGTGGCGATAGCGGCCAAAATGGCAACTATTATTACTACTACAATAATTTCCAACAAGGTATATCCTTTTTGGTTTTTTAACATAGTTTTCATATTTTCTCCTAAATGTTACCTAATAACAAAATAAACAATCCCAAAAACACCAGGCATAAACAAATTTTTGTAAGCCCCAAATGTCTTTTGAGAAAATCGTTAAATGTTTTAGACTCGTAACCGAGTAATGCCAATACAAATACCAGCACTAACGGTACAATAAACATTAAATTATATAACACTAAATAGAAAACGGCCTCGGCGCGAAATGCCGGATTCTGCATAATCAACACACACGTCGGTACATACACTTGCCCCGTGCAAACGGCTTCAATAAGCGACACGACAAACCCGACGGCTAAAGCAGCCAATGTCAAACGAAATATATTTTTGTTTTTATCGCGTAAGAAAAACCCCATAATCTTATGGATACGCGTTTTATTTCCTAAAGAAAGTTGCAAAAGCATACCGTCTGATTTTTTCGTTTTCGTATAAATCCAAAAGTCATATACGCTAAGAGCAAAGAACACCAAACAAAGGCCCGCCGTTATAATATAAAACGCCTTTATCACATAACCAAATCCTCGCATGGCATATAGAAACTTAAACACACCCATTCCCAACAACAAATAGGCCAAAAACACCGCCACACAATACGAAATACCCACCACGATAATTTCCCGTCGGGTATACTTATATACGGTTAAGAAAGAAATAAAGAACACAATAACGGCAAATGCACAGGGGTTAATTCCGTCCACAAGTCCCGCCCCGACAATCGCCCAAAAGGTAATTTGCGAGAAAGCCTGTTCGGCATTTTCTTTTCCCCCTGCTTGCGTTTGGACATTCGTTTTCTCATGAAGGAGTTGGGCTTTTTCAATCGCGGTATCGGCATAGGTAGCGATTTCGGTAGGATACCCCATCAAAAACGTACTTCCTACGGCGGCCGCCGGATAACCGAGTTTATTTTCCGGCACGCCGTACACCTTAGCGGTTTGCATAAAAATCAAGTGATTACCGTCTTTAGAAATATCATATTCCGTAAAATGGACAGTATCTTTATATTTTTCTTTCAGTTTGCCCAAATACTCTTTTTTCAGTTTATTACAATGCACACACGTCGGACTTAAGAACAAAGCAAATTCTACTTTTTCCGATGAAGATTGGGCAAAAGACGGCATTTGCCCCCACAAAAAAATGCTTAATAAACTTAATGCAACTAAAACTTTCTTCATACTTATAATTTCATAAAGGCAGAAATTCCGCCCATCACCATATCTACCGACATTAAAATTAAGATCATACCCGTTAACCGTTCAATAGCGGCAAGCCCGCGTTTTCCCAATACATTACTCAACGGGAACGAGAGCATTAAAATAATGGAATTGATAACGGATGCCACAATCACCGCTCCCAACGTCAACAGTTTGGGGTGTTGAGCCGCCGAAATCATCACAATAGACAACGCCGCCGGACCGGCCACAAGCGGAATAGCCAACGGCACAATAAACGGCTCATCTTCTTTGGGATCGTTTTTAGGTTCGCTTTCGTTGCTAAACACTAATTTGACGGAAATGATAAATAAAATAATCCCCCCCGCAATATTCAGTGAATATTCGTGAATGCCAAAGGCTTGCAAAAACCATTTGCCCATAAACAAAAAGCCCACCATAATAAGAAGGGCAATCACCAACTCGCGTATCAATACGGTTTTACGACGTTCCGGAGCGACTTTTTTTAATGCAGCAATAAAAAGCGGGATATTGCCAAATCCGTCCATCACTAACGCAATAGTAACTACTGTAGAAATAAATGTATTCATAAAATTCCCCAAAACAAAATAATACCTAGCCGATTCATCCGGTGGTACTTTTTTATAGTATAGCAAAAAATACACCTGTTTGACTTATCCGCATCGCCGAATATAATCTAAAACCCGTTCTATACAGACCGCCTGTTTTTTAGTAAGATATGTACTATGAAATTATTAGATAATTCCACACGAAACGTTATCCACATTATCAAATGGTTTATATTATCCACTTGTATTGGGGTAATTATAGGCGTGTTAGATGCGGTATTTCTCAAAACGCTGGACTTTTCTATTGAGTGGCGAAATCAAATTCCGCATTTCTATATATGGTTGCCTTTAGCATTATATGTAGTAGCCGTGTTATCCCGCCGGGCCGCCCCCAAAGACAAAGATTATTCTACCGATGCGGTCCTTAAAAAAATTAACGAATATAAGCCCATTTCGTTTATTTCCATTTTGAAGGGATTTGTACTCTCTATTGTTACCATGGCCACCGGCGGTTCGGCCGGGAAGGAAGCCCCCTGTGCCGATGTCGGCGCGGGGATTTCGTCGCTGTTATCGCGGTTATTTCGCATGAGTTTGGAAGATCAACGCAAAATGATGATCTGCGGCGTAAGTGCCGGTTTTGCGGGTGTGTTCGGTGTGCCGATATCGGGGGCCTTATTCGGGCTGGAAGTATTGTGGGTAGGGCATATATTTTACGAAGTAATGTTTCCGGCGCTCGTGGCGGGGATTACGGCATTTCAGGTAACGTCTTATTTAGGAGTCAATTATATTTATCATCCGATTCATTTTGTCCCCGTTTTTTCAGAACAGTTTTTCTTAAAAATGATTATTGCCGGTATGGCTTTCGGGCTGGTATCGTTACTGTTTATTGAAATTTCCAAATTTACAAAAGTCGTATTTCGCTATTTAGCAAGACGCAGTAATTTATTCGTTACGTGTGTATTGGGCGGTGTTCTGTTAATGGCAGTCGGCCACTTTATTTCGCCGCTTTATTTGGGGCTCGGCACCGCAGGTATTGACGGACCTCTTAGCGGGGGCACCGTATCGCCTTTTGGTTTTTTATATAAGATTATAACTACTTCTATTACATTTGCCGCAGGCGGAATCGGCGGCATTGTTACCCCGATATTTTTCGTGGGATCCCAAGCCGGCGCCATGTTATCCGATTTTCTAAAAGTAGATTCAGCCACGTTAGCCGCGTTGGGATTGGTATCGGTTTTGGCCGGAGCGGCCAACACCCCATTAGCCGCCAGTATTATGGCGATAGAATTATTCGGCCCGGCCATTGCCCCCTACGCAGCCGTTTCATGCGTAATCAGTTTTTTAATTACCGGGCAACAAAGCATGTACCCCAGCCAACGCATTTCATGGGATAGCGGCAAAATGTCCGGCGAGCCCCGTCAAGGTTCTGCCAAATTCGGACGCCGTGCTACCGACCAAGTACCGGTTCATGCGCGCAAAATGCTATCCAAACAAATGTGGCGGGAAATGACAAAACATCTCATCCCGCACAATAACGATAAAAAATCTTAGTAAATAGTCTCTGCTTGACAAAGCAAAAAAAAAAACGATAATATTTTTTGTGGTAGTAACACAAAAATAGTCAGGAGAATTCTTATGAATAAACATGCATTTACACTCATTGAATTATTAGTAGTCGTACTTATTATCGGCATTTTGGCAAGCGTGGCCTTGCCGCAATATAAAATGGCCGTAGAAAAGGCCCACATGACGGAAGCCATTACACAAGTAAAAGCACTGGCTCAAGCCGAAAAAATATATTTTATGGCCAACGGACAATATGCCCCGACTTTTGATTTATTAGACTTAGAATTTACCGGTACATTAGATACTGCCAAAACCACACAAAGCCAAACGCATTTCTATCTTTCTTTGATAGAACTCCCCCGCATTGTATATGCCGGACGTCAAGGAAACGGTATCGCGTGGGGTGACGGGAGATGGTATATTGTGTATGATTTGGCTTTAGAACGTTTAGCCTGCACGGCTAAAAAGACAGATACAAAATCCAATGCTTTGTGTAAGCGAGTAGGAACTTTGGGTACGTGCAATGTTGTTGAATCGGAAAATTGTTATTTAATCAACTAACTATCAAACAGGAACTCTTTTAACGTCAAAATACCCCTAGGAATCTAGGGGTATTTTGTGTTTTTTCAAAAGGCTGTTATTTACTAATTTGTTGGCCTTGAGGCGTATCTTTTACGGTATAGCCCGCTTTGGCAATTTCGTCACGCAAGCGATCCGACTCCGCCCAGTTTTTGGCCTTACGCGCCGCGGCACGGGCATCCGCCAACGCTTGTACTTCTGCCGGAAGTTCGGTAGGTTGTTCACTGTCCACCGGCACCAATAAATCAAGCGATAAAATACCGTCAGCCAATTGCAAATAGTCCCATTTTTCGCCGGCGGACAAATCACCCGCGCGGACGGCTTCCCAAGTAATAGCCAAGGCTTTGGGGGCATTTAAGTCATCTTCCATCGCGGCAATCAATTTATCTTTCCACGCGCGGCTCTTTTCGGTTTCCTGTGCGGTGCGGTTGGCCGCTACCCCAATTTGCGTGGCCAACGCACGCAAATTTTTCAAACTTTTGGCGGCGCTGTCCATGCTTTCGTACGAAAATTCCAACTGTGTACGGTAGTGTGCCCCTAAACAGAGATAACGGTATGCAAGCGGCTCGTATCCTTTTTCTTTGAGTACATCTAACGTTACAAAAGTGCCGCCCGATTTAGACATTTTGCCAGAGCGCAAAATTAAAAACTCGCCATGCACCCAATAATTGACATACTTTTGTCCGGTAGCGGCTTCGCTTTGGGCAATTTCGTTGGTATGGTGAATCGTTACGTGGTCAATGCCGCCGCAATGGATATCCAACGTCGCGCCTAAATATTTCATCGCCATGGCAGAGCACTCAATATGCCACCCCGGGAAACCGACTCCCCACGGGCTATCCCACTCCATTTGGCGTTTTTTATCTTTGGGAGAAAATTTCCATAAAGCAAAATCGGTTGGATTACGTTTTTCGTCACTCATTTCCACACGCGCTCCGCCTTGCAAGCCGGAAATATGTGCGTGCCCCACCAAGGCATCATAGCGGTCAAATTTGGAGGTATCGTAATAGATTCCGTCAGACGTACGGTATGTATATCCTTTTTCTTCCAACGTTTTGACCAGTTCAATCATCGGGCCGATATGTTCGGTGGCGCGGCTGATGATGGTAGGACGCGTGCAGTGCAACGCATCATAATCTTGCCAAAATTTTTGTTCGTAGAATTTAGCAATTTCCCACGCACTTTTTCCTTCGCGGGCAGCGCCGAGTTCCATTTTATCTTCGCCGTCATCGGCATCGGATACTAAATGTCCAACGTCGGTTACGTTCATCACATGTTTAAGCGGATAGTGCAAGCGAATGGTGCGTGACAATAAATCTTCAAAAATATACGTACGTAAATTACCGATATGTGCAAAATTATACACGGTCGGCCCACAGCAATACATGGTAACTTGTTTTGGATTCTGCGGGTTAAAATCTTCTTTGCGCCGAGAGGCAGTATTATATAATTTCATCATTATTTTCCCTCGTTCGCCGTATTGGCTTTGAGACGTAAGAAATTAACTTTAATTTGTTCAAAAAACACCTGACAGGCTTTTTGACCGTTGGCATTAGCCGAGCGTTCACTCATACGGCATTGAATTTGAACTACCGAAAGCGGATTGACCGCACCCACGCTACTCATCGTGTATGTAAAACCGGTGGGTTGATACATACGGAAAGACTTGGTGTACGAGGTTTCAATGGCTTTCATCAGCATGGACATATCTTTGCGCGTAGCCGACGAGCCAAGTTCAAATTTGCGCGAGGCTACCGTTACCACCACATCCCCGTAAGAGCGATAGGAACCGGCTAAATTTTCAGACACAAAATCTTCATCTTCGCCCAACAATTCTTCGGCCGTTTCGGTAGTTTCCGGATTGTTGGTTAACGTATCAGCGAAAGCATTTTCGCCCAAATCAGAAGGAACTGGGGAAGAAAATTCATAATACGATTCTTGTTTACCGTAACGGGAATAATCAATTCCTTGCGTCACTCTTTTACGCGAACTAAACGAAGAACCGGAAGCACACGCGCACAACAACGCCCCCGCTACTAAAATAATACTTAAACGAATTTTCATAGTTACTCCTTATTGGTAATTTTAATGGTGGCTACGGCGTGGCACATGGCCGCTTCGCCGCGCCCGATTTCGCCCACTTTTTCATGGCTTTTTGACTTAAAACTGACATTTTCCACCGGCATTTCAAATACGCGCGCCAAACTGTTACGCACCGTATTATAATGCGGTTTAATTTTCGGTTCTTCGGTAATTAACGTGGCATCAATATGTTCAATTTCACCACCGCGCGCGCGAACAATTTCCAACACTTTTTTAGCGATATCCACGCTGCAAATACCTTTAATTTTCGGATCAGTCGGCGGGAATAAAATACCGATCTCCCCTTCGCACAACGCACCTAATAACGCATCACAAATAGCGTGCAGCACGACATCGCCGTCGCTGTGTCCCAGAAATCCTTTGGTATGCGCAATTTCCGCGCCACCGATAAACAATTTGCGGCCCGGCTCTAACCGGTGCAAATCAAATCCAAAACCTGTTCGGTACATTTCTTTTGTGTTCACAAGGGCCTCTGCAAAAATCAAATCTTCCGGCGTAGTGATTTTATTATTTTTATAATCAGACATCACCAGCCGCACTTTAACACCTAATTTTTCTACCAGTTGTGATTCATCGGTAGCATCTGTTTGGTGGCCGAATTTTTCCAGGGCTTCTTGCAAAATTTCGCGCCGATAGGCTTGCGGCGTTTGCGCAGCCCACAAAGTAGCGCGCTCTAACGTGCGCCCGACAAATTCGCCATCACTTTCTTTAACGGTATCTTTAACAGGCACAGCCAGTACCGCGGCGCCGTATTTGTCAGCCGCTGCCAAACAATCTTGAATATATTGCGGGTTGACTAGTGGGCGTGCGCCGTCGTGCACGGCAACGGTGTTGGCATTTTTGTCCACGCACGCAAAACCGTTTTTAACAGATTCCAAACGAGTATCTCCGGGATCAACGAACGTCACGTCGGAAATATATTTTTCCACACCGGCGCGATTTTCCAACGGAGTAACTACCACAATTTGCCGCACTTGCGGCACTTGCTTAAATGCCAAAATAGTATGCACGAGTACAGGCTTATCGCCTAACGGAAGCATTTGTTTGGGGCGGCCCATACGTTTTCCGCTCCCCCCCGCCACAATAACTACCGACGAAAAACCTGTTTCGTTACTCATATCAAACTATTTAACTTTTGCAAAAATCATCCGGCCCGAAGAGGTCTGTAAAATAGAATAAACCGATACTTCAATGCGTTTACCGATAGATTTGCGGCCTTCTTCCACCACAACCATCGTTCCGTCGTCTAAATAACCGATGCCTTGTTCTTTTTCTTTGCCTTCTTTCATGACAAACAAAGACATCGTTTCGCCGGGCAATACTACCGGTTTAAGCGCGGTAGTTAAGTCGGCAATATTAAGCGCGGTAACATTGTATAGTAAGGCAGCCTTGCTAATATTAAAATCTAACGTCACCACTTGTGCATCTAAACTTTTGGCCAATTTCACAATACGTTCTTCGGGTGTAGCGGCTTTGACGTTTTTATTCGTAAGACGCACCGTAACACCTTTGAGTTCTTGTAAACGCGTGGAAATATCCAATCCGCGACGACCACGGGCACGTTCCAACGGATCGTTAGAGGCGGCCATTTTATTCAGTTCGTCTAACACAAAAACCGGCAACACCATAATACCGGGCAAGAAACCGATTTCACATAAATCAATCACACGTCCGTCCAACAAAGCAGATAAATCTACTACTTTTAAATGTTGCCCTTTATACGATAGCCCTTCCAAATCACGCGATTTCCAAATACTGGCAAGCACCCCAAAGACGAGTAAAACAATTTCCGCTTTGAAAGAATAGGTATTCCACCAATTGATAGCATCTTGGTGTTCCACCAAAATAACCACGTTGTTAATAAGCACAAAAAGCATATAGCCCATTAACAAGCCGGTACAGGCAATCATAATTTTAATTAGACGCAAACGTTTGAAAAGCACTTCACCAGCCACGACGATTGCGCCGCATAACAGACCCCCTAACAGAGTCATCCAATCTTGTTTGATAAATGTGTATGTAAGAAACGGAAATGCTACTAAAGTAGCGATACGGAAAATCCAAATCGGCATACAACCTCCTATAAAAATACGGGGAAAATCCCCCATTACAGACTCTTATATTTTAGCACTTTTTACGTGGAAGTGGAAACGGTATCTGTTCCCGATGAAGTTAATCGCGTTTGAGAAAAATTTTGGCGGGGCTGGTGGCACCTTTAATCAGGGAAAGTTTATTTTCCGCGATATTTAAGTGCGCGGCAAGCAAGGTGCGGACGGCTTCATTGGCGCGGCCTTGTTCGGCTGGGGCTTTGACCCAAATTTCAAAACTGTCTGCCGATTTTTCCGTCAGTTTATTTTTCTTTTCGCCGGCGTGTACTTTTACTTTTAAGTATTGCTCCATAAACATATTATAACTTTTTACTATACACCCTTTCCCATATCGTTTTTGGTATATAAGCAGGTACTAAAATCATCCGGCCGAAAAATTTTACTTGACAAATAAAAAAAAAAAACGATAATAAGGTGTTGGTAAAAATAGTAAGGAGAAAAACTCTATGAAAAATACAAAAGCATTTACGCTTATTGAGTTATTAGTAGTCGTTTTAATTATCGGTATTTTGGCAAGTGTGGCCTTGCCGCAATATCAAAAAGCCGTAGAAAAATCCAGAGCGACACAGGGCTTAACGGTACTGAAATCACTGGCGCAAGCGGCCAAAGCACATTATATGGCCAGCGGTTCATACGCTACGAGATTTGATGAATTAGACGTAGAAATGCCCTGGACGGGAACCACCAAAGGATATACCGGAGTGGAAAGTACCGATACGCGATCTTCGGATGATTGGTCGTTACAAATCTATACGGCTCATAACCAAAACAGTTTATTTATGTATCGCATACGCGGTCCGTATCAAGGGATTATGTTTGAATACCGATTATATACCGCCGACGCCGAATATAAATCGTACGAAGATAAACTTATCTGCTGGGAACAATTACAAGGCAGCAACTTACTATTTACCAAAAGTGCCGGCAGTTATTGTCAAAAAATAGTGCAAGGAACACCGAAAGATTCGTTTGCTTACGGTCGTTCGTACACACTTCCTTTCTAAATAAAAATATCCCCGATGTATTTCATCGGGGATATTTTTTGCTACAAACCAATCGTTTTAGTGTTTAATTAAACTCCGCGCGGTCATGTCAGCGGGTTTTTCAATACCCATGACGTCTAATACCGTGGCGGCCACATCACCGAGGTTCCCCGTCGGTTGCATTTGGGCAGATTTATTATCTTTATCCACATAAATAAAATCTACCAAATTGGTCGTGTGTGCGGTTTTGGGCATATTGATTTTCTCATCCCACATTTCTTCGGCGTTACCATGGTCGGCCGTAATAAGCACCACATAGTCTTTGGCAAGTGCGGCTTCGGTTACGGCACCGGTGCATTCGTCCACCACTTCTACCGCTTTGATAACGGACTTCAAATTGCCCGTATGCCCTACCATATCGCAGTTAGCAAAGTTAATAACGATAAAATCGTATTTGCCCGAATTGATTTGGTTAATGGCTTCGTCCTTGACGATATACGCTTCCATTTCCGGATGCTCGGCAAATGTAGCCGGATCAAAACGGCCTTTTTTCTCAATGCGGTCTTCTCCGGGGTACGGTTTTAACAGTTTCCCGTTAAAGAAAGACGTAACATGTTTGAATTTCTGCGTTTCGGCCAAGCGTAATTGTTTTAAGCCGGCCTTGGAAATGACTTCGCCCAACAGATTATTCATGCCACCGCCGTCAGTCATAGACGGCAAGGCATTATACGGGAACGAATCGTAGTATTTCGTCAGCCCGCAGAACACGCAAGGCACGCGCGCGCCGCGGTCTTTGCCCGGGTAATTATCGTCAATAAACGCGCGGGTTAGTTGGATGGCGCGGTCTTGGCGGAAGTTAAAGAAAATCACGCTGGAATTTTCTTCCATTCCTTTATAATCGCCCAGCACAGTCGGCGGGATATATTCATCTACCATGGGGCCGCCGTCCGGTGTTTTTAAGGTTTTGTAATCGGTGCTGACCACTTCTTCTGCGGTCGTGCCGTGCAACCCTTGCGCGCGGACAATTAAATTATAGGCTTTGTCGGTCAATGTCCAATCTTCGCCGCGGTCCATGGCGTAGTAGCGGCCTTGGATAGTGGCAATTTTGCCGGCGCCGGCTTCTTTCATTTTTTCTTCTAACGTGCGGATATAGCCGATAGCACTTTGCGGCGGCGTATCGCGTCCGTCAGAAAAAAAGTGAACATAAATTTCTTTGATACCTTTTTCGGCCGCATATTTGATAATGGCGTGCAAGTGGTCATGGTGTGCGTGGACGCCTTCGTCTTGCACAAGGCCCATGACATGTAACGGTTTATGATTTTTAATACAATTATCGATACACGCACTAAACGCAGCGGACTTAAAGAGCGAGCCGTCTTCAATCGTATCTTTCAAGCGTTTTAATTCTTGCACAACAATACGTCCGGCGCCCATATTTAAGTGTCCCACTTCGCTGGATCCCATATAACCGGCCGGCAAACCTACTTGCTCGCCGGATGCTTCAATTTGCGTATGCGGATAATTGGCTAAATACTTCGTAATGTTTGGAATTTTAGCCAAACTTACCGCGTTGTACGGCCCCGCTTTTGCGTTCCCCCAGCCGTCACGAATTAACAAGACTACTTTTTTCATAATCTTCTCCTATTTACAACTCACTAAATCAGCCCAGCGTTTACATTGAAAATCATCTAATTGTTCCAATGTATGTACTCCGCGTTGATTTAGGGTTGTAATGAAATAATATAAGATCTTTTCGGCCATTTTTGTATCGGCCATAGCCCGGTGCCACCCTTCGCAATTAAATCCGAGTTGGCGGGTTACATCCCCCAAACGATTACTGGCAAACATACCGCTTTTGCGTGCCAATTTTAAGGTATCAATTACCGGATAGGGTGGGAAATTAACCCCACACGCATTAAATTCCGCACGTATAAAAGGAATATCAAACCCGGCATTATGCGCTACTAATACGCATCCGTCCAACACACCCAGTAACTGCGGGATGATATCTTCAAATTTCGGGGAATCTTTCACCATTTCGTTAGTAATGCCGTGAATTGCAATTACCGCCGGGGAAATAGGGGTATCCGGATTGATAAGGGTAGAAAATTCTTCTAATACACGTCCGTTTTGGGAAACAGAAACGGCGATTTCGCAAATTTTACCGCCGCTATCAAAACTAAGGCCGGTTGTTTCCGTATCCAAGCAAGCAAATTTAACGTCAGACAGTTCCATATTATATTAGATAAAAGCGCAAGCGTACTAAAAACCCGATAAATGCCGCACCAAATGCTCCTACGTAAAATACAAAGTTAGACACGTCCATCAAGCGGATTCTACGTGCATACATACAAATAAATAACCATACAAAGAATAAAACTCTCCACCGCCAACCGGGCAGCAGCATAATCAAAAAGAAAATCGCGCGTACAATCATCAGCACCAGCCGCTCATCAAAGGAAATATACTTTACCCCGTGGCGGTCTTGCTCTACGGCAATAAGGCCCCACCCGATTACACGCGTAGCCACCACAAGCCCCGCGCAAAACACAATCCAGGGTTCTGCAAAAAAGTTACCCGTTTCATACAAGACTTTGAATGGTACACACAGAAATAAAAATAATAAATTAACGATATTTTTAAGAAAGAACGTCAATACAAACCCATGTTTGCACTTGCCGCCGAATTGAAAAAGGCCGTCCGTAGATACGTGAAATGCACAAAACAGCAAAATACATACCCAACCGGGTAAGTCAAACAATTCCAAAAACGGCCATTCCATCGTTAAATAATTTTTACACAATAAAAAACCCCAAAACAAAAATACGACACTGTGTAAAATGGCCCCTTTGACGGGTTTTTCTTCGCGCACTTGGTTAATTGTTTTGTGGAAGAACACGAAATCAGTTAAGAAATAGGCCAAAAACAAACGCCAAAATACAATCATTTTTCCTCCTTAGGTAACGTTATCGTAAAAACGCTGCCTTCACCGGGCCGGCTGGTAACGCTTAACGTGCCGCCATGAGATTCTACAATTTGACGGCTGATAAATAAGCCAAGCCCATAGCCGGGTTTATCCGCATGAATTTGGTGGTACTTTTGGAACAGACCCTTAATTTCCTGCTCACTCATACCGATACCACTATCCTCTACAGTAATAAAGTAGCATTTTTCATCTTGTTTTGCACGCAAACGGACATATCCTTTTTCGGTAAATTTAATAGCATTAGATACTAAATTGGTTAACACGCGGCGAAGAAGTTTTTCATCAGCGGGCACTTGCCATGCGGGGACAACGGCATTTAAGTCAATTTTTTTCTCGGCGGCGGTGGGGGCTAATGTATCCACTACTTCTTGCACCAGTTTGGCCATATCAACCGGTCCCTTTTGCGGAGCAAGCATCCCCGCTTCCACGCGCGATACTTCCAACACATCTTCCAACAAGGCCGATAAGTTACGTGCGGCTTGGCTCATCAATTCCAAATACTGTTTCTTTTCTTCTTCGCTGGCTTTACCGCTTTGCAAAATATATAAGTATCCTTGCAAACCCAGTAACGGGGCGCGCAAATCGTGTGCAACGGCGCGGAACACGTGTTCTTTAAGTTGGCTGGCTTGCGCTTGGAGTTGCAAGACTTGATAATCTTGTAAATCAGCCGTCATCTTATTAAACGCGGCAATAAGTTGCTTAAATTCCCCCCATCCGATATCTTCATCAATTTTTTGGTCCAGATGTCCGGCGGAAACTTCGCGTGCGGCATTAGACAATGCGCCGATCGGTTCGCCCAATCTTTCGGCAAACGTCAATGCCCCGAAATAGGATAACGTCATAATGGTCAGCAAGAAAAGTGCCAAAATAATGTTGGTGTAATAGATACTGCGGTAGGCTTCACTTTTAAGTTGTAAAACCGCCACATACGCGCCTAAAATCGGAGTGGGGGCATATGCGCCGACATATGTCTCGCGCGATGTTTTCAAATTTTTAATGAGCGGATTTTTGGCGGAAAACGCACGCGACAAAACGGCGGCATCGAAATCGGGGCTATACTGATACGGCGTGGTATAGATTTGTCCGGCCTGATCGGCAATATAAATGTGTCCGGTATTACCGATACGTTGCTCTTGCAAGCGTGTTAAGAAACTAAAGAAACTCATAACACCATACAAAAAATCTCCGTTAGGCAGCGGATAAATAAACTCGCTAATCGGGCGACCGGATACCACGTCAAAACTACTGATAAAAAGTTGTTTCTTTTCAGCCAATTCGGCTAATTCTTCCTTATTGCTTAAATCAAGCGGCGGCAATTGGTTTAATACTTGTTTTTCTCCCGCGCGGTAAAGTTCTTTACCTTTAGATGACAAAACGGCCAGCATCACAAAATCAGGATTAGCGGCCAACGCTTCCTGCAAAAGGGGTTGCGGGTTTTTCTTTTGTTGTAAATAAGAGGATACATTTTGCGTAAACGCAAGCCGCCAATTTAAATCCTCAATGTGTTGATTTAAGGAGGACGCCACCATCTGCGCCAAATTGGCATGGGTTTCCAAAATGTTATCTTTCAAATGAACCTGATAAAACACCAGTAATAATATCATTGGTATTACCGGCATTAGTACCACACCCACAAATAACTTAAACAGTTTAGAGAATAAAGACATACTTATAGATATTATATCAATTAAACACCCTTGCCTTGCCTTTTTTAGTTGACTTACCTACCCGACCATTTTGCCGGGCTGTCAAATCCGGCATTGACAAAAAAAAACCATGCTATAATATATTGGTATTTCTACAAGGACATTTTTTATGAAAAACATACAAGCATTTACGCTTATTGAATTATTAGTCGTCGTACTCATCATCGGCATTTTAGCCGCCGTGGCGTTGCCGCAATATCAAAAAACGGTACATAAAGCACGTTTTACGCAAGGAATCACCGCGCTGAAATCGCTGGTTGATGCCGAACAAATATATTTTTTGGCAAACGGGGAATATACCCAAGATTTATCTCTTTTAGATTTAGATTTTCCGAATAATCAAATCCCTTACTTTACCAATTTATCCGTACATAACCCGGGCTCATCAATCACGCCGCATATTCAAATCTTATACTACCAGCGAATTGACGGAACCCAAATTTGGTTGGCGGCCTATTTAGAGGATCAAGACCGCCCAAACATTGTCTGTGGAGTACCGTCTTCCACGGCGGCTAATTCCGAAGCCCGCAAATTATGTCAAACAACCATGGGGACATCTACTTCTTACAACGGCGAACCCGGTTGGGATGATTACCCGCTAAGTCTATAAAATGACAATTTGTTTATTGGAAATAGAACACAAGGGCGCAACTAATATTGCGCCCTTGTGCTTGCTTACGAAACTTACGAACAGCCGTTCGTTACGGGCTAACATTATAGGAGTTTGCCTGATTTGTCAGATTTGAGATAGATTTGCGCCGCTAGTTGCCCGTATAGGCGTGGTGGTAATCACGTCAAGGGCAAGGCGGCGCAAAGATACTCAAATGTGGCAAATTATTGCCGCTTTCCTGCGAATTACGAAACATAACGAGGCCGTTAATTATTTCTTCAACTGTTCTAATACTTTGGGTAGAATTTGGGTAGCATCCCCCACCAGCCCGTATTTGCATACGTTAAATATGGGAGCATTGGCGTCTTTGTTAATACCCACAATCACATCACTGTGTTCAATACCGCACACGTGTTGTACCGCGCCGGAAATACCGCATGCCACGTAAAATTTGGCGGCAATCGTTACACCGCTTTGACCGATTTGTTTGTCTTTTTCTTTTAAGCCCAAATCAATCGCCGCGCGGCTGGCGCCTACCGTTCCGCCTAACTTGGCTGCCAAATTTTCAAGCAGGTCAAACCCGGCTTTATTCTTCATACCGCGTCCGCCGGCAATAACCACTTCGGCTTCGTCCAATTTGACGCCGCTAGCGGGCGGATCAAAGTGCGTACTAATCACGCGTACTTTGGCCGCTTCGGCAGGCAGCGGTATCATTTCGGACACCACTTGTGCCATTTTGCCGGGGGCGGATACCACTTTCTTAAATACGTTGGGCCGTACCGTTGCCATTTGCGGGCGGTAGTCCGGACATTTAATATCGGCCATAATGTTACCGCCAAAAGCGGGACGGGTTTGAATCAAATTACCGTCTTTAATGGCGAGTCCGGTACAATCGGCCGTAAGTCCTACAAATAATTCCGCCGCGAGCCGCGGGGACAAATCACGCCCGATAAATGTGGACGGGAAAAGGACTACGCTGGGGTTGTACTTTTTAATAAGCGTTCCTAAGGCGTTTGCATACGCAGCCGTATTATATTGTGCATACGCGGGCGAATCTACGGCGTAAATTTTATCCGCGCCGTATTGGGACATTTCCGCAAAGAATGGCGAAACGTTACTGCCGATAATGACCGCGCAGAGTTCTTCGCCCACTTGGTTAGCCAGTTCGCGTCCTTTGGAAAGCAACTCATAACCGACGGAACGTACGTGTTGGGTTTGTCCGTTATTACCCACTTCTACAAATACCCACACACCCTTATAGGCAGATAAATCTTTTTTAACCGCGGTAGTAGCGGGCAAAGAAAGCGCACCCACCGGGCATTGACTCACACAAGCACCGCACATTGTGCAAGCGGCAGAAGCCACCGCTTTGCGGTTAACTAAAGAGAGCGCCCCAAACGGGCAAGCGGCCGTACATTTACCGCATCCAACACATTTTTGAGAAATCTGAATCATTTGACGACACGCTCCTTTTTCAAAATTTCTACGAATTTATTGGCTAGTTCCATATCAGAGCCGGAGAACATTTCTCCTTTGGTTCTGGCAGGCGGCGGAAAGATTCTATCCACACGGGTAGGAGAACCTTCTAACCCTAATTTATGCGGGTCAGCGCCGATATCGGCGTCCGTCCAGGTGCGAATCAGTTTATCTTGCGCTTTATGAGCCGCCATAAATGACGGATATTTCGCCACATAATCAGCCGGCATTGTCATGGTAACAAGCAGCGGCAAATCGGCTTGCAAGATTTGGTGTCCGCCTTCTATGAGTTTTTTAACAACAACGGTGTTACCGTTAGCGTCAATACTTTCGCAAAACGTGATTTGCGGGATATTCAAGTGGTAAGCCATTTCCGGCCCGGTTTGTGCCGTGTCGCCGTCAATAGCCATTTGACCGCATAACACCAAATCAAATTGCCCTATTTTTTTAACCGCCATAGCCAGCGCATACGCCGTTGCCCACGTATCCGATCCGGCAAAGGCACGCGCAGAAAGCAAGACACCTTCGTCCGCGCCTAATGCAAGAGCCAAGCGTAAAACAGCGGTGGCCTGTTGCGGCCCCATAGACAAAACGGTTACTTTCGCCCCTGTTTTAGCCTTGATAGCCAATGCTTTTTCCAACGCAAAATGGTCGTACGGGTTCAAAATGCTGGGCACGCCCGCACGGATGAGCGTACCGGTTTTGGGATCTACTTTTACTTGGGTAGAATCGGGAACTTGTTTAATACAAACGATAATATGCATACGTTATCCTATTTCTTGAAAATCTCACGCAATTTAGCCGATACGGTGTCCATATCGTCAATGAGCCCGCGCATTTTGTCTTCAATGCCAACGAGATTGACCGCTTGGCTGACTTCGGCCGTATTGATAGCCGGGCAAGTGCCCAAAATCAGACGTAAACCTTCGCCGGCCGTCTTAAACGCACTTTGGCGAGCATTGACGCGCGCCATCGTGCACAAAGTAGCCAAATCAAAGCGGCTGCCTTCCGTTACGATTTTGTTAGCGCATTGGCGCGTAAATACGGCGGCGACTTCCATTTCGCTGATTAAATCACCCAACATAAACGTAACATATTGGTGGCGAGTGAGTTTATTGACGCGGCAATCTTCCAAAATACGGGCAAGCGCTCTAAACCCTAACGCAATACTGTCTGCACCGACTTGCGGGTTTTGTGCATGCAAGGCATCAAATTCGGCGGCTTGGTTTAAGTAGTATTGGCCGCGCGATTTTAAGTGTTCTTGCCAGCGTCCGCGGAAAATCGTCATTTCCAACACTTCGCTTGTTCCTTCGTAAATGCAAGTGATTTTGACGTCGCGTTTAATTTTCTCTACGGCAAATTCTTTCGTGTAACCGAAACCACCCATGGCTTGAATAGCGTCTTCGGCGGCTTTGTTGCCCGATTCGGTAGCATAGAGTTTGGCGATAGCACCCTCGGTAGCAAGTCCATGGTTATTGACTTCTAACTGTTTAGCCGTCCAGTCAATATACGCGCGCGCCGCTTCAAAGCGGATATAGTGCGGCGTAATGAGTTTTAACATAAACCCTTGTTTTTGCGAAAGCGGCCCGCCGGCTTGGATACGTTGTCCGGCATATTCCAAAGCGGTTTCTACGGCTTCTTCGCCGCCGCCAAGTCCAAACGCAGCCACCATTAAGCGCGTATAACCGAAAACGGCTTGCGCTTGTAAAAAGCCTTGCCCTTCTTTTAGGCCGATTAAATTTTCCGCCGGAACATATACTTCATCAAACGCAAGCCCCGCCGTATTGGACAGCCGAATACCGTGTTTATCTTCGTGCACGTCTTGCGTAAAACCGGGCGTGCCTTTTTCTACAATAAACCAACTCGGCCCACCGGGAGCAAGCGCCAGAACGGTGTAAATATCGGCAACTCCGCCATTGGAAATCCACATTTTGCTACCCGTAATTTTATAGCCGACTACTTTGCCGTTTTGAATAACGTGTTCGGCGCGGGTGCGTAAGGAAACCAAATCGGAACCGGCATCGGCTTCGGTAGCGCCGTAAGCGACGAGTTTATTTTCATGAGCGATTTTTTTGAACCATTTGGCTTTTTGTTCGGGAGTACCGCCCACGTTAAGCGGGTCGCTTCCTAAAAAGGTAGCAAAAACGCCCGTGGCGATACCGAGATCAATGCGTGCCAGTTGCTCGCACACGCGGTAGATTTCGGTCGTTTGACCGCCGAGTCCGCCATATTCTTCCGGAATAAGCAAAAGATGTACGCCCAAAATATCATGGTCGTACATTTCTTTCAAAATGTCTAAAGGAATTTCGTTCTTGGCGTCATATTCGCGCAAGAGATTAAAGGAAATACGGTTCTTTGCGTACTGCTTAAGACTATCCAACATGAGGTTGCGGGTAGTCAAATCATTTTTAGCCATGTTTTGGTCTCCCAAAATAGAATATAGTATATTGTACTATTTTTGGGGGAATAAAACGAAATTAAACTATATTTTTTAAGGTTGATAAGGATAAGAACGTCCATTCCAATTACTAAACGGAGTACCGGAACAACGCATAATTTTTACGCAGTAGTCCCCCTCATTGCCGTCAAACGTAACGCCATCGGCAATTCTTTCCTTACAATACCACGTTCCATCTTCCGAGACAGAGAAACCAGCCCCCTTATATTTTCCGCTAATGCGACCCATAATTACCGACCAACCATACCCTGTTTCTTGATAGATTTGTAATGACCATAAATCATTGGAACGGGTATCTCTCATCACAGAGGAATTACGCCATTTTACGTTTCCCGTCCACGGGATTTCTACGGCAAGTTCGTCAAATTTAGCGGGCCACTCGCCATTGGCCATGTAGTAGGCCTGTGCGGCCTGATAAACCGATTTTAGTATTGGTAACGCCTCGCTTGCGCGTGATTTTTCTACCGCTTTTTGGTATTGCGGCAAGGCTACCGCGGCCAAAATACCGATAATCAAAACTACCACCAATAATTCTATTAACGTAAAACCACCCAAACAGTTCAACCTATTGCTTTTCATAATGACGCTCCTTTATATGATTTTGCTTAAATAATAATTTAACAAAAAAAAACGATGTCAAGCAATTTCAAATAAAACAAATAATTTTTACGCCAAGCAATCCGGGGAGACAAGAAGAAATGTTTTTCGCTGAAAGACCGCTCTTGCTTTTTCTCAAAGAAATAATGTTATAATGGGAAAATAAGGACATTTTCCCTATTCAAGGAGTTTTTATGCCAAACACAACCGCTGTTAAACAGAAACAACCGGCCGGACTGTACCTTTTATTTGCGACCGAAATGTGGGAACGATTCAGTTTCTATTCGTTAAAAGCCCTGTTTATTTTGTATCTCACCAAAGAGTTATTACTCTCTACCGAAACAGCCAGCGGATATTTCGGCAATTTAATGAGTTTAATTTTTCTCTCCCCGCTTTTCGGCGGTTACATTGCCGACCGGTGGCTCGGCAAACGCGCCTGTATTATTATCGGCGGTATTTGTATTGCATTAGGGCAACTGTGCATGGGGCAAGGGTCTCTGCCGGCCGTGTGGGTAGCCATGGGGCTTATTATTATCGGTAACGGTTTTTTCAAGCCGAACATTTCCAGCATCGTCGGTGATTTGTATGAAAAGAACGATGCCCGCCGCGACGGTGGCTTTACCATTTTCTACATGGGCATTAACCTGGGCTCATTCTTAGCCGGAATTATCGCCGGGACTCTGGCACACAAATTCGGCTGGGCTTACGGTTTCGGTTCAGCCGCCGTAGGAATGATTTTCGGACTGGCTTTATTCATTTGGGGGAAAGACAAATACTTGCAAGGCAAAGGTAAGGCCCCCAAAGAATATATAAAGGAAACCGCTAAAAAAGAAGTTTCCAACGCCCCGCTAACAAAAGAAGAATGGCAACGTATTGCCGTCATTTGTATTATGGCGTTCTTTACGATTTTCTTCTGGGCGATTTTTGAACAAAAAGGCGCCGCGCTTAACTTAATTGCCGACCAGCACGTAGACCGTATTATTCATTTCTTTGGAAAATCGTTTGAAATTCCGACGGCATGGTTCCAATCTATCAACCCCTTGTTTATTATGTTGTTTGCCCCGGTGCTATCCAAATTATGGGTCAATTTAGGCAAAAAAGGGAAAGATTTAAGTGTACCCGCCAAATTTATGGTAGCGTTTTGGCTGATTGCTTCGGGATATATCATTTTGTTACTTTCCACCATTGTTTGCGGCGATAACAAAATGGGTATTATGTGGATCGTCGGTGCGTATTTTATGTTCACCATGGGCGAGTTGTGTTTGAGCCCGGTGGGACTTTCTATGGTGACGAAATTATCCCCCACCAAGTTTATTTCGCTGTTTATGGGTATTTGGTTCTTGGCGACGTCTGTTGCCGGGAAATTAGCCGGTCTTTACTCCGGCCAACTCAGCAAAATGACGTTGCAGCAATTCTTTACATGGCCGGTCATTGTACCGATCTGTGCCTCCCTGGTGCTACTGGTACTCATTAAACCGATTAAGAAGTGGATGAACGGTATTCAATAATTTATTCGTATGCAAAAGAACCCCCGCTTTTGGCGGGGGTTCTTTTATAATAACCGGTAAAGTTATTTTTTGTTCATTTCTGCCGATACGGTACCTGTTTTTGCTTGGCCCGAAACAGCGGGAACTTTTGTTTGTTCCGGATTTTCTACATTCTCCGATGCGGTTCCTTGCGGGGTTTCTTCCGCAGCAGCAGTAGGTTGTTCGTCCGTATTAGTATCTTTTTCTTCTTTCTCTTTTTTAGCGGACTTATCTGAAGGAGCGTGATATTCCCGATAATTGAACTCACCGAGGCCCCTTCTCATTTGTTGCATATAACGCTCCGATGATTGTACGGTATGAACGGCATAGCGCCCTTCGGAGTGGGTAGAATAATAATCATCGGTTGCATTACGCGGAATCATCCGCTCTAACTGGGACGTCATCTGATTAATAGTCCGTTCTGCCTGTGCAGTTTCTCTGACAGCGGCTTGCGTTGACATTTCTGCAGTCGCCACAGCACGAGACAACGCAAATTGGATTTCGGCCACTATGTTGCTACCAACTTCAAGCCCGGCTTTGGCGCCCTTAACAACTTGTGCGCTCGCCGGGGTGATCATTCCCAAAAAAATAACAACACTAAGTAAATGAGATGTTTTCATAACATAATTATGTGTTTTTATGACAAAAACCCACAAGGGCCAAAAGACCTAGATGGATCTAGGCCCTGTCCTTTTGGATAGTTTGTACGAGCAATCGCAACGCGTTGATTGAGGCCTTGCCGATGTTGCGCTCGCGCGTATGGGAAAACAAAAATTTTTTTGCTTTTGCACCGTTAGGCCCGGCTACGGCTATCCATACGGTACCGACTGGCTTTTGCGGCGTACCGCCATCCGGCCCGGCTATACCAGTAGTAGAAACGGCATACTCGGCCCCCGTTACACGGCGCGCACCCGTTGCCATTTGCAAAGCGACCTGTTCGCTAACCGCGCCGAAAGTGGCCAAATCGGTTTTATTCACGCCGAGCACATTGACTTTGACATCGTTAGCGTAGGAAACAATGCCCCCTAAAAAATAAGACGACGCCCCGGGAACGGACGTAATTAAATGCGCGATATTACCCCCCGTACAACTTTCCGCACAAGCCACCGTACGGCCCAGTTGTTTGAGTTGTTTAGCACAAAAATCTTCCGGTTTTTCTTCGCCGGACGTAAAAGGCAGCCCGGCTAAATTGGTGCGTAGTTTTTCCGTCATTTCATTTAATTTTTCTACCACCGGGCCGATAGCCGTTAAGCGCAACCGCACAAATCCCGCCGACGGTAAATAGGCCAATTTCATCCCCACGGGCAACGCACGCTCAAAGGCATCTAACCGCATCGCAAGATCGGACTCCGGAATATCATACACCGTTACTACCTGATAGGAAAGTTGCAATTGCGGAAATTTTTGTTTGAGCCGCGGTAATACTTCGGCCGGAATAAGATATTCGGTTTCAAACGGCACGCCGGGCAGTGAAATGACGATCTTGCCGTTTTCTTCAAACCACATACCGCACGCCGTGCCTTTCGCGTTATGCAAAGGCGTGCACGAGGCCGGTAAAAACGCCTGCGTTTTATTATACGCATTCATACGCGCAGGATTAGCCGCAAATAATTCATCTAACCACGCTTGTGCTTGCGCGTTAAATTCAAGAGTTGTGTGGAAAAAATCCGCCAAGGCATTTTTGGTAATATCGTCTTTAGTCGGGCCAAGTCCGCCGGTAATGATAACGGTATCGGCCATTTTAAGGGTGCTTTCCAAAGCGCTTAAAATTTCATCGCGGGTATCTCCCACGGAGCGCATTTCTACGGTTTGTGCGCCCAGTTTGGTCAGTTCCCGCGCGATAAATTGGGAGTTGGTATCTAAAATTTGGCCGAGTAAAATCTCGTCGCCAATGGTAATAATGGCTGCTTTCATACTGCTATTGTAGCAATTTTGATGAATTCCGGTGTTTTACCGGACGTGTCGGTTATGACTTGTAAGGATACGCGCGAATGTTCCAATCGGTATAGGATGCCGGAGCGCTACGCATAATTTTAATACAGTAATCACCTTCATTCCCTTCAAAGACAAATCCGTCAGCCACGCGTTCCGCACAAGCGAGATCGCCTTGCTCCCCTATCATAAATCCGGCACCTTTATATTTGCCGCTGATACGCCCCAACATTAATGTCCAACCGTATCCGGTTTCTTCATAAATTTGCAAAGACCACAAATTGTTGGAGCGGGTATCGCGCATAACACTGCTGTTACGCCATTTTACATTTCCGGTCCAAGGGATTTCTACGGCGAGTTCGTCAAAATTGCGCGGCCATGTTCCGTTAGACATTTGATACGCCGCCGCCGCTTGATAAACCGATTTTAAGATAGGAAGCGCTTCGCTGGCGCGGGCTTTTTCCACGGCTTTATCATATTGCGGCAAGGCCACCGCCGCTAAAATACCGATAATTAATACTACCACTAAAAGTTCTATTAACGTAAAACCATTCAAACGATTTGACAAGATGTTTTTCATAAAGACTCCTTTCCGAGTATTTTACACGAACAAGTAAATTTAACAAAAAAAACACTGTCAAGTAAATTCTTTTTGTTGAACAAAACCGAAAAAAATACTAGATTGAACGCACAAAAAGTTATAATAAAGTATGTCTGCTGTGCAAAACCCCATTATTTTAACCGACGAATTTAAGGACGCCTTGGCTCTATTGGAAGCCACGCCCGCTATCACGCCGCTTATCTTTATTACAGGCCGCGCCGGAACGGGAAAAACAACGCTCCTTCGGTATTTTGCCGAACATTCCGCACAAAACACCGTTGTATTGGCTACCACGGGGTTAGCGGCCATCCACGTTCACGGGCAGACGGTACACTCGTTTTTCCGCCTTAAGCCGGGTAATTTATTTGATACGGCCAATTTACACCGCTTGCCGCGCAAAACAGTAGATGCCATAGATACTATTATTATTGATGAAGCGTCTATGTTACGCGCCGATTTATTAGATGCTATGGACTATATTTTGCAACTTTCCACCCATAGCGATTTACCGTTTGGCGGCAAAAAAATAGTGCTGTTTGGCGATTTATTCCAACTTCCGCCGGTGGAAGAAAAACAAACCAGCGGACTTTTTGATGTATTTGCACAAGAATATCAAAGCCCATATTTTTTTGAAGCGCACGTGCTAAAGCGCTTACCGCTGGAAGTGTTTGAACTCAAACGCATTTTCCGTCAGAAAGCCGATCCCGATTTTGCCCATTTACTGAATTTAATTCGCGAGGGGCAAATTTCGCAACCGCAACTGGACAGTATTTTGAACACGCACAAGACATTTGAACTGCCCGAACAATTTGATAATTGCATTATTTTATCCCCCACCAACCGCGAAGCCGCCGCACGCAACCTACATTATTTATCACGGTTGCCTGGGCCGGAATTTACGTATCAAGCCTATCGGGATGAAGGATTTAACCCCAAAATCACACCGGCGGAAAGCGAACTGAAACTAAAAAAAGGCGCTAAAATTATGATGCTGACCAACACCGATAATTGGGTCAACGGTGATATTGGCACGATTTACGATTTAGACGAAAACTCCATTAAAATTGAACTCAAAGGAGCCGTCTATGAAGTAGAGCCGCATGTGTGGGAAGATGTGCGCTATGAATTTAATGCACTTACTCAAAAATTAGAACCGAAAGTAAAAGGATTTTTCAAACAATTTCCGCTAAAACTCGCTTGGGCCATTACGATACATAAATCGCAAGGGCTGACATTTGATAACATTTATTTGGATATCGGGCGCGGGGCGTTTGCACCGGGGCAAACGTATGTGGCGCTTAGCCGTTGCCGCAGTTTGGGCGGAGTACACCTCAAAAAAGACATTTCCGTACGTGATATTTTATGCGACAACCGTGTTAAACAATTCTTTGATTACGTCCGCGGCTCTGCGCAATAAAATACAAATTTAAGGAAGTTGATATCCTCTTGCAGTAGGACGACCGACTTGGTCTCTATCTACTCCGCCCATTGCTTTACACGCTTGTTGATAGGCCGCATTTTCTCCGAAACACCAACGCCCGCTAGCCCAGTGGGTGTATCCGGCATGATCAAGATAAAAAAGGCTACCATGCAATAAACTGCTGGGAATATATACCGTCACTCTATTATTCCCACCGCCATAACCGTTAAGTGCAATTTCCAACAGATAGTGATTAGCCAACTCCACTTTTATATAATTCGGCACATCGGCTACTGGTGTATAACTTCCCGCATCTATACTTAATGCTTCTAAATCGGTAGTATATTCTCCATTGGCTACATAATATGCTTCTTCGGCATCTTTGAAAGATTTGGCTAACGTAAAAGCTTGCACCAACCGACTTTTAGCAACAGCCGCCTGATACTGCGGGAGCGCCACCGAGGCGAGTATGCCAATAATCAAAACTACCACCAACAATTCTATCAAGGTAAAACCATTTAAATGACCTACCATCGTGTTTTTCATACATTTACTCCTTTTTAATCCTTGCATCTTTTTATAAAATCTAGCAAAAAAAAAAACGATGTCAAGTATTATTTTACCCCGCAGAACAACTCACTAGTGACGAGTACAAAATGCTACAATAAAAATATGAATCCCCTCTTCCCCTTTTGTGTATTACAAGCAATAGTATGGTGTGCCGCAGCGACAGGTTATTTTTATACGAACGGTTTTTTTACCGATCCGGTAGGTCTTATCTTTAGTTTCTTTTTTACGGTAGCCCATTTCTTTTGTTTTGCGTGGTTGCTCGGTTTAGTTTGCGCACCTTTTAGTAAAATCGGGCCGCGCGCATTAGCGGGGGCGTGTATTACAGGCGGAACGCTCGTTTCGTTTTTTTTAGCGGCAGATATCGTCGTATTTGCCCAGTACCGTTTTCATATCGGGTTATCTATTTTGGAACTATTCTTCGGCTCGGCCGGACGGGAAATCTTTGTTTTTTCCGCCGGGATGTGGGCACTTGTGCTGTTAATTGCCGCACTGATTATTGCGCTGGAGTGGGGGCTGTGGCAAGGGGCCAAACATAGCCGTTTTTCTACGCGCCAAATCATTACTATTTTTATTGTATGGATTCTTTGCTTTGGCATTTACAACGGTCTGTATGCGTGGGGAAAATTCAAAATGGTACCGTCCATTGTTTCTCAACCGAAAATTTTGCCGCTTGCTTATCCGTTATCGGCCAACCGGCGGCTTGAAAAATGGGGTTTCTCCCCCCACCAAGACCCGTACTTTTTACCTAAAAAAGGTACCCTTAATTATCCGCTTTCGCCACTTACTTGCACCTCTCCCGAAAAACAAAAAAACATATTGATTATTGTAGTGGATGCGTTGCGCGCAGATATGTTAAATAAACAAGTAATGCCGCAAGTGTCGTCGTGGCTTACACGTCCGGGCGTGCACAATTTTACAAACCATTTATCGGGCGGGAATGCCACTATCGGCGGCATATTTTCACTTTTTTACGCCATGCCCCACTCGTATTGGGACGATTTTACCGGGCAACATGTACCGCCGCTCGTGCTGGCCCGCGCCTTATCGCAAGGATACATACCGGGAATTTTTGCAAGCAGTCAAATTACAAGCCCGGCTTTTCACCGCAATATATTCTCCGCTATAAAACCTTTGCGCATCGGCTCCGACGGGAACACCCCTTGGGAACGCGACCAAGACGCCGTAACCGATTGGACACACTTTTTGGACACGCACGCTAAAGACAAACCGTTTTTCGGATTTATCTTTTTAGATGCACCGCACGGGTACAGTTACCCGGACAGCGCGCAAGTTTTCTCGCCGTCTAAACCGATGAACTATTTACTGTTAAATAATGACACAGATGCCACCCCTTATTTGAACCAATATAAAAACGCCGTCCACTTTGACGACGCACTTATCGGGCAGGTATTAACCGATTTGAAAAAACGCAATTTGCTTAAAGATACCTTTATTTTAATTACAGGCGACCATGGGCAAGAATTAAACGATTCTCACCAAAATTTCTGGGGACACAACAGCAACTTTACCGACTACCAAACCCATGTACCGCTGGTGGTATTTGACTCCTCGCGCCCTACCCCGACCACCAACGATTACAGCACTTCGCACTACGATGTTGCCCCCACTATTTTGCAAGGCGTTTACGGGTGCACCAGCGCCGCGGAAACCTATGCACTGGGAAAAAATTTATTTGATAACACCCCGCGACCGTTTACCGTTTTTGCGGGACAAACCGCCAAAGCCGTGCGCGTGGGAGATGCCGTTACGGTGTTCCACGAGTTCGGCACCCTGGAGCAATATGATAAGCACTTACATCCGCTTGAAAAAGCACCCGCTCCGGCATTACTGAAAGAAGGCCTTAAATCGTTCCGCCGGTTTTATAAATAAAATCTCATATGTTGATTTTGTTAAATTTCATTTTCCACCGTTGCCATGTTTTTTTGAGATATCTTTTTATTCTTCTATCCCAACGCAACGCGGAAATATCCGTAATGCACAATACAGGTATTTTATAATCGGGCCCGTACTTTTTGAGTAACCAACAACACCGATGTTGTCCGTCTTGCAACACATAATCTTCCCCCCTGACAACGGGCATATATGTTTCATCATATCCGTTTTGCAAGGAATGAATTAACTTCTTAAAACGTGTTTCAGACATACAAATCCCCGATATTCTTTCATTTTCCGCACAATATTCATTATAGACGGTGCTATTTCCTTCCAGGTATTGATAGGCGTGCGTATCTTGCAAATGTAATATTTGCCCTTGCCACTCCCGCTTGATTTCCCGTAATGCCAGATGTTTAATTTCATACACAATCCGTCCACCTTCCAACCATTTATAAAAAAATTCATAATCTATATGCACACGCGGATCATCCAACAAACGTAACGCCGTGTATTTTTGATACCGTTTTAATTGACGTGAATATAAAGGGTGCGGTGTGGGTTGCCCATAGAGAGAATATCCCAGCGGCTCTATAAAAGCGCATATCATACGCTCCAAAGCATGCGCCAACGAAAACCCTTCCCCGCGCTTAGTAGGGGTAAAATCGGTCATATGCACAGGCCAAGTCTTTACTTGTTCCAGCAAAGCGGCTTTCATAGCAAAACAAGTACCCGCTACAAAATGATAGTTCTGCGTTATAGGGATATGCAACCGTTGTGCATAAGCTGCGGTAAAAGTTTGTTTATGCTTAGGATCTTGGATAATTAAATTTTTGGCCGCCACCAGCCCCGTAGTAGGATGCGTACAAAGTCGGTTAATAGTCCGGTGAACAGAAAAACCGCCTAAAATACCGTCATAAAGATTGGTAAACCAATCTTTTTTCTTGAAAATTTGATTATATATATAGATAAATTTACGCGTCGTCCCTTTGGTATGCAGTTTATACACAATATCATACCGTAACAAATCTTGTTTAGAAATAACTTCTAAAAAAGGCGCAATATCCCACCCTTTATTTGCGCAAGCGAAAAACTGCGTATCTGGTTTGAATTGCTTGATTTGAGCCAAAATTTTTTCATTAGATTGTTGGGGAATATAAGTAATAATTAAATCATACTTATAAGGGCGAAGATTTCGTAAATACTTTTGAATAGTTGGCCAACTATCCATATAATACAAATGCAGTACAACTAAAATTTTACAAGAATAGTTTTTTGCAATTTCCTTTCTGTAATACCATCGTCCGGCGAGATACTCCCAATAATTATTAGACATAATAGACGCTCCTTATAATTCGCTGATAAGGATGTCTATTAAAAAACGGCTGCTATACATGAGCCAAGCGAACGGTTCTCAATGTATAACAGCCGTAGTCTGCCGTTTATATAAACGGCAGACATTCGGCATGGAAGACAGGCTCATGACTTCCTGTCTTTCATACCTTTGAATCGGCTGTTTTTTGGAGTTCGCTTGGCCTTTTAGTCCACCGGTAGGTTTTCTAAAAGCAACCCCGTATTCTACATACGGTTCCAAAAACAGTAAATTATGCGTATAGTATAGCAATTAACAGATTTTTTGCTCAAGAAAAGTTATAATACTTGTATGAACTGTATATTTTGCGGCATTGCCGACGGCTCTGTAAAAAGCCAACTGATTTACGAAGATGAGGACGTGGTGGCATTTAAGGACTTAAACCCGCAAGCCCCCACCCATCTTTTAATTATCCCGCGCAAGCATATTGCGCGCTTGTCGGAAGCGGACGAAAAAGACGTCCTTTTGCTAGGTAAAATCTTGCTCGTAGCGCAAAAATTAGCCCGAAAATTTGACTTAAAAGACTTCCGGCTGATTACCAATAACGGCAAAGGGGCCGGACAAAGTGTGGATCACTTACACTTTCATCTCATGGCCGGACGCCGTTTCTTGTGGCCGGCAGGCTAAAAATAATATATAATATAAAGAGAATTTATTTTGACCTACTAGCCGTAGAAGGTGGTGAATAACGTAATGGTTTTCGTGAAAGTAAGAGATGCCGAACACTTGGAAGAAGCCTTGAAACGCTTCAAACGCGAGTGCGAAAAAAACGGTATCTTGCGTGAAATCAAAAGACGCGAAACGTACATGCCTCCGAGCGTAAAACGCAAAATCAAATCGCAGGAAGCACAACGCCGCGCCAGACGTACCAAACGCAGACGTTTTTAAGTAATACTGCAAGCAGGCAATAGTCCCGTACATTATGTATCGGGCTATTGCCTTGTTTGCTCTAGTCAGCCGCATTTTTGATACCGAAAAAACGGATTTGTTGCGTGAATAATAACATCATAGAACAAATTAAAGACCGGTTGGACATTGTAGAATTTATCCGCCAATATGTACCTAGTCTGAAACGTGCGGGTAAAACCTACAAAGCCTGCTGTCCGTTTCATCAGGAAAAAACCCCTTCGTTCACGTGCAGTAGCGAAAAGGGGCTCTTTTACTGTTTCGGTTGTCAGGCCGGGGGCGATATTTTTGAGTTTTTAATGCGTATTGAAAATATCCCGTTTAACGAAGCGGCCGAAAAACTTGCCCAACTAGCCGGCGTAGAATATAAGCCCAAACGAGATACCTTCTCCGCAGAAGAACAACGACGGGCGAGTGCACATAAAGTATTAGATTTTGCCAAAACGTTCTATCATAAAAATTTATTAGCGGCCAATGGCGCATACGCGCGCGCGTATGTCAAAGAGCGCAATTTAACCAAAGAAACGTGTGTGAAATTTGAATTGGGATTAGCATTTCAAGATAACACACAACTGGCTCGGGCCGCCCAAAAAGCAGGATACAGTGCGGCCGACTTAAAAGAAGCGGGCCTTTGCATGCAAACCGATTACGGCTTGCGCGATTATTTTAGAAACCGCTTGATGTTTCCCATCATCAATCACCGCGGTGATACGGTGGGGTTTGGCGGACGTATTTTAGGCGAAGGCGAACCGAAATATCTTAATTCGCCCGAAACGATTTTATTTACAAAATCACACGTTTTGTACGGATTGAATTTTGCGGGGCCTGCCATTCGTCAAGCGGGCCGGGCGGTACTTTTAGAAGGCTATATGGACGTTATCGGCACGCACCAAGCAGGTGTCAATTATACCGTTGCCCCGCTGGGTACCAGTTTAACCGAAGAACATGCGCGTTTATTAAAACGCTATACGGAAAACGTTATTTTGCTCTTTGACCCGGATGCGGCCGGAATAAAAGCCGCCTTGCGCGGTTCGCTCGTACTTATCAGCCGCGGGCTATTTGTAAAAATTGCCACGTTGCCGGACGGGTTAGACCCCGATGAATATATCGCCGCCAACGGCAAAGAAGCGTTTGAACAGATTTTGGATAAAGCGGAAGATGTTATCGCGTTTTACACACGCGAATTAATGAAAAAATGTGCGATGCCGTTAAGTGCACAAGATAAAACGCATTTGGTAACGGAACTTGCCGAAGTTATCACCCAACAGCCAGATGCTATCGTCCGGCGCGAATGGGCCAAATATGTAGCCGAGCATATCGGCGTAGATGAAAACCTGGTTTTGGCGCGGTTGCAACGGCCGGGCGCATTAAAAACAAGGCAAGTGGGTACACCGGTAGTATCTCCCGTATCGGCCACCAACAGTGCCGAAGAAGAACTGCTGTCGTGGTTACTCCGTGCGCCGGAACAAATAGAATTATGTGCCGAACTTACGGCAGACGATTTTTCCACGCCGGGTAGTTTTCACCTGTTTCAAGCCGTACGTAAAGCGGCTCAAACAGGAGCAAACGAAAAGGAGTTAGTGGAACAAGTAAAAGCGGAAGTACCGTCGTTGGCGCAAGAAATTATCAAACTGGCGATGTTGCAAATTCCGCCGGATTTTCAGCCGCAACGCGATATTAAAACGTGTGTGGCCCGGGTAAAACAAAACGGCGTGCAAAAACGCCTAAAAGAAGTACAACAAAAGATGAAATCGCTGGGGGCAGGGAATGTGCCGCCGGAACTCATCCAAGAGTATATGTCGTTACAAACGAAATTAAAAAAGTAGTTGAGGGAAATTATGGCATCAGGAAATAAATCACTAAAAGATTTGTTACAAGAAGGAAAAGAAAGCGGCTTTGTAGCCTTAGAGGACCTAAACCGTTCTATTGAAGGCGCGGATATGAGTGCCGAAGACGTCAACGGTATCATGGACACGATTGACGATTTGGGCATACAACTGGTAGAACAAAAAAAATTAAAATCTAATTCCGCCCCGGAAAAAGAAACCCTCAGTGAAGATTGGTCATCCACGCCGGATATTTCTAACTCTATCCGGATGTACCTGTCGGAAATGGGCCGTGTACCCTTGCTTACCCGCGACGAAGAAATTACCTTAGCCCGCAACATCCGCGAGCGCGAAAAAGAATTGCGCAAACTCGTGTTAGAGTCCCCTATTACGATGCGCGAAATTTGCAACTGGGAAGAATTGGTGGACCAAGAGGAAATGACCACCAAAGAACTGATGCCCCGCGGAAAACGTACCACCCGCGAACTGACCAACATGCGCCGCAAACTCAAAGAAGCGGCCAACTTCATCGGCAAACGCGAGCAGGAAATTACCAAACTGATGCGGGAAATTCGCGAAGGGAATTTATCCGATAAGCGCCGCAACAATGCCATTGAAAAAATGGAAGCCAAACAAAAAGAAGTCGTGGCGTGTATTACCAAACTCAATTTGAATCAAAACAAAATCAAACGTTTAACTAATAAAATTAAGAATTTAGCCGACCGCTTGCGCGAAACGTCCAACGACATGCAACGCTTTGATGATTATTTCGGGCCGTATGCACAAGTCAAAAAATTAGTGAACGATTTGAAAAACAAAAAAATTACCGAGCGTGAATTCAAAAAGAAAACCAAATTCACCTTGCCGGAATTAGAACGGGCGCTTACAAATATTGACGACGTCCGCCGCCGCCATAACCAAATGGTGGATATGTTACCCATGTCGGAAAAAGAATTTTTGGCTTTTAATGACCGTATCATATTTTTTGAAGATATGATTTTACAAGACAAATTAAAACTCATTAAAGCCAACTTGCGTTTGGTGGTATCTATCGCTAAAAAGCACGTCAATTCCAATTTGGAACTATCAGACTTAATTCAAGAAGGTGGTCTTGGCCTTATGAAAGCGGTAGAAAAATTTGAATACAAACGCGGTTTTAAGTTTTCCACGTATGCCACTTGGTGGATTCGCCAAAGCATCAACCGCGCCATTGCCGATCAAGCCAACACCATTCGTATCCCGGTGCACATGAAAGAATTAGTTTCCAAACTGACTAAAGTAACTAACAAATTCCGGCAAGAGCACGGGCGCGAACCCACGTTGGAAGATTATTCAAAGGCGTTGCGCTTATCCATAGAAAAAGTGAAAAGCGTACTGAAAATCATGCAAGACCCGATTTCGCTTTCTACCCCTATCGGAGAAGACGAAGACTCCAACTTAGAGGACTTTATTGAAGATAAGAACGGGCCGGATCCGACAAACGCCGCAGCGGACTTTTTACGTAAACAAGAAGTCGCCGACGTATTGGCCACCTTATCGGAGCGGGAATCTAAAATCATCAGTTTGCGTTTTGGTATTGATTCCGGCTATCCGCGCACGTTAGAAGAAGTAGGAAAAATGTTTAACGTTACGCGCGAACGTGTGCGTCAGATTGAGGCCAAGGCCATTCGCAAACTGCGCCACCCCAGCCGCACCAAAATGCTCAAAGATTATAACGAGTAGTTGTTGAAGTTACTGACAACCCCCCGCTCTCGCCCGTGCGGCGAGCACCGGGGGTTTTTTATTGAAACCAATTGACGCCTGCGGTAATGGCTTCCGGCACCGATTGCATGTTCAAAACTTTTGTACAAAAATCTCCTTTGGGGCGAGACCAACGCCCGCTTCCGGTAATTTCTATACAATACTTTCCTGCATGTTCCGTTGTTTGTCTATCAGCCAATCCTACACACTGATATTCCCCTTCCGTTAACACGCCCAGAACCGAATTGGGCGATATGATCAGAGAGAATCCTTTTCCGCGGGCAACCGTTAAACCTGTTCCCGTAGAGATACCACAACTATTACTATCCGTCCTTGCTTCCACTGTCAAAGGGAAATCTATATCTAAATCTTCAAATGACTCCGGCCATGTGCCGTTAGCCATTTTGTAACTTGCCGCGGCTTGCCCCGCCGCAGACACAGCCGTATATAACTGAGTTACCCGAGCCTTAACTACTGCCTTTTTATATTGTGGCAAAGCCACCGCCGCCAATATGCCGATAATTAAAACCACTACTAATAATTCAATAAGCGTAAATGCTTTCGCATCTAAAATCCCCGACAAACTACTTTTATTTCTCATGCGTATCCCTCCACAGGATTTTAATATATGCCTATTAAAGCAAAAAAAAAAACAAAGTCAAGGGGTTTTATACTTTTCTATAAACACAAAAACCCCCGCTCTCGCCCGTGCGACGAGCACCGGGGGTTTTTTGATATGTTTAATTATTCATTATAGCCGTAAAGTCCGTATGCCGTCCAACCGTCCGAAGTCCATTGATACGTACCCATAGATTTGCACACTTGCCCGGCGGTAGCGGTAGAGGTTACACACTGGCCGCGCGCGCCCGTTCCCAATACGTGCCGAAATGTCAAAACAAGTGTTCCGCCGTCATAGAGATCCCCACGAACACTTTTTTCACTTCCGTCATTGACCGGATTATATAAGTCCACCCTTAAACTTCCTTTGGATGCTATTTCGCTATCCCCCGACCAAGAAACCGTCCAACCGGCCGGAGCATCTACGGACAATTCATCAAACCGGGTGGCATACTGTCCGTTAGCCATATAATAACTCTCTTGGGCTTTCATGATACCGTCCACTACGGGGCGCAACGTAGCAAATCTGCTTTTCAAAACAGCCACCTTGTACTGCGGCAATGCTACACTGGCCAATATACCGATAATTAAGACAACGACTAATAATTCAATCAGTGTAAAACCTTCCGACTTCTTATTTCTCATATCCTTATTCCTTTGTACCAAAATGTTCCGATAAACATAGTATAGCAAAAATCATAAAAACACCCCCACAAATATCGCGGGGGTGTTTTATGCAACCAAAAACTAACTTTTATTTTTCGGCGTTTTGTTTAGCGGAAAGGTCGGTACGGACTTTGTTAAACAAATTGCTGGCCGTAGCCCGTTCCAAAAACGCTTCCCATTCTTGTTGGGTGAGTTCAAAATCATCCATCACGATAGAAGATATTTCTTTGGCCGTATCTTTACCGGTTTTGTTGAGTTTGGCATATTCCTGTTCCAACTCTACATAGCGGCTGGCTACGGCATAATCAATATCGTCTTGAGAATAAGTGGGCATAGCCGGTTCTTTCATCGTGTTTGTATCGGTAATACCGACCACCGGCGCATTATCTTGCATAGGATAGGCTTGCGACTCGTCTGCAGAATACGGTTTTACACCTGCTGCCGTGGAGGACGATCCTTGATAGGGTTGCGCAAGGGGTTTGTCTCCCGAGGGAACAAACATTTTTTCATGTTCACCCGGTAACAATTCCTGTGTAGGTTGTGTATCCGTTACATTCGTCACGCGGCCCATCATAAAGTTAGAACAAGCCGACGGGTTAACGATAAAATAGATACTTAAAATAATAAAAACTAAAATAATAGTTTTGAGTAAAATTTTCACCACAAGATTGCCTCCTATATGTATAGGATACAATATTTTACTTATTTTGTTTTTGATTTTTTGCCGCTCCGGCGCTGTGTTTCTGTAACTGTTGTACACTTTCCACGAACTGCGGATTGGACAAAATTTGTTTCACGGTTTGGGCAAAATTCGGATCTTGCATGTGTTTAGATACCACTTCTTGAATTTGCGGATTGTCTTTTAATATTTTGCCCAAATCGCCCCCACCTAGGGCACTTAAATCAACGGCTTGCCCCTGGGTGGCTTTGGCAAGGTCTTGATTAAAGGCCTTGATTTCCGGCTCATCCTTAAAATCTCGCACGATAGAGCGTAACGTCTCTTGCGCTTGTTCTATGGCTTGTGTTTCGGGCAGCGGCGCATCTTCTAAAACAACTGATTGAGAGGTAGTTAACGAAACACTTTTTCCGGCAGCAGACTCATCGGCATTAAGCGGTAAAATAGCCATAGAAGTAATGTCTGCGGGAAGAATTTGCGGATTAGATACCGGCTCGGCTTGGGGAGCCGAAAGGGCTACCGGGGTTTGTCGTTGAAATGAGAATGCCGCGTCCGGACTATTGAGCCGTTCTTCTTCCCATTGGGCTACTTTTTTTTGGTAAAACTGATAACCGCGCACCGCGCCCATAAATAAGAGCGCGGTGATCATAATTGCAATTAAACAGTAACTTGTTTTAGACATTATTTCACAATATCCAAAAGTTCCACGTCAAACACGAGTACCGAGTTGGCGGGAATAGGCCCCACCGGGCGACTACCATACGCGGTTTGCGCCGGGCACACTACGGTAGCACGCGCCCCGGGTTTTAATTGTTGAAATGCTTTCGTCCAGCACGGGATAACATCGGTCAAGCGCGTTTGGAACGCTTCCCCGCGGTCACGCGAACTGTCAAATTTCGTACCATCAATAAGTGTACCGGTATAGTGTGCTTTTACCGTATCGTCGGCTTTAGGCGTCTTGCCTTTACCCGCGCGCGTTTGTTTGATAAGCACACCGTTATCTAATTTTTTGACCCCTTTTTCTTTTTGGAAATTTTCCAAATAGGCTTCTTGGGCCGCTTGATGTTTTTCTTGTAATAAGTGGGCATCTTCGCGGTATTTTTGGATAATTTGCGGTTTGTATTTTTCCAAGTCCGTTTGTGATTTTTTGCCGAGCAAACTATCGCGCATGCCTTGCGAAACGGCTTTAAAATCAGTATCGTTATCCAAAATCAGCTCGCGTTTGAGGTTATCCCCCAACAAAAAACCGAGCGAATAAAGCATTTGCGTGCGCTGAGCCGGATCTGCCGCCGAAGTGGCTTCTTGGGCAAATAGCGCTACCGGTAAAATAAACAAAACAGCCAATAGTAATTTTTTCATATATTCTCCTTATTATTTCGTTTTCAAATAGGCTTCTAAGCGAGCGGTAATTTGAGCGGCGGCTTGTTTACCGGCGGCTTCCATACTGCGGCGCATAGATTCTTCGGCACGCGAAGTACCGGCCCGTTCATACACATTAAAACGAGAAAATGTAACTCCGCGGGTAGCATCCACCAAACTAATAGCCGCATTGCTGGATGCCCACAATAAGCCATCTACTTTTTTAGAATCATAATTATCCACGTCGGTTAAGATTTCCACACTAAGCACTTTTTCCGGGTCGGAAATATCCACGACGCCAAGCCCCATTTTATTCAGGGCATCTACTACGTACGTAATCATGACTTTACTTTCGCGCCCTTGCACATCAACGCCCACCAGTACCGCGGCCATTTTTTCTTTCAATTTGTTTTTGTAAGGAAAGAATTGATCCGCATTGTAACTTTGGTGCGTTTTGGACAAGAATTGGTACGTATCATCTAACAACGTGCGGTGTTGGATAAGCGGTTGCATCCGGTAAGCGATACGCAAATCGGCAAGCGGCTCGGCGGGATTAGCAAATTGTGCATCCAAACCGGAGAGTTGGGCATCAATTTTATCCATTTCCTGTGATAAAATTTTATGTGCATTTTCACGGGATAAAACGGCTAACGCCAAATAGTGGGATTGTTTGATTGATTTATCTTTCCATACTTTTTCCACTTTAGCGTTGGCTACCAAATCAGTTAAAATTTTATCTTGTGCTAAATCAGGCGCATTTTGAACAAGTGCCGCGCGCATATTTTCCAGCGCATCTTTTGAAGCGGCGTCTTTGGTTTTTCCGTCACCAGACACTACATAATACTTGGCCGAATCGTATTTAGAAGCCTGATACGATACGGTGTTTTTATTGAGCGTCGTACAAGCACTTAACGCGAGTACGGCGCAAAGACATCCGATAAGTTTCTTCATAATTTCCTCCTTATTTTGCAGTGCGGTAATGCAAGTAAACACGTCCACCCGGCGTTACACGCACATTTTCAAAAGTATGTTCTCCTATTATATTACCAAATCGGTCGCGAAAGCGCAGTTTGATATCTTGCGTTCCGGGTGCTACAAACATCCGGGCCATCAGAATTTGGGCCGGCAATGTAAACCATTGGCGGGTATCTGCTTTTTCCACAGCACTACCTAAAATGTTAACAAATAGTTCCGCTACATCCCCCCAATTATCATCCTTAGAGGCCGAGCGCGCCGCTTGCCGGGCTGCTTGAGCGGTCACTTGTTTAGCCACCGCCCGCGAAATGGCCCGAAACCAAATACCGGGCTTACGTTCTTCCAAATCGGCTTGCGCGGCAGCGGATAAATCGGCTACTTTTTGCAAGGTATAGCGCTGGCCGTCCGGCGATTCGGCAAAAGACGATACAATGCTATACGGTTGCGGGGTTAACTCTGGGAATGCCACCGTGACGGCATGCCCCATAAAACCGGCCTGAAGCGCATTAACTACTTGCGGACTTAAATCGCTTCGGTTCGTTTCTTGCGCGGTAGAGAGTACCGAGTACATTCTATCCCACGCTACTTGTATGGTTGCATTACGTTTCAGCGGAAGCAACCCATTGTAATGTAAAATAATTACTTCGCCTAAGTTGGCATAATTAGACGGAACGGAAAACTCCGGCGCACTTACCTTTAACAAACCGCCTAATTTTTGGTACCCGTTTAGCGCATTACTGCGGCTAAGGCGCGCATCGGAAAGTTGCCCGACCGATTCAAACACCAAACTCGTAAAATATTGCACGAAAGGGTCATCGTTATAGCCGCTACGTTTACTGCCGCGTAAATTATCTAAAAATTGTACGGCTCTACGCGCTTCAACCGCGGCATTTTGCAAATCGTTTTGCTCAATAAAATTCATAGCGCGGTAAAAATAAGTCATCGCGCGTTCGTATGGGGCCACGCTATAAGGCAATGTTAAATCGTTGACGAGTAACCGCCCGGCAGATTTGGAGGCGCTAACCGTATATAATTCATCAATCCGCTCTTGCGCTTGGGCAAACAATTCATCGCTTTTAGCGTTTTCGCTGGCGTCGTGGCGCAAAACGGCTTCGTCTAAATAGGCCAAGGCGCGGTCTTGACGGGCATAATGTTTGGTACGTTTAGCCGCCACCATATCGGCCGCCACCTTAAAATCACCCTGAGCCATTTGGTGGCTGACATCGGATTTATAACGCAACGAAGGCGCCGTACACGCGGTGCAAAATACAAGCAGCCCCAGCAAATATACGCGCGCCTTCATAGTGCGAAATCTCCTTACCAAGAAACTTTACTGCGTTTAACGTATTTCTTGATTTGTTTTTGTCCGTTCCAAACGATTTGGTTCGTTTCCAAGTTAATGAGTTTCAAGTTCGTTTGGTAGAACACGAGTGCTTTGGAGCCGGATTTATCCACTACGGAACTGAGCACGCCCGAAAGCATAAAATCAGCGCCGATTTCTTGTCCAAAGGCTTTGCGGGTGGCTTCGGACGCAAATTCGTCTTGTTCCAAGCGTTCTTGGCGTACTTCGCCGCGTTCGCCGGCAGAGGCTACGAATTCCACTTTGCCCGAGTTAATGAGCGCACGTTGCATTTCCTCCACAAATACGCGCGTATTGATATGTTCGGACGATTCATTGGTTACCGTACCGACAATCACCACCGGTTCTTTACCGTTTTTAGTCAAGAATTTGGGATACCAACCGCCTTGTAAGCAGTCCGTAATCATTTCTTGAGCCACCATTTGCGCGTCGGTATCGTTCCAACCGCCGGAAACGTCTTTTACTAAATTAGTTTCCACGCGTTTGACGCTAGGCGAACACGCAAACACAAACGGCATAAGCAGTAAAGCAAGTCCTAGTTTTTTCATGACTGATTCTCCTTATTAGTTAGCGTTATTGTTATCCTATCAAATTTAACACTTCTGCGGAAAGTTTTATTGCACGAAAAAACCCCGCCGTTTCGGGCGGGGTGGGAAATATAGAAAAAAACTAACGGAAAAAATAGGTGCTGGCAAAAGCCGTCGGTACCGGTGTAAAAAGCAATTCTTCGTTTTTTTGCAATGTAACCCGATACCAACCCGGTTTTCCATTAAATTCCCAAAACACCATGACATCTGCTATGGATGCCGGAGAAATATGCGTATTGTCAATAGTGGCCTGTGTAGAGAAGAGTGTACGCACCACAACCGGTATGCGCAATTTCGTCGGCTCATCTTCTATCATTTTGACATCTTCTCTAGCCGGCAAGGCCCGGTTTAAGGCTTGCGGGAAGGTATCCCCGGTTACCACCAACCCATCCTTAACTATGGTTTTCAAATCGGATACATATTCCACTTGCAAACCTTGATAGAAATAATCATCGGTAATACTAAAATCTTTAGGCATAAGCACCCGTCCGTCCGCTTTCACATAAGAAAGCACTTCGCTGGGGGATAGCACGCGGGCATGTTGGACAACGGCCGATGAACCGGCAAGGGGCTCAAACGAGTACAACGCATGATAATAATAATTCTCTACTTTTTTCAATTCCGCCTGCGTTTGCGCATCGGCGTGTTCCGCTTCCCTATGTGCCTGTTGAGCCGGAGTACGCCCTTGCGCATTGGGGATAGTCGGGTCAGCCCCTAATTTGATTAATTCTTTGGTAGTGGCGTAATTATAAATAGCCCAATGCAACGGGGTGGCTTTTGAAATGCCGGATTGAATATTCAAATCGGCTCCGTATTTTTTCAAAATCGGCAAATAGGTCTGCCCTTCATACAAAACCGCATGATGTATTAACGGAATATTCAACAAAATTTTATTGGGATCAAGACCGTTTTCTAATAAAAAAGTAATTTGTTTCTCATGCCCGGCCCGGTGGAGTAAATTTGCACACAAGAAATAAACATCCTTGGAAAGCAACACTTCTTTACCGGTTTGATCCAATAAATTTTGGGCCACATCAAATTCTCCGGCCGTCAAGGCATTATAAAAGGCTTGCTTGGCTATTATTTGTGAAACAGAAAAATCTGAAGATATTATTTCGGCAGATACTGCCGGGGTTTGGAATGCTTGTAGTTCATGCATTTCCCCCGCTTGTATAGTTGTTGCTTGCATGGCACGCGCGGCGGACATAAGGGCGGTGCGAACTGCTTCTTCCCCTGCTTGGACGGTTTGAGCAGTCCGTTCCCCGGCTAGTGTAACTTGCTCGGTCATTTTGCTTCCGACTTGGGGAAGCGTTTCCAAAACTTTCACTTTATTTTGTGCAAACGCAGGACAGACTGCAAAAATGAACGGAATTACCGCCAAAGATGCTTTTTTCATATCTTCTCCTTACTAAACAATAAAACTAACGATATTATATTTTCGGTTTTTTATAGGCAAGCCCGCAAGGGTATTTTGGCCCAGAAAGCACCTAGGTCTTTTGGGTAAAAAACAGAACTCCCCGGGGGGTAGTCCGGGGAGTTTCTTACACACAGGAACAAACTTTATTTGAAGTTTGCCGTACCGAGTTTTTGTTGCAAATACGTCTTTAAACCGGACGTATCACTCGAGTGCGACAAGGCTTCTTGATAACTGATTTTCTTTTGGATATATAAGTCACCCAACGCTTGGTTCATGGTGATCATACCCATACCTACGTTAGTTTGCATGGTAGAGATAATCTGCTCGGCTTTTCCGTCGCGGATTAAACTGCGCACGGCAGAGTTAGCCAGCAAGACTTCGGCGGCCATAGCGCGCCCGCCGGTAAGGGTAGGAATTAACTGTTGGGAAATAATCGCCTCTAACACGAAGGACAACTGCGTGCGGATTTGCGGTTGTTGGTTGGGCGGGAACACGTCAATAATACGGTTGATGGACTGCACAGCGTCGTTGGTGTGCAAGGTAGCAAACACCAAGTGACCGGTTTCGGCCAACGTCAAGCAGGCTTCCATGGTTTCAATATCGCGCAACTCGCCGACCAGAATAATATCCGGGTCTTCGCGCAGGAAGTGTTTTAACGCGGCAGCGAATGTTTTGGTATCGGCACCCACTTCACGCTGATTGACAATACTGCGTTTATGTTGGTGGACGAATTCGATAGGATCTTCTACCGTCATAATATGGTTACTTTCGTTCATATTGAGGTAGTTAATCATACTGGCCAGAGAGGTAGATTTACCGGATCCGGTTGCCCCGGTTACCAAAACGAGCCCCTTGTTGAGTTTCATAATGTTATAAACTACCGGGGGCAAGTTAAGTTCTTCAAAGGACTTAAATTCATTAGGAATGGAACGCAAGGCAGCAGCAACACATCCTCTTTGTTTATATACGTTTACACGCAGACGCCCTAACGATTTCAAACCGATAGAGCAGTCCAATTCCAAGGTATCTTCAAAAGTTTGGCGTTGGTCGTCGTTCAAAATAGAATAAATTAACGTTTGGGCACTTTCTTTCGTCAACGATTCAAACGGCGTTTGATAGAGCCGCCCTTGAATACGAAGCACCGGGGGAACCCCTACGGTTAAATGGATATCGGACGCGTTTTTGGCTTTCATCAACTTAAACAAATCGTCCATGGTTGCTTGCGGCAAATTTTGCGTTGTTTGTTCTGCCATACAATTCCTCTCTTTTTAATTTTGGTTAATCCGTCCTACTAAATCGAGCGCGATATTATTAAGCGCGCCGGTTAATTTTCCGCGTACGCCGTCTGCTTGAAAGACATACACAATTGGCTCGGTACGCGTTTTGGTCAGTCTATATTTTACAATATAAATACTTTTATGCAAGGGCTCTACGGACCAACTGGCTATATATCCTTGCGATAAATGGTCTTGATACACCCGGTCAAAATAAGCGGCAATCGTACCTTTATTATCGGGCAATTGATAATTTTGGACTGCGGCTAATGCTTTCTCTTGTGCGGTAACAGGTTTAGGGGGCGTAATGGGTTTTTCCGGCGCCGACGTTTCTGCCAAAGCCGCCGTTTGCACCGGGGTAGCAACAGGTGTAGGAGTTGGGGTTGTCTGTGTCGGCACTTGTTGCACGACCGATGTCGGTGTATTTGCCGCTTTAGACGGGGTATCCGTTGTTTGCGTTTTCATACGTGATAATCCCCAAATAGCCAAAGCAAGCACGATGATTATCCCTAATAAAATCCATAAAATCATATAGGCTTTTTTATGTGTGGGCGATTGTCTTTCCGATATGTCCGGCACGGCTTGACGGTTGGCTAAGGCTTGTTCCAACCGGTGCAATGTCTGTTCACGCGGCGGACGCGGGGCGGGGATGGCCGTTTGCGAAATAGGTTCTTCTTGTAAAATTTTTTCTTGTGCGGGAGTCTCTTGCGGAGTTTCCGTTGGCTCGGTCGCAGAAGAAACCAATTCTTGCGGTTCTTGCGGCTTTAATTGCTCTTGGGATACCGGCTTTGCAACCGGTTGTGCCGGCGCGGCGGCGGTTTGTGTCGGCCCGGGAGTCTCTGCTTGTTCCGCAGTTATTTCGGTTGGTTCGGCAGCAATTTCCTTTAATGCAAATTCCGGCATATCCGGTAACGGTACCGGTTCAAAATCGCCTTGCGGAAGTTGCGGTAAATCGCTCCGTTCTAAAATCTCATTAACAAGCGGCAAGGTGCAAGTAGAAATAATTTCTTCTTCCGGGGCAACCGTCAACGATTCTTGCAATTTCTCCGGTTTAGAAGTATCTGGCTCCGCTTGTTCATTTTGAGGTTCCTGCGCGGGCACTACCTCTTGTTCTTGTGTAGGTTCTTGCGGTTGCGGAGTCGCCGCTTGTTGTTGAATTGTTTCTTGTATAGGGGCGGGCGCTTGATTTTCTTCCGGGTGTTCGGGAAGAACCAAATCCACATCTTCTCTAGCCAATATAACCGTGGCCGGTTCTTCCACCGTTTTTTCCACACGCGGTTGTGGTTGTACCAGTATGGGTTCCGGTTGAATAACCGGTTTTTCTTCCGTTTTTTTAGGTTGCGGTTCTTCGGTGGGAATTTCCGTAGCGGTAACTTCTTTACCGTCCGGCAAAAATACGCCTTCTAACTGCCCGCTAACCGGATGGAAACGGAAAATTTCAAAGGACGAAGCCAACTGCCATCCGTCCGATTCTTCCCCTGTTTCTCCGGCACAAATTAAACTGGTGGCGGAAAAGTCCGTTCGCGCGGCAAGGGTCTGCAACGTGAACGGACCTAACACATCTTTTCCGTCAAAAAGCCAGTATTTCATTTTGATTAAGCAGGCTGCTTACAAAGCGCGAGCGCATCTTGCAAACGCGCAAGCACCGTTTCTTTGCCCATACACTCTAGCATCTTAAACAACGTCGGCCCGTGGGTGCGGCCCGAAACGGCTACACGTACCGGGTGGAAAATCTGCCCTGCCTTTAGACCGTTTTCTTTAGCGGTTGTGCGGGCGGCGGTTTCCAAATTAGCTTCGGTAAAATCGGTTAGTTTGCTATAGGCCGCGATAATGAGTTCCAACGCCTGTTTGGCTTCCGGCTTACCGAAAACTTTTTCCAAAGCGTCTTGTTCAAAAACGGGTTTTTCAAAGAAGAAACGGATTAAATCCGGAATTTCCGTTAAGAGTTTATATTTTTCTTGTTCCAACGCCACAATGCTTTCCAATTGTGCGCGGCTCACACCGGATACATCAATTCCGGCTTTTTCAATAAACGGTAACGCAAGGTCGGTTAAGCGGGCAATCGGCGTAGCGCGGATATATTCGCCGTTCATCCAATTGAGTTTTTCCGGATCCATAACCGCCGGGCTGGGTTGGCAACCGGAGATGTCAAATTTTTCTTCCAATTCACCGGGAGCGAATAATTGCTGGGAATCACTGGTGGCCCAACCGAGCAAAGCCAAGTAGTTTTTCAAGGCTTCGGGCAAGTAACCCATATTGCGAAATTCCACTACGTTGGTCGCGCCGTGACGTTTGGATAATTTTTTGCCGTCCGGCCCGTGGATCATAGACAAGTGGGCAAAAACAGGCTCTTTCCAGCCGAGTGCGCGGTAAATTTGAATTTGCGCCGGCGTGTTGGAAATGTGGTCATCCCCGCGAATAACGTGCGTCATACGCATCAAGTGATCGTCCACCACTACGGCAAAGTTATAGGTAGGATATCCGCTTGTTTTTTGGATGACTAAATCATACAAGTCTTTGCTGGCAAATTTGACGTGTCCGCGGATAAGGTCATCCCATTCCACATCCCCTTCTTGCGGCATGCGGAAACGAATAACATATTTGCGGCCTTGCGCTTCCAATTCTTTTTGTTGTTCGGGCGTTAAATGGGCACATTTACCGTCGTATTTCGGCGGGCGGTGTTCGGCCAAACATTTTTGGCGGTTGGCTTCCAATTCTTCTTCCGTGCAATAGCATTTATAGGCTTTGCCTTCGGCTAATAATTGGTCAATATATTTTTTGTAGATGCCCATATCGGCGCGTTGCGCTTGGTAGTAGGGAGCATCCGGACCTTTGGAAGTACCGTCGGTCATCGGGCCTTCATCCCAATTCAAATTCATCCATTGCATGCCTTCAAAAATAGCATCCGTGGACGCTTGGGTAGAGCGTTCTTCATCGGTATCTTCAATACGAAGTAAAAACGTGCCTTTATTCTTTTTGGCAAACAGATAATTAAATAAAGCGGTGCGCACACCACCAATATGTAGAAACCCAGTCGGAGACGGGGCAAAACGAACACGAACTGTCATACTAATTTTTTCCTCTCAACTTATATGAATATACTATATTATAACTTTTTATTATGTAAAATATAAGCATTCTAGCCAAGTTGGAGTGGAAATGACCGCGTTTTTTATTATTGCTACGCTTGTGATTTGGGGGCTCTTTGCCGTAACGGGGCTATGGCTCGGTATGAATTTCCCGGCGTTAAGTAAATTCAGTATTGCCGGGTGGTTACCCATACTATGCACGGCATTTGTGCTGGCCGGGCTTACACTCACGCGCACCCATTACAACTTTTTTACCCAGGTATTATATTATGCATCCTACATTTTATTCGGGCTGGCATTTATTGCCTTTTGCGTGAGCGCGGGTTTCGCCGTTTTAGCCTTTTTACTCAAACTGCTACACCTTTCCGCCAGAACATATTTAGGAATTATCAGCGTAATTACCATGGGGATATTATTTGTATGTTCCGTATGGGGCGGTTTTTCCGCACCGAAAATCAAACGTATTTCCGTTTCCGATTCACAACTGCCCGCCTTAAAAATCGCGCTGATTTCCGATTCGCATTTGGGGATGGGCGTATCATATGCGCGGTGGGATAAAGCACTCACGCAGTTGGAAAACGAAAAACCCGATATAATTTTAGTGTTGGGTGATGTGTTTGAATATGGCCCCAATGCCGACCAATACGCCGAACGGTTAGCCACATTCAACACTCCGCTCGGAACGTATGGCGTTTTAGGCAATCACGAGTATTATAACGATTTCAAAGCCGCCGTAGATTTTTACAAAAAGGCCCATATTAAATTATTGCAAAACGAACTGATTACGCTACCCAATGGGTTGCAACTGGCCGGACTTAAAGATATCAAAACCGCCAACGTAACCGCGCAAGATATGGCTAATTTACTCGCCGCGACCGATCCGAAAAAGCCGCTTATTTTACTTTCCCACACTCCCTTATATGCGGAAATTGCCGCCGCTAACGAAGTCAATTTAATGTTTAGCGGGCATACTCATAACGGACAAATTTGGCCGTTTAATTATCTGGTCAAATTACAATTTCCGCGCGCGTATGGACTCTTTGATGTAAACGGCATGAAATTTTATATTACGTCCGGAATGTTTTATTGGGGCATGCCGTTACGGTTATTTGCACCAGCCGAACTACCTATCGTGGAGGTAAACCGATGAGAAAATGGGGCACATTCCTGTTAGCCTTGTGTTTAGCAACCGTTACCCGCGCGGCCACGACCTTTGATGAATTATCATTTGAAGAAAAACTCGGGCAAACGCTCGTTGCGTTTGTGGATGTGGACAGTGCCGAACTGGTCCGCCCGGTCATTGAAGCAGGAAAAATCGGCGGTGTACTTATTCAATGGGGAAATTATTCGTTTGCGCAAACCGAAGAACTCGTCAAAAAATTGCAAACGTGGGCACAAAAAAGTCCGCATCAAATTCCACTCTTAATTTCTATTGATTACGAAGGCGGCACCGTGCATACGCCTATTACGTTAGGCTTTGATTATTTGCCTACCAACATGATGCTTTCCGCCGCAAACGACGAAGATGCCGCCGCGGCCGTAGCGTATTTGGCCGGGCTGGAATTAAAACGTGTGGGGGTGCATATCAATTTTTCCCCGGTACTGGACGTTAACAGCAACCCGCATAACCCCATCATCGGGGTGCGTTCGTTCGGCTCCGATCCGACGAACGTAACACGGATGGGCATGTCGCTTATTCACGGATTTCAGGCAGCCGGCATTTTAAGTGTAGTAAAACATTTCCCCGGGCACGGCGACACTGCCCTAGATTCACATTACGATGTACCGGTAGTAAAAGCATCCTACGAACAGATGAAAAAAATTCATTTGGCTCCCTTCCAAGCCGCTATCAATCAAGGGGTGGACGGTATTATGACGGGGCACATCCGCTATCCGGCATTGGACAACAAAGATATCGCCACGTTTTCCAAACCGATTTTGCACGATTTATTACGAAAAAAAATGGGCTTTAAGGGTTTACTGGTTACGGATAGTTTGGATATGAAAAGTGCCACTAATTTTTGTACGATTTCCGGCTGCGCGGTGCGTGCATTAGAAAGTGGCGAAGATATGATTTTGCTCGGCCGATACATTAAACCAAGTGCCGTCTTTGCCCAAATTTTACAAGGCGTGCAGGAAAAAAAATTGCAACCGCGTGTAGAAGAAGCCGCCCGCAAAATCTTTGACATCAAAGAACGGCTTGGCTTATTAAGTACAGACACTCCGGCTGTTATCCCCCCCACGCAAAATGCGTACCGGGTACAACTGACCAAAATCAGCGACAAAGCCGTTACACTTATCAGAGACCGCCACCATTTGTTGCCGTTTACACCAAAGGCTAACAAAAAGCCTACCGTTTGTGCCGTGTTTTTTGCTCCGTCGCGCTTTGCAGACCAACTGCCCGGTTTTGCCCAACCTTTTTTGGAAAAAGGGTGGAACGTACGCAGTTACAATGCCGCTTTAACCCCGCGCAAAAAAGACAGCGAACGGGCCGCTGCCTGCGCCAAAGGGGCCGATTTGTTAGTGTTAACAAGCCTTCAATGGGCCGATAAAACAAATATTAACCAAAAAAATGCTATTAACGGTTTAATCAAGGAAAACAAAAATGTCGTGTTTATTTCTACGATGAGCCCGTACGATATTCCCAATTATCCCGAAGCCAACGTGGTATTGGCCACCTATGGGTTAAACCGCTATGCCTTACACACGGCGGCGGATATTATTTTAGGGGATTTGAAAGCACAAGGGAAATTACCCGTCCAACTTACGGTTTCTTCTGCTGACGGCGTGCCGCAAAAAACTCATACACCGCGGGCAAAACCGAAATTAAAATAATGGCAGCCACTACGTAGTGGAAATGTTGCTGCACAACCGGCAAATCGGCAAAGAAATATCCCCCCACCGCAAATAACATGACCCACAGAAACGCCCCGATTACATTATATGAAGCGAAGTGTAAATACGTCATTTTGCCAATGCCGGCTACAAACGGCGCAAACGTGCGGATAATGGGAATAAAACGCGCTAAAATAATTGTTTTCCCGCCGTATTTTTCATAAAAAGCATGTGCTTTTAATAAATGATTTTTATTTAAGAAAATACTGTCTTCGCGTGTAAAAACTTTAGGCCCCAGCCACTTGCCGATTTCATAATTGCAAAAATCGCCCAATACCGCTGCACAAAACACAACGGGTATTAACACAAAAAGAGAGATGGAACTTCCTTTACTGGCGGCTAACGCTCCGCACGCAAACAGGAGCGAATCACCGGGCAAAAACGGCGTCACCACGAGTCCCGTTTCACAAAACACCACCGCAAAAATAATCACGTAAAGCCAAATACCCATCCACGCGGCCCACGCGTTCAAGTGAACATCCAAATGCAAAAAGATATCTATAACTTGAGAAAGTATTTCCATATTTATATTATACCAAACCCGTTATTGTGCTTAAATTGCCCCCTTTTTAAGGCATCCAAAGAGCATTCAATACCGTCGGGCTGAAAACCACGCCTTGACAAAGCAAAAAAAAAAACAATACTATAGTAGTAGCCGTATAAACAGGAGATTTTTATGAATAACAAAGCATTTACCCTGATTGAATTATTGGTAGTGGTACTTATTATCGGCATTTTGGCGTCAGTGGCCTTGCCGCAATATCAAAAAGCCGTTTGGAAAAGCCGCACGGCCCAATTATATTCGTCTGTTCAAGCATTATCCACCGCACAAGAAACTTATTTTATGGCAAACGGGAATTATGCTACGCGTTTTGATGAGTTAGATTTAGACTTTGAGAATCTTACTCCCCAAACATCTATTGAATCTCCTGTCGTTAGTTCCGATGATGCTATCCGCGGGACGAATGATATGGAACTGATTGTAAATAACGGAGGGAGTTTCGTATGGTCGCGCGGACAATTCAGACGTGGTCCCTATTTGGCTGCCGGAATTACGTTCGTCCATAAAGGGGATGCTTCTTTGGTAGGGAACATGTATTGCACAGAAGCCGTAGCGAAAGTTTCACCCGCCGGAAAATTTTGCAAGAATGTAATGGGAATTTCAACCACGCCAACGGTATCTGTCGGAGCGCGTTTTTATAAGTTATAAGTTGTAGACTAATTTCAATTAGCACGCGGGCACACCTACTGGGTGTGCCCGCTTATATTGATAAAACTTAATAAGATTGTACTTATCTAAACAGCGTAAGTAATATCCCTTTCAAGGTCAGTTTCGGGTCACTTATTGCGCCGGACTTAAACCCGGCATCCGCGTCAATCATTTTATTCATGGCTGCTAAAAATTGTTTTTGGCCGGGGAAATTGCGCGCCGCAGTGATAAGCCGGCTTTCCCACGGGAACAGCCCCGCCGCGCGGACAATATCTCCCGCCGCCATTCCCCCTTCGCTCATACGTTTAATGCGGGCCATTTTTTCAATCGGATACGTCATTTTGGCTAAAATAGCCACCGGTTCTTCTCCGTCATCTAACAGTTTATCTACCAGTTTAATGGCTTTGTTTTTATTACAGGCCAAAATGGCATTGGAAAGTTCAAACGGGTTTTCTTCTTTACTAAATCCTATACAAGCCAAAACATCTTCTTTGGAAATCTTTTTGTTTTCCCGTTGTGCCGTATAAAGATACAATTTTTCAATCTCGTTTTCTAACGCGGCCAGTTCCGAACCCACTGTTTGGCACAGCAAATCTACCGCGTCAAAATCTCCGGTCAGCCCGCGTGCGGACAAGCGGTTTTTCACCCAAATATTAAGTTCGGCTTGTTTGAGTTCGCCGTAGTCCACCACACATCCGGCGGCCCCGCACGATTCGGCCAGCGCTTTTTCCGTTTTCATTTTTTTCGCATCGTTGTGGGTTAATATCAACGTCGTTGTAGAAAGCGGATCGGACACATATTTTAACAAAGCGGCTTTGGGATCTTTACGTAGTTTTTCAATATCGGTCAGCACTACCAAGCGTGCATTGCAAAACACCGGTGACGTGTTGGCTAGAGCAAGCACTTCACCGATATCGGCCTTGTCGGCAGAGGACGAATAAAAATTAAAATCATCCGGTTGTAAAATGTTACGGATTTGTTTGATAACTTCTTGCTTGCGGAAAAGATCTTCCCCCGTTAATAAATAAACGGGAGCCACTTTTTGTTTGGCAAGTTCTGCCTGTAATTTTTCCGCAGTCAGTTTGGGCATAGTTAATCGGTAATGGTGGTATATTCCGGGTTGTTCATCACTTTCTTTTTGTTTTCGCTCCATACCGAGCCAAACCCGTCCACCGTGCGTTTGACGATATCGCGCGAGAGTTGCCCGAACACTTCATCACGCGCTTGTTGTTCGGTCATACCGCCGGGCAAAGTAGAAGCCGCATATACTTGCGTACCCATCAGTGCCGGCTCGCGCCACACCGGTTCGTTGGTGGTTTTATCCATGAACACCACATCCAGCCATATATTCATTTGATACACGGTAGGAATTAACTGGCTGTCATACTGTACCGGCACATTTAAGTAACGCGAAATAGTGGTCACTACTACGCCTTGCGCGCCGTCGTTTTCCGGTACGATTTGATACATACCGTTCCGTAAAAACTCGTCGTAGAGTGTATTATAGAATTTATCTTCCAACGCAAATACTTCTGTTTTATTTAGAATTTGCCGCACTGCAATTTTTTTAATATGTTGCGGCATAATTTGCGCTTGCGGTTTATAGACCGCTCCTTCGCTCGCGCACGCAACTAACGCGGCCGCGGCACACATAGCAAGTACGAGTTTTTTCATAACGCTCCTTATTTCGCCGGGGCGGCCACAATGCTGACCATACGGCCCGGCACAACTATCACTTTTTTAATTTCAAGTCCTTCCAAGTTACGCTTTACTTTCGGGCTGGCAAGCGCGATTTTTTCAATTTCTTCGCGCGAGGCAGTAGCGGCAACGGAAATGCGGTCACGCACTTTGCCGTTAATTTGCACGCCGATTTCTATACTATCTTCTTGCAAGAAGTTTTTATCGGCTTTGGGCCACGCGGTTTGCAGTAAAAAGCCTTCGTACCCGTGTTGTTGCCAAATTTCATCGGTAATATGCGGTGCAAACGGGTGCAAGAGTTTCAAGAACGTCTCAAACGTATGACGGCTCACTTGCGGGAGTTTGCTAATGTCGTTAAATAACACCATGAGCGACGAAACGGCCGTATTAAAGCGGAAATTTTCAATGTCATCACCGATTTTTTCAATCGTTTTATTCTTCAAAATTTCGCTCTTTTTGGGGTCTTGTTCGCCCGTTAGTTTAACGTTTTCACTCCAACCGTACACGCGTTTTAAGAAGCGCGAAACGCCTTCTATGCCTTTCATATCCCAGGGCTTGCTGGCTTCAAACGGGCCCATAAACATTTCGTACATTCTAAACGCATCGGCGCCGTAATCACGCAAAATATCGTCCGGGTTAACAACGTTTTTCTTGGACTTAGACATCTTTTCCACCATCGGCGAGAGTTCTTCCCCGGTGGCGGCTAAAAAGGCTTTGCCGTCTTTGAAATCAATTTCGTCGTAACTGTGGTAATTTCCCATTTTATCGCGGTACGAGAATGCTAAAATCATCCCTTGGTGGCGTAATTTTTTGAACGGCTCTTTACACGACACTACGCCCAAATCATACAATACCCGGTGCCAAAAACGCGCATATAACAAATGTAGCACTGCGTGTTCGGCGCCGCCGATATAGCAATCTACCGGGCCGTAGGCTTTTTCAATAGCCGGATCTACCAGTTTCTCTGCATTGTGCGGATCCATATACCGCAGATAATACCAGCATGAACCCGCCCATTGGGGCATGGTATTGGTTTCGCGTTTGGCCGGACCGCCGCATTTGGGGCAGGTCGTTTTGACCCAATCTTCTACGGTCGCCAAAGGCGATTCGCCCGTACCGGACGGCTCAAATTTTTCCACTTCGGGTAAGCGCAAGGGCAGTTCACTTTCCGGCAACGGCACGACACCGCATTTGTCACAATGCACCACGGGAATCGGCTCGCCCCAGTAACGTTGGCGCGCAAAAACCCAATCGCGCAGTTTATATGTAGTTTTAGCGTTACCGCAGTTATGTTCGGTAAGCCATTTAATCATTGCGGCTTTACTTTCTTGCACATGAAGTCCGTTCAAAAAACCGGAATTAACGAGTTCGCCGTCCCCGGTGAACGCTTCTTTTTCAACGCCTTGTTCGCTTTTGATAACTTCAATAATATCCAAGCCGAATTTTTTGGCAAATGCATAGTCGCGCTCGTCATGGGCGGGAACCGCCATAATGGCGCCTGTACCGTATCCCATAAGCACATAATCGGAAGTCCACACCGGGATTTTTTTACCGTTAACCGGGTTTATGGCATATGCTCCGGTGAACACGCCTGTTTTTTCTTTATTCAGTTCTCCGCGTTCCAAATCGCTCTTTTTGGCGGCTTCTTTTTGATAAGCGGCTACCGCGTCTTTTTGCGCGGGCGTAACAATTTTTTCCAAAATGGGGTGTTCGGGCGAAACAACCATATACGTCGCGCCGAAAAGTGTATCGGGGCGAGTGGTATAAACGGTTAAAATTTCGTCGTGTCCGTCCACCTTAAAAAGCACATTGGCCCCGTTAGATTTGCCGATCCAATTTTTCTGCATAGTCAAGGTACTTTCGGGCCAATCAAGGTCGTTAAGTCCTTCTAATAATTGTTCGGCATACTCGGTAATTTTCAAAATCCATTGGCGCAAAGCGCGGCGTTCGATTTCGTGACCGCAGCGTTCGCACTTGCCGTTAAAGACTTCTTCGTTGGCAAGCCCCGTTTTGCACGACGGGCACCAGTTTATCGGTACCGTAGATTCGTACGCAAGGCCTTTTTTGAACAGTTGCAAGAATATCCATTGCGTCCATTTGTAATAGTTCGGATCGGTAGTATCCACTTCGCGTGACCAATCGTAGGCCAGACCGATAGATTTAATTTGACGTCTGAAATTATCAATATTTTTTTGCGTCGTTACGCGCGGGTGAACGCCGGTAGCAATAGCATAATTTTCCGCGGGCAGACCAAAAGCGTCCCACCCCATCGGGTGCAAGACGTCGTAGCCGTTCATGCGTTTGTAGCGGGTTAAAATATCGGACGCGGTATATCCTTCCGGGTGGCCAACGTGCAATCCCGCCCCCGACGGATACGGGAACATATCTAAACAATAAAATTTCTTGCCGGACGGCAGTTTTGGGCTGGCAAAAAGGTTAGCCTTTTCCCAGCGGTCTTGTTGTTTCTTGTCAATTTGCGGAAAATTATCATTACTCATATCTTATTATTTTAACATTTTGGACAATTTAAGTATAATGCTTTTATGAAACGAAAAGGATTTACGTTGCCGGAGTTAGTAATCACGGTACTGATTATAGGTATTTTAGGCATGGTGGCTTACTCGTCTTATAGAACATCTGTCTGGAAAGCCCGCACCGCTAAATTAATGCCTCTTGGGAAGGCCCTTACGGAACACGCCCAAATTTTTTACTTGGCTAACGGACGTTATCCCACTTCTTCCGAATTAGACGAAATAATTCCGAAGGTATTTCAATTTGATGAATTTGCTAATACTTGGGTAGCCAAACATACCACTGTTTATTGTGCCATGGGTAGCGGCTTGCCGGACGAACCGGCTACTTGTGCGGCCATCAATTTATCCGTTACGGATGACAGTTGGCTTGCCCCGGTAACACTTTCTTTTCTTACGCAGGAAAATAATTTTTACGAACACCCCATCCTTTGTGTGACACCGCCCAATTCTACCCCCAAAACCGCCCCTTTACAACACCAAATTTGCCGTTCTCTCGGCGGGACATCTTGGGAAGGGTCTAGCTTTATCTACTCTCTTGATTAGTATTAAATAAATCGTAACGCGCAAAATTAGGCGGAGAATATTTTACGGTTTAGCGCGTATGTAATTTCAAACGAATTTTGTGTCAGACGAGGCGCGCAAGGGCGCAGTATACTGTCGGCACGCGCGCGTTAGCGCGGAGGTATTCAAGCCATTGCGCAACGAAGTATCACACAAAATTAGGAAGAAATTAGCCGCGCGGGTGAAATTTCTTGTGTTTGTTTTTGAGATCCGTTACATCTAAATGGGTATAAATTTGCGTCGTCGTTAAATTGGCGTGACCGAGCATTTCTTGCAAACTACGCAAATCTGCCCCGCCTTGCAGCAAGTGCGAGGCAAACGTGTGTCTAAACAAATGCGGATGAAGCGGACGCGAGATATTGGCTTTGCGCCCCAAAGCCGCTAAATCTTTCCACACACTTACGCGGCTTAATTTTTTGCCGCGGTTATTTAGAAAAACTTCCGAGTCCGTTTCTTTGCCTACAAAATGTGCCGTACGCAGCGCCAAATACTCTTTGAGACGCTTACAACAAGCCGGGTGAATCGGCACGAAGCGTTGTTTTCCCCCTTTGCCGAATGCAAGCAGCCACCCTTCGTCCGTATTGATATTTTCTAGCCGCAACCCCAACAGTTCGCTAACGCGAAGTCCCGCCGCGTATAAAAGTTCCACAATAGTTACGGTACGGACTTCGTCAAATTTTTCGGCCGGGAAAGAAAGTAATTTATCCATTTCTTCGCGTGTAAGTTGCTCGGGCAATGATTGGGGAAGTTTGGGGGATTTCAAAAAACGCGTCGGATCTTCTTGGATACGTTGTTCAATCAGCAAGAATTTATAAAAACTTTTCACGGCTTCCATCTTGCGAAATACACTGGCGGGCGATAACCCTTCCACATTTTTTAACTGATAATTATATTGGTCTAAAAACGGGGGTTCTACGTCTTGCGGCAAAATTTCGTTAGCGGCGCAATACTCTAAATAGTGCGCCACGTCCGACGTGTACGACACTACCGTATTGCGCGACAACTGCCGCTCAAAACTCAAGTGATTAGCAAAATCTTCTAATAATACGCCGTCCATAAAAACATTATAACTTTTATCACGTCAGAATGGCGTGGGCCTTAACACATTCAAATTTGCTTTCATTGCGTCACACGGAGCAATTTGCCCTTGACGATTTGAAATAAAAAACCAATAATAATGATAAGTGGTAAAACGGAGCATTTTATGAATAACAAAGCATTTACACTGATTGAATTATTGGTAGTCGTTTTAATCATCGGCATTTTGGCGGCCGTGGCGCTTCCGCAATATCAAGTAGCCGTTAGAAAGGCCCGTGCCGTGCAATTGCGTGCGCGTGCAGATGCCTTATATAAGGGTGCTTCGGCTTATGAAATGGCAACCGGAGAATGGCCTACGGATGTGAGAGAATTGGATATTGATATTGGGGAAGAATCAGCAACCTATCAAAAACTGGACGATACCAGCGTGGAACATATTGGTGCTATTTATGAAAACGGTTCCCGTTGCGGCGTTTGGAAAAGCCCCGCCGGTAATAAAACGGTTCTCTGTGCCGATACGGATGTGATGATTCGTATTTATCCGGACTTGGATCCCCGATATCGTTGTGACGGTCTCACCCCTGTAGGAATAAAAGCCTGCAACTTTTCATAATATCAGACGATTATAAAAAAACCGGAGCATTTTATGAATAACAAAGGTTTTACACTCATTGAACTTTTAGTAGTTGTACTGATTATCGGTATTTTAGCAAGTGTCGCGCTGCCGCAATACAAAAAAGCCGTTATGCGTAGCCGCTATTCCAACTTAAAAGCGATGGCAAACGCCATGGCAGACGCGGAAGAAGTCTATTATTTAGCAAACGGATCTTACACCATGGATGCAGAGGCTTTGAGCATAGAACTTCCCGCCGGGCAGAGTGACGGAAGATTTTTTTATTTTAACTCAGATTATTATTGCCTATTTACAATCGGATTTGATAATGACGAACGTTTAGCCTGTGTGGATGAAAAGGTAGGTCTTTCTTATGAGATCCATTTACAAAACAACACAACGCCAGCACACGCTGGAGCGAAAACTTGTGTTGTCAACCCACCGGGCACACAACTAGCACACCAACTATGCAAACAAGAAACCGGAATGAATGCTCCGTGGTATTCCGATTCCGGTTACTCAATTTATCGGTATTAACGTTGAGTAATTTGTTTATCACTTATCCAAGTAGGGTGGCAAAAATTGCCACCCTACTTTATATTACACCGTTTAAGAAAAGTTGTTATTTTTTGGCTTTTTTCTCTGCCGGTTTTTCTTCGCCGGCCGGTTTTCCGTCATAATGATGGCCGAGATATTTTACATACAATTTATCTTCAATTTCGGCCGCCAGTTCCGGGTTATCTTTAAGATATTGGCGCGCATTGTCGGCCCCTTGGCCAAGTTTTTCTTCGCCATAGATAAACCAACTGCCGCTCTTTTCAATAATGCCGGCTTCCACGCCTTTATCAATAATACACGCTTCGCGCGAAATACCTTGGCCTAAAATCATGGTAAATTCGGCTTGGCGATACGGCGGCGCTACTTTGTTTTTGGTTACTTTGGCGCGCACACGCGTACCGATAATTTCGTCACCTTTTTTCAAGTTTTCAATGCGGCGCACATCAATACGCACGGACGCATAAAATTTAAGAGCAAGTCCGCCGGGGGTCGTTTCCGGGTTGCCGAACATCACGCCGATTTTTTGGCGCAATTGGTTAATGAAAATAATGCTCGTTTTTGTTTTATTTAAAAGGCTGGTGAGTTTGCGCAGGGCTTGGCTCATCAGGCGCGCTTGCAAACCGACGTGAGCATCGCCCATTTCCCCTTCAATTTCGGCTTGCGGAACAAGCGCGGCTACGGAGTCCACCACGATTAAATCAATCGCGCCCGAGCGCACTAACTTTTCGGCAATTTCCAAGGCTTGTTCGCCGGAATCGGGTTGCGAAACGAGCAACTCATCCACATTTACGCCCAAATTAGCGGCATACACCGGGTCCAAAGCGTGTTCGGCATCAATAAACGCCACCGTTCCGCCCATCTTTTGCGTTTGCGCGGCAACGTGCAACGAAAGCGTCGTTTTACCGCCGGCTTCCGGCCCGTAAATTTCAATAACGCGCCCGCGCGGAAGTCCGCCCACACCGAGCGCCAAATCTAACGACAACGCGCCCGTAGGGATGGCTTCTACTTTTTGTACCGAGCCGCTGCCTAATTTACAAATGGCTTCTTTGCCGAAGGCCTTTTCGATTTGGCCTAGGGCGAGGTCTAATGCTTTTTGTTTGTTTGCGTCCATAATTCCTCCAAAATTATGCGTTCACCGGTTCTTTGGTTTTCGCTCCCGCAAAAGTGAGTTTGCGGGTTTCTTTATTAAAATCTACCACAATCTTCGTACGCGCGGGATATTGGCTGACAAGTATATTTTCCGCAAGCGGATCTTCCAGTTCGCGCTGAATCGTGCGCAAGAGCGGGCGCGCACCGAATTTCTCGTCAAAGCCTTTTTCCACCAAGAAGTTTTTGGCTTCTTCGGTCAGTTCCAACGATAATTCTTTTTCCGCCAATTTTTCATCCACTTCTTTGAGTGCCAAATCTAAAATCGCACCGATATTTTCACGCGACAGTGAATGGAAAACAACAATTTCATCAATACGGTTGATAAATTCCGGATTGAACGTCTTTTTCACTTCATCCATCACATTTTGGCGCATATCCTGATAATCTTGCTCGGCGCTTTGGTGAGCCGCAAAACCGAGTTGGTTGCCTTTATTGGTAATTTCGCGCGCACCGACGTTAGACGTCATAATAATCACGCAGTTTTTGAAACTGACGCGGTGGCCTAAATTATCCGACAAAGCCCCTTCATCCAACACTTGCAGTAAGATATTGTAAATGTCCGGGTGGGCTTTTTCCAATTCGTCCAAGACCACCACGCTATACGGGCGGCGGCGGACGGCTTCGGTCAGTTGGCCGCCTTCTTCATAGCCCACATAGCCGGGCGGCGCGCCGATTAAGCGTGAAACGGCAAATTTTTCCATATATTCGGACATATCCAACCGAATCATGGCTTCTTCATCGCCAAACAAGAACATGGCTAAACTTTTGGCAAGTTCGGTTTTACCCACGCCCGTAGGGCCGAGGAATAAAAACCCGCCGATCGGCCGGCTGGGGTTGCCCAACCCGGTACGGTTGCGGCGAATTGCTTGCGACACGACACGCACCGCATCATCTTGCCCGATAATGCGTTCATGCAAGCGTTCTTCCATGTGTAAAATTTTGTCGGTTTCGCTTTGCGTCATGCGCGTAACGGGAATGCCCGTCCATTTAGATGCCACCAGTGCGATATCTTCTTCCGTTACTTCCGGTACGTTGTTAACGTTTTCTTCTTGCCATTTCTTTTTCAAATGGTCAATGTAATTTTTCAGCCGGTCTTCGGTATCTTTAGCGGCGGCGGCTTTTTCAAATTCTTTATTGGCGAGCGCCTCGTCTTTTTCCAACACGGCCTGATTGTACTCCGCTTGTTTTTGGCGGATTTCGGGCGGCAACGTAGCATTTTTAAGCCGTGCCCGTGCGCCGGCTTCATCAAACAAATCTAATGCTTTATCCGGCAAGACGCGGTCGGAAATATAGCGGTCGGAAATAGAAGCGGCCGCTCGGATAGCCCCGTCGGTAAATTTCACTTTGTGGTGTTGTTCGTATTTGGCGCGGACTCCTTTTAATATAGCAATGGTTTCATCCACATCCGGCGGCTCAATAACGACCGGTTGGAAGCGTCTTTCCAAAGCGGTATCGGTTTCCACGTATTTGCGGTATTCATCAAAAGTGGTCGCCCCGATACACTGCACTTCACCGCGGGCCAAGGCGGGCTTTAACATATTGGAAGCATCCATAGACCCTTCCGCCGCCCCTGCCCCGATAATGGTGTGAAGTTCGTCAATGAAAATAATGGCATCTTGCGCAGCAGCCATTTCATCAATAATATTTTTTAAGCGTTGCTCAAATTCACCGCGGTATTTGGTTCCGGCAATGACGGACGCCATATCCAACGCAAGCAACCGTTTTCCGGCGAGCAAGTCGGAAATTTCCCCGCGGGCAATTTTTTCGGCCAGTCCTTCCACAATAGCCGTCTTACCTACACCGGGCTCCCCGATAAGTACCGGGTTATTTTTCGTGCGGCGGGCTAAAATTTGCACCACGCGTTCAATTTCTTCATCGCGCCCGATAACCGGATCCAATTTGTGTTGGGCAGCCAAGCGGGTTAAATCGCGGGTATATTCATCCAACGTCGGAGTTTTTGATTTTTTATTAGTCTTGTTAGATGAATTTTCATCATTTTTGGCCCACATAGGCATATTGATTTCTTGTGATTCTTCGGTACTTTTTTCCGCGATATCGTCTTCGCTGGCGTTTCCTAAAAAGGTCAAAACGGCTTCACGCACGGAAGATAGTTTTTGGCCTAAATTATCCAAAATTTTTGCAGCCATCCCTTCTTCTTCGCGCACAAGGCCGAGCAAAATGTGTTCTGTGCCGATATGTTCCGTACCCAACACTTGTGATTCTTCCACGGAAAATTCCAACACCGCTTTAGCGCGCGGCGTGAACGGAATTTCACCCAATAACATAATCGTATCGCCGATGCCGACCATTTTTTCAATTTCTTGGCGCACCTTACGAAACGTAATTCCCAAGCCGGACAATACTTTATGCGACACCGTACCGTCAATGGCACTCAACCCCAGTAAAATATGTTCCGTACCGACGTAATCGTGATTTAAGCGTTTGGCTTCTTCTTGTGCGATTAAAATAATTTTTTGTGCATTTTCGGTAAATCGTTTAGCCATAAATACCCCTTTCAAAGACAAGTACCTTTATTATATAAAAAACCACAAAGAAACGGTATGAAAACCGTTAAAACGGAAGATCGTTGGACGTTGGCCTTTTGACAAACCTTGCACCATACGTCTGAAAAAGTTACAATAACAATAACTTTTGAATTGAAGGAATTATGATGAATCGTCAAGCATTTACTCTGATTGAGTTATTGGTAGTTGTTTTAATCATCGGCATTTTGGCCAGTGTGGCTTTGCCGCAATATAAAAAAGCGGTGGAAAAAGCACGCGCCGTAGAGGCTATCACGCTTGCCCGCGCCATGGCAAGCGCCGCGGAAGCCTACTATTTGGCAAACGGAGAATATACGGAAGACGTGGAAGCGTTGGATATAGAACTTCCGGGAGAGGTCGTTACCAATTATGGGTACGGAGCGAGTGCCGTAAAAACAAAAAATTTTGTTTGCCGGGCCGCGTCCCTTACAAGCGGATTCACGGAAGCTATTGTGTATTGCAATCGTGATCCTTATTCTCACTTTTACGGTATCGGCAAGGTAAAAAGCGGTCAATTCTTTTGCCATGGATACGATGCTTTCGGAATAAAAATTTGCCAAAGTTTCGGCACCCAAACGGTAAACGTAGGTCAAGGGACAACCGGTTACGTATTTAATTAACCCCCCCTGTTTAGCCCTATCCCCAATTTTGCTATAACACCACGAAAAATGCTTTAGAAAGGGGCCAAATGCCTCTTGACAAATCAAAAAAAAAACCATAATAAAGTATTGGTAAAAAAGCAAGGAGCAAACAACATGAAAAACAAACAGGCATTTACTCTCATCGAATTATTGGTTGTCGTTCTTATTATCGGCATTTTGGCCAGTGTGGCCCTGCCGCAATACAGAGTTGCGGTGGAAAAAGCACACGCGACAGAGGCCCTTACGCTCTTGTCCTCTTTGGAGGAAGCCGTCAACGTATATATGATGGCTAACGGACGCCCCAGCACAACCGTAGAATTTATCGGTAAAGCAGGAAATACAAACGGTATTTCCGATGTATTGGACATAGATGTAGAAAGAATTTTAAAGTGCGATCTCAGCGGCGGCGATGATTGCCGAAGTAATTATTTTAGTTATGATTCTTGGTGCAACGCTTCCGCCTGTGTCGGTGGCGCAGACAGACGCGAAAATGGAAGTTTCAGCAATCCCATACAATACTCTTTAATGATAAATTTTTATGATGGAACTAAAACCTGTTCTTGGAAAGCCGCTTTTCCTTATTCCAAAAAAATCTGCGATAGTCTAACCGGACAAGGGTGGATATCAACACAGGGGTAGGACTAAGCGAATTTTGCTATAATACCTATATGCAAAACGCTTTAGAACGGGCTAAAAAAATCAAAGCCATTTTAACCGATGTGGACGGTATTTTAACGGACGGAAAAGTTAATTTTTTCCTTCAAAACGGCCGCATTGAAGAATTTAAGTCGTTTAATACGCAAGACGGCATTGCCGCGATTTTGTGCCGGCAAGCGGGTATCACGCTGGGCATCATTACCGGTCGGCGGCACGAAACCACTATTCACCGCGCGGATGCGCTCGGTTACACTTATATTTATCAAGGTTTTTTATCCAAACTCGGGCCGCTACAAGACATCTTAAAACGTGAAAATTTAACCCCGGACCAAATTGCCTATATCGGCGATGACTTAACCGATTTACCTTTATTGCAAGCCGTCGGTTTTGCGGCCACGGTACCGGCTGCCGTTCCCCAAGTTAAACAAGCGGCTCATTTTGTTACCGCACGTGCCGGGGGCGATGGCGCGTATCGTGAAATTATTGATTTTATTTTGAACGCTCAAGGCAAATTGGATACACTTGTTCAAAATGCCAAAAACGGGTGGCAGTTGCCCGCCAAAACGCAGTTACAAATTATTACTTCCCAAGAAGGATTAGCCTAATATGCCGAAAGGAAAATTTATTGTTTTAGAAGGGCCGGACCGTTGCGGTAAATCCACGCAAGCCAAACTGCTCGTCAATTACCTGTTGGAGCAAGGCAAAGACGTGCTTTTGACGCGCGAACCCGGCGGAACCCCCACAGCGGAAAAAATACGCCAAATTGTATTAGAACCTAAAGTCAACATTACGCCGATGGCCGAACTCCTTTTATATGAAGCCTCGCGCGCTCAACACACACAAGAAAAAATTATTCCCGCATTGGAAGCCGGGAAAATTGTCATTTGTGAACGCTATACCATGTCCACGTGTGCGTATCAGGGTTACGGGCGCGGTATTGATTTAAAAATCATTGATACCTTAAATAAAATTGCCACGTTGGGGCTCTCGCCCGATTTAACACTCGTATTTTTAATGTCGGATAAGTATTTCACCGAACGCGGCGAATATTTATTCTCCGACCGCTTGGAACAAGAAGACAGGGCCTTCCGCCAGAAAATGCGCGAAGGGTATTTGGAAATGCTCCAATGCACTAAAAACTCCTATTTAATAGATGCCGATAAAGACATCTCGGACGTTCAATTCCAAGTGCGCCAGTTATTAAAAAGACACCAAATCTAAATGCCGTTTTCAGAAATCCTAGGGCAGGAAAAAGCCACCGACTACTTAAAAACGCTCGTAAAAAACGAGCGCGTGCCGGGGGCTTTGTTATTCTACGGGCCGGCTGGTGTGGGGAAGGCGAAAACAGCCCTTGAATTTGCTAAAGCGTTAAACTGTTTAGACGCTACGGCGCGCGCCCAAGGGGAAGCCTGCGGGGAGTGCGCCAACTGCAAAGCCATCAGCCAGCAGATACATCCGGATGTTATCTTTGCCGATTTTTTGTATCAAGCGCGATTAACGGTAAAAAAAGATTTTGAATCTTCTTCCTACGAAGAAGAATTGGAAAAAGAACTCGCCAAGCAACAACACATCAACATTGATACAATCCGCGACGTCACCGCCAAAGCCCAACAAAAAGCCGTAGGGAACGGCTATAAAGTTTTTATCATTGACGAAGCCCAAAGCATGCAAGGTGCAGCGGCAAACGCATTACTTAAATTTATTGAAGAACCGCCCGCCAAAACCGTTTGGATTTTAATTACCTCTAAACGCTCGGCCATGCTACGCACGATTTTATCGCGTTGCCAATCGCTGGCATTTGCCCCTTTATCGCAAGAGAACATTAAACAGATTTTACAGGATAACCAACTGGACACCCAATATACGGACTTGTGCGCTAAATACAGTTGCGGCTCCATACAAGGGGCGTTAAAGGCAGACGGAGCCCTTGCTTTGTTACAAGAAGCCGGGATAAGTGCTACCGGGTGCAGCCCGCAAGGGCCGGCAGCCGTAGTAGCCGAACTACCCCGTACGCTTGTGGCATCGCGGCAAGAAACGCAAGCCGTTTTAGATGTACTTTTACAAGCCTTACATAGCGCGTGGGTATCTGCACCGACCGATAACGAACAGCGCCGCTATACCCATATCTTGCAACAATTTGAAAACTATAAACGCAGTCTAACCCGCAACGTTTCCCCCGCGCTCGTGTTGGAAACGGCCCTTTGCAGTTTAGACGGTCTCAATTTACCTTTATTTGAAACGGAGAATTAAATGACTAAAAAATTCTATATTACCACCCCGCTTTACTATGTAAACTCGGTACCGCATATCGGCCACGCTTACACGACGATAGCGCAAGATATTTTGGCCCGCTACAAACGCCAACAAGGTTTTGACGTACATTATTTAACGGGGACGGACGAACACGGCGCCAACATTGAAAAAACCGCCGCCGCCAACAACGTAACCCCCAAAGCATGGGCGGACAGCGTCGCCGAAAAATACAAAGAAATGTGGAAACAATTAAACATTTCTTACGATGATTTTATCCGCACCACCGATCCGCACCACGAACATGTCGTTCAAGCCATTTTTGAAAAATTACTCAAAACGGGCGATATTTATTTAGGTTCGTACTCGGGCAAGTATTGCATGTCGTGCGAACAATACTATAACGACAGCGAAATTTTGGAAGGCAATCTCTGCCCGGTGCATAAACGTCCCTTAACCGAAGTGCATGAAGAAACGTATTTCTTCAAACTCTCCCGCTACGAAAAACCCTTGTTAAAATACTACGAGGAACACCCCGAATTTTTAAGCCCCAAAACACGCGCCAACGAAATCATCAATTTCGTCAAAGGCGGTTTGCAAGATTTGTCCGTCACGCGCACGAAAGTAGCATGGGGAATTCCGGTGCCGAGCAACCCCAAACATACCATTTATGTATGGTTTGATGCACTTATTAACTATATTTCCGGCGCCGGTTTCGGCACGCATATTTGCGACGATAAAACCGAACACGAAGCACAACTAAAAAAGATCGGCGTTGCAACATTTGAAGACTTGTGGCCCGCTGATTTACACATGGTGGGCAAAGAAATTTTCCGCTTTCATACGGTTATTTGGCCAGCGGTACTCATGGCCTTAAATTTGCCGCTTCCCAAAAAAGTATTTGCGCACGGTTGGTGGACAGTAGAAGGCGAGAAAATGTCCAAGTCTTTGGGCAATATCGTCAACCCCGCCGAAGTAGCCGAAAAATACGGCGTGGACCCGGTACGCGCATTTTTATTCCGCGAAGTACCTTTCGGGCAAGACGGCGATTTTTCTATGGCCAGTTTCAAGAACCGCTACAATTCCGATTTAGCCAATAACATCGGCAACCTTTTATCGCGCACGCTGAATATGGCCGCCAAAAACATCGGTGATTTGCCGGAAACGATTACCGGTAATTATAAACTGCTCGCCAAAGCCGGCGAAGTGGAAAAAATTATTGACGCGGCGTATGATGAACTGGCCTTTGATAAAGTGTTAGAACAAATTTACGGGTTCGCCAGCGACTTAAATAAACTCGTGGACGAGAAAAAACCGTGGGAACTGGCCAAGACCGATCCCGCCGCCACAAAAGAAGTCTTATTAGAGTTGGTGGCGTGCTTGCGCTACGTAGCAAAATGGCTAACGCCGTTTATGCCTACCATCGGGCCGGAAATGGCGCGCCGCTTGCAACCCGGCAAGATTGAAAAATACCCGCCGCTTTTCCCGCGGTTGGAAAAATAAAAATTGCCCAACATAAAAAACCGAAAGTTCACGCTTTCGGTTTTTTTGTGTTTTCTTGCGCCAGTTGTTTTAATTCTTGTTCGCTGTTTTCAAGCCGTAGGCAATAGATATTCAACGCTTGCAAAGCCTCTACCGGAGCGTATGAAAAAAACGGCATGGTATAAACTAATTTTTGCAAGCGGGCCTGCGCCAACCGGGCTGATTTTTTTAATACTTTTAGATCTTCAAATACTTCCTTTTCTGTTTTCATATTTTTATTGGCCCGGTATAAAAAAAGGGCGGTCTCCGATTAGGTGTTCGCTCCATCCTAACCAGAGCCGCCCTTGCGCGTACCCGAAAGTACGCGCAAAGAGAGACTCCCTGTTTCTAGAGCGAACAATCGTTTTGCAACGAATGGCCGTTCTTCACGGCATAGAAACAGATTTATTTCTATTTACAGTATAGCATTTCTACAAAAAAGAATTATGCTCCATGTCAATACAAAAATGTATTAATCTTACGATAAATCAATTAAGTGCCAATTCTTTTGATAGAGTTCTTGCAATTTGCGTTTAAAAAGCGCGTGCTCGGGCCGCGTTAAACCCGGGTCTTGCGCTAAAAGTTCGTCGCGGTCTTGTATGGCCTGATATAAAATATCGCGGTCTTTAAAAATATCGCCCGCCTTAAATTCCAACTCCCCGCTTTGGCGCGTACCCAAAATTTCCCCCGGGCCGCGCAGTTGCATATCGCGCTCGCCGATTTTAAATCCGTCGCGCGTAGCGCAAATAATATCCACCCGTTCTTTAGCGATACTTCCCGCATGTTCGGGTACTAACATACAATAACTTTGATGTTCACCGCGGCCCACGCGCCCGCGCAACTGGTGCAAACTGGCCAAACCAAACCGCTCGGCATTTTCAATTACCATAACGGTAGCGTTTTTGACATCAATACCCACTTCTATGACGGGCGTTGCCACCAAAATATCAGTCTTGTGCGCGGCAAAATCAGCCATGATTTGTTCTTTTTCGGCTTGCGTCATTTGCCCGTGAAGCATAGACAGACGAAACTGCGGAAACACTTTTTTTAACTTTTCAAATTCTTCCGTAACGGCTTTGGCGGAAATTTTTTCGCTCTCTTCAATCAGCGGAAAAACAATATATGCTTGCCGCCCGTTTTGTATTTCTTCACGCACGCGGTCATACGCCAATTTCGGCGTAGCCGTTTCGGTAATAATCGCCTGCCGTCCCGGCGGAAGTTCGCTAATGGTAGATACTTCCAAATCGCCGTAAAACGCCAACGCAAGCGTACGCGGGATAGGAGTAGCCGTCATGGTTAAAAGGTCTAATTTAGCGGTTTTTTCTTTAAGTTTGCTGCGCTGTTTGACGCCGAAGCGGTGCTGTTCATCAATAACCGCCAAACGCAGATTATGAAATTTCACATCGTCTTGAATAACCGCATGCGTACCGATTAAAATATGCAAACTGCCGTCTGCCAACTCTTTCAAAATTTTCTTGCGCGCCGCAGCTTTGGTGCTGCTTGTCAGTACGGCCACATTTACAGGTAGCCCTTGCAAAAGCCGCTTAAACGTAAAATAATGTTGTTCGGCTAAAATCTCCGTCGGCGCCATGAGGGCCGCCTGATACCCGTTTTCCACGGCCAATAACATTGCACATAACGCAACCACCGTTTTACCGGATCCCACGTCCCCCTGCAACAACCGGTTCATCGGACGAACCGAACACAAATCATTGAAAATTTCGTTAATTACTTTTTTTTGGCTATTGGTAAATTCAAAACCGAGATGCTGGCGAAACGGCGTTAACAGATTTTTTTTGATTTCGTAGGAATAATCTTTGGCTAACACTTTGGTTTGCGTGCGTTTAATGCCCCACGCCGTAGCAAGCAGTAAAAATTCTTCGTATGCAAGACGCGCGCGGGCATTTTCCAACTCGGCAAGCGAGTTGGGAAAGTGCACCGCTTTTAATGCTTGCGGGGCACTTAAAAATTTATGTTTTTGCAGCAACACCGGCGGCAAAATTTCCTGTTCGTTCGCCATAGCGGAAGTCTGCAACGCCTCATGCACAAATAATCTGAATTGTTTGTTAGTCAGCCCTTCGGTCAGCCCGTAAATAGGTGTTAAACGCCCGGCGTGTAATTCGGTAAGTACATCTGCGGCGACGTAGTGTTCTTCCACCGTAATTTTATTACCGAAAAAATTATTTTTATTCTCGCGCCGCCCAATCACCCATACTTCGTTATTGATATGAAAATCTTTTTTAAGTGTACCGAACGGATCAAAACTATACCGCCCGAACGTGCGCCGTTTGAACCACGTACACTCAATTTCGTGGCCTTGTTCGTCTTGCAAAAACGCCTTAAAAATAAGCACACTGCGCGCCGGAACGGTTTGCGAGCGCAGAACGCGCCCCTTAAAAACGACGAGCGAATCGGAGTTATACTCGTTAGGTGGGGCGCCCAAGCGGCGGTCTTGATAAGTACGCGGATAGTAGTGCAGCAAATCTTCTACCGTCTCAATTCCCAACTTATCAAACAATTTGGCTTTGGCCGGGCCGATACCTTTTAAGTACTGAATTTCGCTCATATTATTCTTATTTTACCAATAATCGGCTTATGATTTGCTACAATTTTAACAAGGAGAACTATTATGGAAACATTGGAAATGATGTCGCAAAACATTAGCACCCAACTGTTAGAGTTGGGCCAAAGCAGTTTGAAAGTGTTAGTCGCGTTACTTGTTGCCCTACTTATTATGGTATTAGGGTTATACATTTCGCGGCTGGTCAGTTCGTTTGTCAAAAAAATGCTGGGCAAAATTTCGTTTGATGAAAAAACATCTAAATTAGGCATTAACGAACTTTGCATGCGCTTTGGGCTTGGCAAATCACCGACGTATATTATCGCGTTCGTGCTCGCGTGGGCGGTAATTTTCTATGCGGTGGTATTAGCCGCGGAAGTGTTGCACTTGGAAGTCATCCGCAATCTGTTCACCCAATTCTTAACGTTCATCCCGACGCTTTTTGTGTCCGTGATTATTCTGTTTGCCGGTATGCTCTTTGGCAAACTGATGAGCAACATTATTGAAAATTCCGCCAAAGCCAACAACTTGCAAGGCGGTTTTTTGATGGCGCGGGCCGTCAATGCGTTTATCATTTTCTTCTGTGCGCTTTTGGCGGTAGAGAATTTAGGCATTGCTACGCAACTGGTAAACAATATCGTAGTAATTGTGCTAGCGTCTTTGGGGCTTGCGTTTGCTATCGGTGTAGGGCTCGGCTCTAAAACATTGGCCGAAGATTTTTTACGCCACTTGTTTAAGAAAGAAAATAAATAAGTTTTTCATCCGCAAAAAAGCCGAAGCGATTTTTGCTTCGGCTTTTTTATTTACAAAAACCGATTTATTTTTCCATGATAAATTTACCGGACTACAAAACGTTTCTTGACAGATTCAAAAAAAAGCACAATAATAATAAATAAGGAAATTTTTTATGAACGATACAAAAGCATTTACACTCATTGAATTATTGGTAGTTGTGCTCATCATCGGCATTTTAGCGGCCGTAGCCCTGCCGCAATATAATAAAGCGGTAGAAAAATCAAAAGCGACACAAGCCTTCGCATTACTAAAAACATTGGGCGAGACAGGGTTGGTGTACAAAATGGCCACCGGGGATTATCCGTTATCGTTTGAAGATTTAGATGTGGAAATTCCCGCGTGGGCCGGAAATACGCAAGTGGGGATTACGATTCCTACCGAAGTACATTCTTCCAAAGATTGGAATATCGTTTTCTTTAATAACGAAGATCAGAACCGCGGCGTACGTTTGGAACGGTTAACCGGCCCCTATCGCGGAGCCGCTTTCCAATGGCAATGGCGCAGCGACAGCAATACAGAAGAACAAGTGCCTAAAAATCAAATTATTTGTATCGAAGAAACCGGTTATTTCAAATTAGCCGAAGGCGATTATTGCACTAAATTATTCCGGGGAACTAAAACACCTTATCCCGGGGCACAAGAAAAAGTCTTCAAATTACCGTAACAAAATTTATTTTTCAAAGACGTTTTTGTCGCGCAGTTTGCGGTGGTAAGTAACGGCAAAGCGGTGAACTTCGTCACGTATTTCCATTAAAAGGTTAAGGGCCGGATCGCCGATAGGCAGTTTAATGCTTTCTGCCGCGCCGGGCAAATAAATTCCTTCGTGTGTTTCGGCAAGCGCGATAAACGGGATATATATATCCGCACGTTCAAAGGCATTTAGCGCAGCGGTAATTTGGCTTTTACCGCCGTCAAGCAAAATCAGGTCGGGCGCGTGGGCCGGGTCGCGCTTGATTTGGCGCAAACGCCGATAGACACTTTCTTCCATCATCGTAAAATCACTCCCGCCGCGCTCGGGCAGTTTGGAGCGAATCTTAAAACGGCGGTAATGTTCGTGGTTTTTCTCGCCGTTAATATAGCAAACCATACAACCCACCGCTTCGCGCCCAAATAAATGCGAGTTATCAAACGCTTCAATATGCGCGGGTAATTTTTTCAGTCCGATAACTTCGGCAAGGCGTTTTAACTTATCGGTATTTTGCATAGCCGTTGTGATTTTTTCATCTTTGAATTTTCCCACAATGACGCGCTCTTTCATGTGTTCTATCGCTTGCAGAAAATTGCGGAAAACCGCCGCTTTTTCATATTCCATTTTGGACGAATGTTCGTGCATAAGTGCGGTCATTTTTTCGGTAATATCCCCAAAATTTCCGTCTAAAAATTCCGCCATGCGCTTTACAAGCACGCGGTAATCTTCGTATGAAATTTTCCCCGCGCAAGGCGCCGGACATTGCCCCGTATGATAATAAATACACGTGTTGATTTTTAAGGGAGCAAGCGCTTTCTCACGCGAAAAACTCCAGTGGCAGGGCCGCAATGGGGCATAGTTGCTTTTCCATAAAAACCGCATTAAACTTTTGACAATAGATGATTTGGGATACGGCCCGAAATACAAGTCCTTGCCTTTTATCACGCGGCGCGTAAGCACCAAGCGCGGATAATCTTCCCCCGTCGTAATTTTCAAGTACGGATAACTTTTCCCGTCTTTACCGAGCGAATTAAAAAAAGGCTGATATTCTTTAATGAGTTTTTCTTCCAACACCAGTGCGTCGCGTTCGCTGTCGCACGTGATGTAGTCTATTTTGGCAATCAGCGGTAGCAAACTGGGCAACTTCCACCCGCGCGAATACAGGTTAGATTCTTGAAAATACTGCTTGACCCTATCGGACAAATTTTTTGCTTTTCCGATATAGATAATCGTGCCCGATTTATCGCGCATAATATATACGCCGGGGCTTTTCGGTAAGATATCAATTCGCGGGTCCATAGGTATATTGTAACATTTGCGGCTTTTGAGTGGCAGTTGACCGCTCCCGGTAAATTAACTATAATATATGTACCGATTTTTGTATAGAGGAATTATTACAAATGGCAAAATTAAAAACTGGTAGACACACTAGCGCTATCAAAGCGCAACGCCAAGCCGTCAAAAGAACTTCCGCCAATAAAGGCTTAATCAAAAAAGTTCGCTTGGCCACTAAAACCGTCAAAGCGTCCGCTTCTACAAAAGCCGCTACGCTCAAAGACGATTTGAAAAAGGCAAATTCTTGCATTGACAAGGCCGCCAAAAAGAAAACCATTCACTGGAAAACGGCCGCCCGCAAGAAATCTCGCTTGGCCAAAGCCGCCAACAAAGCCAAATAAATAACGGTTTTGTCTTGAAAAACTCCCGCTTAAAAATTAAGCGGGAGTTTTATTTATAAAAATTATTGCTTTAGATAAAATACAAACGGCAGACGTTAGTCTGCCGTTTGTATAATCAATGTTATTTTATTTAAGCCGCTTTGTGCTCATACTTAAAGCAAATGCTAAATAGCATCGCTACTACAAGCGCAAACCCCGCAAACACAAACCACGCATGACTCCACCCTTGCATAATCGCTTGAGAAACATCCGGCGGATATACGCCATTTATCAGTAAGTCCGTGTTTTGGTGCGAGATGACTAAACAATTCACTACTTTCTGCGCCGCGAGCGAACCGATAGCCGCGCCGAAGCCGTTGGTCATCAGCATAAACACACCCTGCGCGCTGGAGCGGATGGACGGATCGGTTTCTTGGTCCACAAACAACGAACCGGAAATGTTGAAGAAATCAAACGCCACCCCGTACACAATCATAGACGCTATTAACAGCACAATACCCAGCACGGTGGACGGGTTACCAAGCCCTAAAAACCCGAAACGGAGCACCCACGCAAGCATACTGATCAGCATTACTTTTTTAATACCGTAGCGTTTTAAGAAAAACGGAATCAGCAAAATACAAAGTGTTTCCGACATTTGGGAAAGCGAAATCAGCGCGTTGGCGTTGTTAGCCCCCCACGAACCGGTAAAACCGTCTAACGAGTTAAACCCGCTGATAAACGGGCCCGCAAAACCGTTTGTTACTTGTAAGGACATACCGAGTAACATAGAGAATAAAAAGAAAATCGCCATTTTCTTTTCCTTAAATAAGGCAAATGCTTTAAGTCCTAACGCATCGGCTAACGTTTTGGCTTCGCCTTGTGCCACCGGGCACGCGGGAAGCGTCAAACAATAGACCGCCAAAATAAAACCGAGCAGCGCCGAGAAATACCATTGGACATAACTGCCCTGAAAGCCCGCGAAGTTGGTGGTAAGCATCGCACAAATAAAACCCACCGTTCCAAACACACGAATTGGCGGGAAAACTTTGACAGTATCTAACCCCTGTTGGCGAAGTGCCGTATAGGCTACCGAGTTAGAAAGCGCCAACGTAGGCATATAGAACGCCACGCTTAACGTGTAGCAAGTAAACAAGTGGGAAAAACTAATTGTACTTTGCGAGCCGTAATATGCCGCACCCGCAATAAATGCCGCCGCTAAAAAGTGACACAGGGCAAGCATTTTTTGAGCCGGTACCCAACGATCGGCAATAATACCGATAACAGCCGGCATAAATAAGGATACAAACCCTTGTACCGCATAAAACCAACCGATATGTTCGGCCAAGCCCGCGCCGGCCAGAAACGTCCCCATGGACGTTAAATACGCCCCCCACACGGCAAATTGGAGGAAGTTCATTACTGTCAAACGAGTTTTGATATACATGTTTGCTTGTTTGCACGCACCGACAGTGCATTCTCCTGTTTTCAAAATAACGCATCCGAACGATTTGGAGCGCCGTTAAAACTATTTTACAAAAAAAGATATAATATAGGAAATTTACCCCAAAAGGAGAAAAACTATGGCCGATTACAGTTTTGATATTGTGTCCAAAGTGGACTTAAATGTAATTAGTGAAGCCGTCAGCGCCGCCAATAAAGAAATTACCAACCGCTACGATTTCAAAGGGACTTCGTCTTCCATTGAACTAAACCAAAAAGATAACGAACTCAAACTGGCTTCCAGCGATGAATTCAAAGTCAATACGTTGCGCGACATTATTTTTACACGTATCGCCAAACGCGGTATCCCGCTTAAAAATATGCTCCCGCAAAAAATTGAATCGGCTTTGGGCGGAAATGCCAAACAAACCGTCAAAATCCAACAAGGTATCCCGGCGGAAAAAGCCAAACAAATTTCTAAAACCATTAAAGACGCTAAACTCAAAGTCAGCGCCTCTATTCAAGGGGATCAGTTGCGCGTATCGTCTAAATCTAAAGACGAACTCCAAAACACCATGGCACTTCTGCGCGGGCAAGATTTCGGCGTAGAACTTCAATTTACAAATTACAGGTAATTTCCATGAAAAAAATAATCCTTACTTTCTTATTTTGTGCGTTAGGCGTAACGACATGGGCGATAGATTCCCAAAAAACGTTGGAGTTTTATAAACAAGCCATCAGTTCTTTTCCGGTTAAAAACTCCGGCGAAACCCGCAGATATGCCTCTGCCTTGGCCGACAATTTAGATACTTGGTTTTTACAAAACCCGGCGCATCCGTCGGCCCCCGATGCCCTTTTGGTGCAAACGCGCTTACTGGTCAAAGCCGGACGCAACGGCGAAGCACTCGGCGTATTGTTCCGTTTGCGCTATTTATTCCCCGCGACGGACATGGTCCAATTGTCGCCGTTATTTAATGAAACACAAGAGGCGTTAGACAAAAAAGTCCGCGAAATGGCCAGTAAATTATTCGTACAAACGCCGAATGAATCTATGTTAGATAAACAAACGGCTAAAATGCTTTATGCGTTTTCCAAATTAAGCGGTAAAGAATTTTATCCGGCCGCCGTACAGGCATTTGAACGGTTTTTATTGCATTATAACGAATACCCCGGAAATAATGAAATAGAATTATGGTATGGCGATTTGCACCGGGTGAACGGCAATTATTTGGCTGCCATTTTGCAATATAAAAAGGCCAATGCCTTATATCCCAATTCCCCTTACCGGGCAGCCAGCATGCGCTTGATTGGCGATGTATATGCCGATAACTTAAAAAATACGGCTGCCGCCACGGAGGCCTATACTAGCGTGTTGCGGTTGTATCCCAATTCGGCCGAAACGGGAACGGTATACAAGCACATGGCTATTTTAGATGAGAACAATAAACAGTACGACAGCGCTTTGCTCAATTACGATAAGGCCATTGAACTAATTAAAGATCCTAATTCCGTCTATGAAGCCTACCGCGGCAAAGCCGATGTGTATTACAAACAAAAACAATATGACATGTCTTATGACACCTTGCAACAAGCCGCCAAATTGTCTAAAGTATCCAAAGAAAATGCGGCCAACGCTTATATGCAAGCGGCTAAAATAGCGCATAAAAAATTCAAAGATCCTAAACGCTATATACAAGCCTTGGAAAAAGCCGTCTTATTGCAACCCACCGCCCCGCGTATGTATGAATTGGCAGGGGCCTACGCCAAAGACGGACGCACCGATAACGCATATGAAACATATACGAAACTGATTTTACAGTTTCCGACAAGCAAATATGCCACCAGCGCACAAAACAAACTGACGCGTCTGCAGAAAAAGAAATAAAAATACTTTAGTAAAAACCCCCGTCAAACTAGGCGGGGGTTAATTTTATTAAAAAGCATGTATGGTATAGAGACGCATGGTACCGCTATAAACATTCTGTCCATGCCATAGTTTTTCGCAATAACTTCCCGCCGAACCAGGATACACTACTGCTCCGCTGGCAACTTCCGCACAAAGGAGCGTATTAGCGGGAATATTCAGTTGAGCATAGTTTTGTTTCAGAGGATAATACCCAAATCCCGTACCGCGGTACTCACCTGTTAATTGGCCTAAAAAAATTATATATGAATCGGAACTTGCTTCTGTTTCTAACACAAGAGACCATTTACCATTAGAACGGGCATCAACAACCGCCTCATTCCACCATCTTTCCGTGCCATTCCAACCGGCAGGGAATTCGATATCTAATTCATCGAAAGACGATGGAAACGATCCATTGGCTATATAATACGTATCGGCGGCTTGACTAAGCGACTTAAGTAACGTCATCCCTTGCGTGGCTCGGGCTTTTTCTACCGCCCGCTTGTATTGCGGCAAGGCCACTGCAGCTAAAATACCGATAATTAACACAACTACTAAAAGTTCTATCAGCGTAAACCCACTTACTTTGCCCGAAATTATACCTTTCATAAAACTCCTCTTTTGTTACTGAATTTGCCTACCCATAAAATTTAACAAAAAAAAAAAACAATGTCAAGTAAAATTTTCTCTACCAAAAAAGCATCTTCAGAAAATTTCCCGAGGATGCTTTTTAATCAACCAGTTTTACTTTATGCTAACACTTTTTGCGCTTCGCTAATCAACGTATGCAAGTGCTCTTCGGACGTGAACGTTTCGGCATAGATTTTCAAAATATTTTCCGTACCGCTCGGTCGCACCAAAAACCACGAATTTTCCAAATACACTTTAAGGCCGTCCGTATCGCGCACGCGGGTAACTTTCTCTCCCGCCACTTGCGGCAACGTAAAATCAGCCGCTTTTAACGCTTTGATACGGGCTTTTGTTTCGGCGTCGGTCGGCACATCCACGCGCGTATAATACGGCGTACCGTATTTGCTAGCAATATCCTTATATAAGGCGGCAATATCACCGGCAACGGCTTGGATTTCCATTAACAGACATACGGCAAAAATACCGTCTTTTTCCGTCGTCCAACCGCTTACCGACATACCCGCGCTTTCTTCCCCCGCCAACACCAAACGGCCTTTGTCTAATCCTTCCACAAAATACTTAAAACCGACGTTCACTTCGTCCAATTCCAACTCGTAGTGTTTGGCAATACGGTCTAACAGGGCCGTCGTTCCTAACGTGCGCCCAATAGCCGTTGCCCCTTTGACACGGTGCTTTTTAACTAAATAGTCCGCCATAACACATAGCGCGTGATTCGGGGCAATCAGCCCGCCTTGTGCCGTAGCGCAACCGAAGCGGTCGGCATCCGGATCACTCGCACCGGCGAAAGCATACACTCCTTTTTGCACCAATTCTATCAGCGGTTTCATGGGATATTTAGACGACGGATCCATGCGAATTTTTCCGTCATGGTCTAACGGGATAAAGCAGAATGTCGGGTCTTGTACTTCGCTGACAATATCCACATTGTGCAAACCGTATTTTTCTTTAATGGCACGGTAAAAAGGCAAACTGGTACCGCCGAGCGGGTGAATAGCAAACCGGCAACCGGATGCGGCTATTTTTTTGAAATCAATTTTTTGCCCGATGGCTTTTACGTACGGGGTAATGACATCTGCCGTCGTTACCAACCCCCGTTCCCGCGCTTGAGCAAGCGGCAACGATTTAATTGCCGACGGATTGGCCATATATTCATTGGCATATTTTTCAATTTGGGCCGTCAATTTACCGTCGGCCGGGCCACCGTTAGCCGGGTTATATTTAAGTCCCATTTCCTGCGGCGGGTTATGGCTGGCGGTGCCATTCAAACAGGCACACGCGCGCCCACTGCGAATTTCAAACGAGAAAACCGGCGTCGGCACCGGGATATCAGGCAAGATAACCGGGATATTATTTCCAGTTAAAACTTCCGCGCATAGTCGCGCTGTTTCGCGCGACATCAACCGCGTATCTCCCCCCACCAAAACCGGACCCGTAATATGATTTTCCAAATGGATACGCGCCACGGCTTGCGCGATGGCTTGCGCATGCAAAGCACAAAACCCTTCCCCTAAAGTTCCGCGGTGCCCAGACGTACCGAATTTAACAGGCACCGGGGTTTTGCCCGGGGCAAAAAAAGCACTGTGTAAGGCTTGTGTATCAATTTTTTGTGTAGATAATGTTCCGGCAAGTTCGCTGACCATAAAGAAATCTCCTTATCCTAAAATAGCATTGCACGTTACGTCTTTCTTTTTCTATCATATTATATATGTTTAATTTTCGCAAATGGAGATACGTACAAATGAAAAAAATCTTAACCGTTGTTTTTAGCTTATTTCTTTTCCCCGCGGCAGCACTCGCGTCCACCAATATTTCCGATGACTTCCGCGATCACTATGCCGGCAGTGCTTCCAACTTATCTGCCTACAACAAAGATATCAATACCCTTATCGGCTTAAACGATTTCCACACCGGAAAAGCCACTTCTTTCCCGGGGTTTGATGTCGGAGCGACTTTCGGTGGCGTCAAAGTAGGCAAGGACAACAACATTTCATCCGAAGATTATTTAATCACGCCTTTTATTACGGCCGAAACATTTGTTCCGGTTATTAATACCACCGTAGCCGTACGCGGCAGTGCCTTTAACGGTTTTGAATCGTTGGGCCTTGGGTTGAAATACAATTACGATGTCATGCAACTTTTTGACGTAACGTTAGCCGGCTTTTACGACCACGCCCAAACCGATTGGTACACGGTTGACCATTTGTCTTTATCGGCTGTGGCTTCAACCACAGTATTATTCGTGACGCCCTATTTAGGTGTAGGCTATGATTATGGGGACTTTTCTACCCGCAAAATGGCAGAAAACCGCTCTACTTCCGACGGAGCCGTTCGCTATACGGCCGGGGTGCGCGTGGCACCGTTTCCGTTGTTTTACATCTTTGGGTCATACACCAAAACTGCCAGCAACGAAGGGTTCCAAGGCGGTATCGGCCTGAATTTTTAACTGAGTCATGGACTATAAACAAGAACTGAAAAATTTCTTTGGCGAGCGGTGTTTGCCCGATGAACCGATGGGCAATCATACGACGTATCGCACCGGCGGCCCGGCCGAGGTATATGTTTATCCCGCCACAGCCGAAGAGTGGGGTTTTGTCTTAAAATTAGCCAGTGCGTATAATATTCCCCTACACATTTTAGGTTTCGGTTCTAACATTTTAGTCGGCTCCAAAGGTGTACAAGGCATTGTCTGCTCCACGAAACACATGCAAGCCATTTCTCGTGAAGGCAACAATATCAAAGCACAAGCCGGGGCCGCTTTAGATAAAGTCTGTGAAATTGCCGTACACGCCGGATTAGCCGGTATGGAAAAGTTATCCGGAATTCCGGGAAGTGTCGGCGGGGCCGTTTATATGAATGCGGGCGCATTCGGGCAAGAAACCTTTGACAAATTGGAATATTTTGACGTAATTGATTTGCAAGGCCGCCCGGCTACTATTTTGAAAAATGATATTTCGTATGCATACCGCCATGTAGAAGGTATTGAAAACTACATCGTTCTGTCCGCTGCATTTAAGTTGGACAAAGCCGACTTTACCCAACTGGTGGAAACGCGCCATAGCATTCTTCATAAACGCATTGAAAAACAACCGTTAGATTTCCCAAGTGCGGGGAGTGTGTTCAAACGACCTGCTAACGATTACGCCTCGCGTTTGATTGACGATACGGGGCTGCGTGGCTTGTCGGTAGGTGGAGCGAAAGTATCGGAAAAACACGCCGGATTTATTATCAATTTCAACCGCGCTACGCCGGAAGATATTTATGAACTCATGAAGCAAGTGCGTCAAAAAGTAAAAGAAAAACACGGCGTAGAATTAGAGTTGGAACAAATCTTATGGGGCGAATTTGCGTAAGTTTTTCCGTCGGAGACATGGAAAAAGTTGACGCTTAGGCCCCAGGTAAGATATAATATAAGTACGAAAAAATTTGAGTTGTTTGGAGTCGTGGTGTAGCCTGGTTAACACGCTGCCCTGTCAAGGCAGAGACCGCGAGTTCGAATCTCGTCGACTCCGTAAAAATTTGAACCCCCCTTATGGGGGTTTTAATTTTTGTGAAGTATCGAGCGGCATAAACTGCTTTATGCCGCGTCGAGATTCGAAGCCCACAGCGATGTATGAGTTTTGCCGTTAGGCAAAGGCGAATACCGCGAGGGCGGTTCCGGGCAAAATTTCCGTCAGGAAATTTATGCAGGACGAATCTCGTCAACTCCGTATTTTAGTTTTTGATTATTAGCATTTATCCCCGTTAGGGTTAAACCCCGACGGGGATTTTTATGCACCACTTTGAGCATGCGCTTTTTGGCAGATTTTTGTGAATTGTAAAGAATCTTTTGTTTTTATGCTGACCGGGGATGGGTAGGAAGTGGCGCACGTGCTTATAAATATCTACGCCTTCACGCTTCTTCTGGGCCTAGAAGTCAAGTTAAAACTTAGTGCCAATATAGTCAATAGCGTCTAGTCCGGCATCAAAAGCATATTCGTAATAATCTTCCCAGCGACCTGTGCCTAAATGGTGGCATAAGCACATAAGCCACGGTCCATACTTGTTTTTAGCGTACGTTCGCCACACGCCAAACATCAGAAGCGGATCCTTGAGCCATTTGCCGTATTTAGTTAAAAACATCAAAATATCGTTGGGAGTTAGTTTGTCCACCAGTTTGCGCGGCGCACCTTCGGTTGGATTAGTTATATACTTTCCGTCTTGCATTTTGCCCATACACACGATCGTGCCCATCACAGCCGGAGCGCCCGTGCATGTATAAAATGCTACGCCCTCCTCTTCGTGTTCAATGGCTTTGGAAATACGTTCATAAATTTGATAGCCAAATCAATCGGGCTATGATGATAACAGTTCATTTTATCCAAAAACGGCTCTCCTTTGTAGGTAAGTTGGTAACGCATAAAGTGCTGCACGGCTTCCCTCTTGGGATAAATATATCCTCTATCTCTAAGCCCCTTACTGTGTAAGTAAATAAATAAATCATCCTCTGTCACCTTTTAAGCGCATACAACGCATCAAAAAGTGCCTCTAATTGCACATCTTCGTCTTCTTTACTGCGTTTCCATATTTCAACCATGTCATATTGTTTCATAGTTTTTCTCCTTTTTTATAGAATATAACATTCGCACGACAACCTGTTGTCGCATCATTTTGCTATACTATAAGTACCATAGAGAGTGTACGAGGGGCAAGCCCGACGACTACACAGCAACCTGCCCAAGCAAGGTGCTAATGCTTGAAAGATGGGACCTCTTACCGTTTAAGCCCATCTTTGCGATGGGTTTTCTTTTTGATACTCCTGTGGAATTTATCTAAAAAGAGGTAGTTATGAACATAGTTCTTAACAATATGTATCAAAAACAATTGCCATCGAAACACACCGATGACAATGCTAAATTGGAAGTGGGGTTATTTAAATACCTTTACGATAAAAAAATAATCACCCACGAAGATTTTCTAAAAGCTGGCGGAGATAGTTTAAAACATCTTAAATTCCCGACGGAAATGAACGTTAAAATAAAACTTGCCGGCATTCGTAGTTTGCATGTTTTTTTAACTGAAAAAAAAGAGGTCGGATTTTTAGACGATTTGCAAAAAGAGCACCCCGAGTCCTATCCGCAGATTCAGCATTATTTGAAACACTTTTATTATAAAGTTATCCTACAAATGATTAAAAATCACCATACGATGCAAATGAAATTCAAATATGCCATGCTATGCGCTTCTCTACGTGGTATGCGCGGTGAGATATCTACTATCCAAACAAACAAGGAGCCCCAATATGACAAATAATTTTTTTCTAAATGCACCGGAGTTAAAAAAACACTTATCATATATTAACGAGAATTTAGCCGATCCGCAATATAATAGTTTTATTATTACGGGAGACTCAATCGGCGGTGCATTTGCCTTAGAGCAGTTCGTGCGCGATTTGAAACAAAAACATCCCTTGCGGGAAATTTTGGTCTTTAATACACACAGCATACATGATTTTATTAAAAAAACGCCCATAGAAATGCTAACTAATTTTTATCGGTTACATATCAGTTTAGCAACGGTAATTTTAACAGAATTGGATGTGGAAGGATGGACAAAAGAAGAACAGGATAAACTAGCGGTATTTCTTAAAACACTGACCAAACATTATGTTCAGGTAGTGGCTGCCTTCAATACAGGAGCGAGCCTTACACCCGAAATGTGGAGTTGGTATATGTCCGGTTATCAATACCACTTAAATTATGGACTTGTCAGTTATAAAAAGGATTTAACCTGTTCGCTCACGTTGGCGCAAGACAGGAAACGTTGGCACTGGCTTTCGCGCATACGACAAACATATCATTTTGGCGAGTTATATCCCGGTATTTTAATGCAAGATGACGAAATGGTTTTCAACGGGTTTATGCTCATGGAACTTGGACTTTGCTGGTTGGGCAAATTTACACCTCCCGGCTATATTTTCCCACGTGCCGTCTGCCCCACTTGCGGCAAAATAAAGTTACTACCTTATTCTTGTATCGCTTCGGCATTATCCGGTGGGCATGTGATTAAATTTCATTGCCTAAATTGTCACGAACGCATAGCTACCAACAATGCAATAGATTATTATCGCATCCTACGCACCTATGGAACACGTTACTGTTATATTGCCAAACCGCTGCCGGTAAAGAATTTTCCGATCTGCTTAAAAAAGCAGCCGAAATGGATCCGGAGTGGGCAAAATCGGCTTTGAAAACGTACACGTATCAAGTAGGCGGAAAAGAATTGATATGGATGGATTACAGCGATATTTATAGCAACTTATACATTAAAGACTTTTGGAATATAAAGGATGAGTTTAGAAACAGCGATCAATGTTGCGTAGAAGTATGCATTGAATCCAATGATACTTTTTGTTTCTGGACATTTAACGGCGAGAAAATTCGCATGCAAATTAAAGACGACAAAATCACCTGTTTGGACGTGCAATTTACCAAATAAACCTCATCTCTGCAATCGGCACTTTTTGATCAGCATAAAACACGGACACCCGTGGTATTTCTCATATACCCACATGCACGGGCAATTCCATTTTAAGCCATATAAGCACATTGCAACGATTACATAGAAAAAATAGAAAAACGCCGGGTGTACATATAACCCCAATAGCCCAAATACCGTCATCATGCCCGATTTGGAACGGTATGAAAAGGCCGTTTTTTCCGGTTTAAGACTATATCCCAAGTATAAGTGGATAAACACAAGTCCGCCTAATACAGACAGTGTAATTTGGTGAGCCGCCGTAAAATAACACAGGGCAAGCGCCAGTACCAACCGAACCAAGACACTCCACCCGCCCGCTAAAGTCACGCTCAACATCCGCACATTATTTTGGTAAAGGGCATAATCGGGATTTTTTTGCAAAAGCCACTGTTCTTCGGCCTTAGCGCGGCGCACCATCAGCGGCAAGAACACTCCGCTTACTACTATCCATGTAAGCGCGTTGGCCAGCATGAGGCTTCCGCACCAACACCACAGCAAGAGCGAGGCATACATGGGATGTCTGGCTAAGGCATAAGCACCTGTGGTGCGTAACGGATGATCGGTTTTTATTTCTATTCCGTCAGACCATAAAGTACCGATGTTCAATTTTGCCCATACGTGCCAGAGCGTAGCGAACAACAAGCCTGCTGTCCCAAGTACAAAGAAAAAATACTGCGCGGCAACCGGCAAACGCACTTGCCCCCAAGAACCGATCCAACACGGAAAAAGCATCAAAACCAATAGCAACATTTCCCGCGTAGAAAAAAAGTGAGCGCGTTGTTTCTCAAGCACTTGAGCAGCCATACGGTGCTCATAAAATTTCCATACTACCGCTGCTAACAGGATAACACCCGTTATATATATGAGTATAATTCCTATCAAAAAAAGAGTGGGATTTTGAGCCCGCTCACTAACTTGCAGTATCCACGTTATCATGCGCACGTCTCCAAATAATCAAAATACATACCGGGATAAATGCCACCGCCAGCCATTGGTACACACTTAATTGCAGCCATACCCGGGGTTCTGTTCGCCAAAATTCAATAATAAAACGCATTACTAAATACGATAGCAAATACACCGGAAATAACAAATCGGCACGTTGGGTGCGCCGATAAAACAGATATAAACAACCGGCCATGACAAATTGAAAAATACTTTCCAGCAGTTGAACAGGAAAAGCCAACGTCCCCCCGCAACAACCATTTAAGTAACAACCGATCTTTCCGAATCCGATAGTAACCGCCAACGGAATTACAAACCTTCCGCCGAAACCGCCTGTATGACCGCTACATTTTTTGTATAAGTTAATCGCTAAAAAAGCGCCCAATATACCGCCCATCACGCTTTTGCCTTGCAAGATATAACCGTACCAACCGTACGAAAGCCATATCGGCACTTTGGCGCCCACAATAGCACCGATAAAAGCGCACACATAAATAGGTAACCGTACCGCTTGCGGCGGGCGGGGCATCTGTATTTTATAGGCCAACAGTCCCCCTACGATTAAACCGATACTGGAACAAATTGCGTAAGCAAGCATAGTATTAGTTAGCAAGGGCTATAATACCCATACAGGTCATAAACAACAAAAAAGGGATACCGATAATCACACCGGCCACAATCAATAATACAATGCCTATCTGTTTCTTAACGGAATAGGGTTGCCCGGTTTGTTCGGTTGTCTTGGAAACCGACTCCGGCAGTGAAGACAAAGGGTTTTCTGTATTATTTTGTTCGTTAGAAGAATTATTATTTTCTACCATGTTATGACTCCTTTAAGCGCATTATGGACGCAAAACGGAATTACTTTTCCGTGCCCGACACTTACGCCTGTGCAACACTGTTGAGCACGTTGCCAATCAAACGTGTCTGCGTCCATAAAGTTTTTTACAATAATACGCACAATTTTCATATCCTTGTGGCAAGAGCCGTTGCCTTGAGCGAACTCTTGCAGTTTGTCCAACATAAAATTGCTCCCCAAAACGCGACCCACAAAACATTTACATACATTTTTTTTCATGTAATCTAAAATTGTTTTATCAAAGGCAATCCGGTTGGAAATTTGTGATTTACATTTGGAAAAATCTACATAATCACCCAAAGAATATACGTTATCGCCTTGGCAGAACAAAAAGCCCAAACTGGTGCAATTTTCGTGCGAACATGGCAAAGGGATTAAATCTTTATACTTCATATATCCGCTGTTAGCCACCGCCAGTAAAATATCTTCCTGTAACACCGACGGTATAACGCTACCGACGGCACTTCCCACTTTTGTTAAACGCTGAAACGTAATACCGGAAATATGTTTCATTTCTACGGCTAATTTCAAAATAGCCGGAATTTCTTTTAAGTTGCCTTGATAGACGGTAACCGCCAAACAAATTTTGATTGCGGCTTCGTTTAATTGTTTCAAAATTTCTTGCTTTTGTGTTAACAAGGATTTCCCGCGTAGGGTTTTATATACTTCATCATCAAAGCCGTCAAACTGCAAATAGATCTCTACCCGGTCCTTATGTTGTTTAATTAACTCAAAAACAGCGGTGTCTGTTAACAAATTAAGCCCGTTCGTATTGATTAAAATACGTCCGATATCTGCTTGCAAAGCCGTTTGTAAAATCTCGCCAAATTGCGGATGCAGCAAACACTCCCCACCGCTGATTTGTAACACATCCAAATGGCCCTGCTCAACCGTTAACAATGTTTGCAAGCGGGATTTAAATTCTTCCACCGAAATATGCCGGGCAGATTTCTTTCCGAAATAACAAATCGGGCAAGCCAAATTACAGGCATCCGTTATTTCTATAAGGCCGGTGCAAATGTGTTGTTTATGTTTCTCGCACCAACCGCAATCGGGGCCGCAATTACCATTAAAAGCGCTAACGGCTTGAAAGGGTTTCCCTTCTACGTCATACGTTTTATCAAAAAAGCGCTCGGCATCCTTGGCTATTTGTACCTTAAACGTCCCGTGCTGCGGACAGGTTTTTTCCAGCCACACATCACTTCCCCGTTGTACTTTTACGGCGGGAATTGTTTTTAAGCAAATAGGGCACAACGCTTGCGTTTCTTGTTTCATAATTGATAAGTCCTACTTATTTAATGCCATCTCTTTTAATTTTACATAATCTACTTTACCGGTCCCCATCAACGGAATTTCATCCATAGGACAAATGGTTTTGGGAACGGCCAGTTCGCTCAATCCTTTTTCTTTGAACGCCGTTAATAAATCACTGCGTTGGGCGTCTTTTTGAGTGGTAAAAAGCACCAACTGTTCGCCTTTTTTCTCATCGGGCACGTTCACTACGGCGTGCATTTGATTGGGCCAAAGCGCACTCACTTCCGTTTCAACAGCGGTCAGTGAAATCATCTCACCCGCAATTTTTGCAAAGCGTTTGGCGCGGCCCAAAATAAACACAAATCCGTCTTCGTCCACGCGCACAATGTCGCCGGTGTCATACCACCCGTCTTGTGGAGGTTCTAATACACCGGGGTTGCTGTCGCGCAAATATCCGGCCATAATGTTGGCCCCTTTTACTAATAATTTTCCGCCGTTTTCCACCCCCGGAATTTGTTCCAACTTATATTCGATACCCGGCATAAAGCGGCCCACACTGCCGCGCTTAAAATACATAGGCGTATTGACCGCCATAACCGGGGCAGTTTCGGTTGCGCCGTATCCTTCCATAATACGCAAACCGAATTGGTCGTAATATTTGCGGATGGTTTCTTCTTTGAGTTTTTCGGCCCCTACAACCGCCAAACGCACCGAATAAAAATCATACGGGTGCGCCATTTTGGCATAGCCGTTGAAGAAAGTATCCGTACCGAAAATCAATGTAGCATTGGTATCGTAAATCAATTCCGGCACAATACGATAATGAAGCGGCGACGGATAGAAAAATACCGTCACGCCGGATAGCAACGGAAGCAATGTTCCCCCCGTAAGTCCGAAGGAATGGAAAATCGGCATTGCATTAAACACGCGGTCTTTGATACCGAAATCAAGCACACTGCGCACTTGCAACAAATTGGCTTGTAAATTTTCGTGGCTGAGTACCACCCCTTTGGGGGTGCCTTCACTACCCGACGTAAATAATACCACGGCCGGATCTTTGGAAGTTACTTTTCCGCGTACGCATTTATAATAGCGGCGCGGGAAATAAGACGCCAATAAACCAACTGCTTTATCCCAAACCGTAATTCCTTTTTTCAAATCTTCCAAATAGACCAGTGTAAGTCCCGCTTCTTTCAGAGCGGCGGCCGTTTCCAATAAGCCACCTTGCTCTAAAAAGGTTCTAGATGTAAAGACCGTAGTAATTTTGGCGGCTTTACAACAAGCAATCATATTTTTTACCCCGGTAGAAAAGTTCAACATACAGGGAGTAATACTAAAAGCGCGCATCCCGAAAAAGGCCACCACACTGGCCGTCATATTCGGCAGTAAAAATCCGGCCATTTTGTCCTTTTTCTGGCGTTTGGCAATTTGTTTACCCAGCACAAATACCGCCGTTAAAAATTGCCCGAACGAGAGCCACTTGCGGCTGGCATCCCCGATAATTCTTTTCTTGCGGCCCACCAATTCATACGCATCTAACAAAGAGTCAAATAAAGTTTCTTGTGCATGGCCCGCTTCATATTTCATGTTAACCATAATGTCATAGAGTCCGCGGGAAGCGGCCAAACGGCGCGCCTTGCCTTTGATGTTTTCATCAATTTTTAAGGTTTTCGGGGCCTGAATGGTAATAGAAATTTTACTTTGCGGACGCGTTTTTAATTGCGTACCGAAACGCGAGAAAATAGAATATTGGCTGCCTTCCAAATAAACAGGAAGCAGTTGCGCATTACTTTTATCGGCAATCATAGCCGGCCCGGGATAAATTTTCATCAGCCCGCCGGTGGTAGTAATACGCCCTTCCGGAAAAATAACCACCCGCTTGCCCGATTTTACTTCTTCAATAATGGACTTTACAGCCATCGGATTAGTGGGATCAATCGGAAAGTATTTAATCAAATGCAAGAAAGGTTTCACCCACCATTTTTGGCTGACGTATGTATCAATCGCAAAATGCAAATCGCCCGGCAAATACACCCACAGCAACGCTGCATCCAAAAACGAAGTGTGATTGGCAATAATAAGCGCATTTCCTTTTAAGTTCTTCCAATGTTCTATTCCGATGACTTTGACGCCATATACCCAATTAAGTATCCGCGTCATAATCATGCGGATAATGTGGTGCGGCAAGAGCCCGCAGATATAAATAGCCGCCAACGCGTTAAGCAGCGCAATGACTCCAAAAACGCCCGGAATCGTAAAATGCATAGACAGCAACAACGCGCAGAACCCGCTACCCAACACCATAAAGAGAGAATTGATAATGTTGTTCGTGGCAATCACGCGCGAACGTGTATCTTCGTCGGCTAAAAACTGGAGCATTGCATTAAGCGGCACCACATATAAACCGCCACATACGGCAAAACCGAGCAAATCAAACGTAATGCGTTTGCCCGCAAATGTCAATAAAAACGCTTTATAATCTACCGGCGATAGTGACGGCACATAACCCGAAGTAGCACATGCCAAATCGGCTAAAAACACCGTCATCAAAAGCGCACTGATCGGAACGTACTTGCTGGTAATCTCGCCTTTTACTAAAAATTGACAGAGTAAGGAACCAAGCCCAATTCCGCACGAAAACAACGTCAGTAAAAATGTAAACAGCCCGGGCGTACCGTTCAAAATATCATGTGCCAAAGAAGGCATTTGAGCAATGAGAGCCGTCCCCAACATCCAAAACCAAGAAATACCTAAAATACATAAAAAGATATTGTGGTTTTGTTTCGCAAAGGCCATATTTTTCCACGTACTGCGTAAGAAATTTTTATCTACTTTCAAATTGGCATTTGCCGGTTTTTGCGCCGGGATAAACAAACTGGCTGTTAAGCCCAGTACCGCTACGCCTAAAATAATTCCCGGCAACCAATATTCGTTAGCAGCGATAATAATTCCGCCGAAAATCGTACCTTGCAAAATAGAACCATATGTGCCCGCTTCAATTAACCCGTTTCCGGCAATGAGTTGTTTTTCCCCTAATATATCCGGCAAAATACTGTATTTGACAGGGCCGAAAAAGGCAGATTGTGTTCCCATTAAAAATAATACGCCCAGCAAAAGGGGTACATTAACGGTTAAAAAGCCAAGTCCGGCCAAAAGCACAATAACAACTTCCAATACTTTCGTGGCTTTAATAAGAATATCTTTACGGAATTTGTCGGCCAGTTCCCCCGCCACCGCCGAAAATAAGAAAAACGGCAACATAAATAAAGCAACCGCCAAAGACACAATAACCGATTTACTTTGTGCCGACATTTCGGTAACCTTATACGTAATAAACGTGGCCATGGCGGTACGGAAAAAATTATCGTTAAACGCACCTAAATATTGCGTGCAAAATAAAGCCAAAAACGAACGGTTAAAAAAAGTTTTAAGTAAAGATAACATGTTATTTTTCCTCCTGAAGTAACACAAACCAATCTCTTAAAATCTGTTCTATTTGCGGACGCCGCGGCGCGGGGATTTTCTCCGTCAAACTTTTTACCAATCGGTCATATCCCGGCCACGCCGTATCAATTAACTTTTGACCTTTCGGGGTAATGCAAATGATATTTTCACGGCGGCTTTGCGGATTGGTTTGGCGCGTGAGCAACCCCGCCCGCACCGATTTTTCCACCAATTTGGTGATATTACTGGCCGAGGCAATCAGCCGTTTGGACAATTCCACTTGATTAAGGCCCTTGCCATTGTTTTGATAGGCAGCCAACATCAGCAAGTTAAATTGCACCGCAGACAGACCATAGGAAAACAAATATCTTTCCACCCGCGTTTGCAACCGGTTATACACCAAGGCCAGCACATACGTAATGTTTTCGTAGCGACGACCTTTCTTCGGATTGATACCATAAGATTGTAAGTCGGTTTTATTAGTTTCCATATAAATAATTTACTAATAAACTTTTTATTTGTCAAGTATTAAGTAGGTTTTAAGAAAAAGATAATTCTTATACAGAACGTAAAAAACCCGCTTTGAAAGCGGGTTTTTATTTTCGTCTTATACCAATTAGAGAACTCATTTGAGATAATACTTTTCCAATTCGTTCCAACCCCGTTGATGCGCTAGTTGCAAATATGAATCTTGCCGATCTCGCGCCGCCGCCAATCCCAATGCCGCGGAAATAAAGAACATTTTTTCCTTATCTTTCAGTAAAGCGCTTGTATCTTTATCTACATCGATACGATACCGGTAAGGCCGGTAAATAAAATCTGCGGCGGATGAAAACTTCTTTTTGTTTAACCCCACCCGAAAACTTTGCCATATATCGCAAGGCAAACCAGCCCCCACACAAGCAAAGGTAAGTCGGTCTTTTTGCTGTACTAATTCTTCGGACGCGGGGTTGATTCTTCTGATGCCCGGTACCAACTTTTGACGCCCCGCATACACGGCATTTTTGATTCCCAAAGAGGGCAAAATAAAATCGGACACTAATTTAAGCGGGCCCGTCTTATATTCCCAAGAGCCGTCTTGCTTGCGCTCTTTAATACCACGCACAAGCACGCCGCCGAAAATATTTTTTTCACCATCCCCGATAGTAATATCTATTCCGCTTCTATGCCAATAAATTTTCCCGCGGCTGCCTTGCAAGGCAGAATTGTGACGGAATTTATCCGGATGTTCCGGGCTTTCATAATAAAATTCCAATTCGGTAAAATAAAATTCCCGATTTTCCGGCAGTACCTTTAGGCAACAATTTTCAAACAAATAAGCGGCCAACGCATTAAATTTATCAAAGGCATTTTTGCGCTGCGGCAAATCATCACATAATTTACTAAAAGTTTCGTTGGTATTCATTATATTCTCTGGTTAAACAATGTACCGCTCCGCCATATTGCGAAATCTGCTCGCAATCTATCCTCACCAGCGGTTTACAGGTGTATTTTTTCATTATATCAATAACACGGTCATCTTCGGGCAAATTAAATTGCGGCACAAACACGGCGCGCGAAGTTTCCAAAAAATTCACGTAAAGCCCTTTGGCACTAAGCCAATCTTCTTCGTTACCGGCACACAACAGGCGGCACATATCCAACCCATTGGCTTTAGCATACCCGCGTAATATATCCGTTGCTTTACAGTCTAATAACGGGGCGATAGCCAACTCGCCATACAATGCTATTGTCCCTTCCGTTAAAAAATCACCCACGAATTGAATATAACCGTCTATGTGGCCGATTTTGTCATCTTTTTGCTGCGGCAGCCATACTATTTTCTGCACACCTAGCGCACGCTTTAATTCTTGTTCCACACGTTCTTTTTGCGCGGGATTTGATTTGTGGAAAATCGTTTGTTTTTCCAAGCAAAACGCCTGTTTTTTGTCAGGGGCCAGCACAACATTTCCCCCGTCCATACGCACATCACACGGTTTAGCGTGCGGGAAAGCATCTCGCACCTGTTTGCGAATCGCCGCCGTAAATTTAGGCGTATAATTGGCATAACGCGGGTCAAAAAAAAGTTGATACAACTCTCTGGTTTGCATGTTTTGCACGGGCAAAAAATCACGCACCCAAATATCGGGTAGTTCCAACGCACGCACTTCGTGAAATTGTTTTAATTGCGCTGCAAAATGCTCGTAAAATTTCGCGTGGCCGGGATATGTCTTTTCCGTGTACCAAGTAGGTTTGGCCACATAAATAATTTCACCCCTTGCCATTATATATCCTCCGTAATTTCAAAAACACTCCGGCACGTTGTTCCATCGGCAAAATCATACCATGCCAGGCTATACAATGCAGGCGCTTCATGAGAAGATTTTGGAATTTCCAACGTAACGGCCCGAGTTTTTTAAGTATTTTTTTCCACACCGGGCACGTCTTTGATCGGAGTTTTCCTTCTGTCAGACAAAATCTATTTTCTTGCTCATTCCAACGGCGGTAATCATACAGGTGCGCACTTATTTCCAATCCCAGTATCGTCACAGCCAACCGCAACCCGGCAAAATCAATTTGCCGGTCCCGCCGGATATCCACGTCAAAATTATCCAACCCCATATACACCATGCTTATTTTTAACGCCTTATATTTAGCACCGCCAATATGATGATATGTTTTATCCCAATTCATTTTTCTTATAGATTTCCAACACATAATAACTCCTTATTTAAGCCTACTATGAAATGACTTTTTATAAGATACCAAATCGTTGCGACACCACCTTGTCGCTACTGTTTTATACACTTTTCTTATGCTACAATGAGGTAAATATGAAGAAAACAATTATTTTTGATATAGACGGCACCTTAGCCGATTTGAACGGCCGGGATAAGTTTTTACATAACGGCACAAAAGATTGGGAAAGTTTTAACGCCCATATGGATCAAGATTTGCCCAACACGCCTATCATTGAACTCTACCGTACGTTATATGCAAGCCAACGCTATGAGATTATGTTGGTATCCGGTCGGCAAGAGCGTTTCCGCAAAGTAACAGAAACATGGCTGGCGTTTCATAACATTCCGTTTGATACGTTGCTGATGAGAAAAAATACAGATTTTAGACACGATTGTGAAGTCAAACAAGACATTTTGAAATCATTACAGGCACAAGGTAAAGAAATTTTATTTACCGTGGATGACCGCCAAAGCGTCGTGGATATGTGGCGCGCCAACGGCATTACTTGTCTGCAATGCAACAGGGGAGATTTTTAAAATGGCTGTCCCCCAACACATCAGTTTTTCGCAGTTTATCAAAACCAAGTACCGTACCAAAGAAGATCGGTAGCATTTATTTTACTCTCACCGACATCTGCCTACTCATACCACGCGCGCCGACCAATAGGCACAATTATTTAATTGACTTGCTCATACGCTCACCGACGATAAAATCTTGCCCTTACTTAATTTATCGGAACCAGTCAACACGACTTTATTTTCAAATTCTAACCCTTTTTTTAGGCTTAGCGCGGACGAATGAAGTGATATACTAGATTAGCACCGTTTCAGTTTAGACGGGGCGAATTTGATTAAACCGGGGGATTAAAATATGGGGATGATCGGACGCAAAATAGTAACCGATGCCGGATTAGATGTAGAAGAAGTAATTCGGCTACTTAATCAAGCCTTTAGTGATGAGTGGTTGGCTTATTACCAATATTGGGTGGGAGCACAAATCGTATGTGGATTAATGGCAGCGACGTTACGGCCCGAATTGGAAGAACACGCCAACGAAGAATTAGACCACGCTCAAAAACTAGCAAAACGCATTATTGAATTAGGCGGTACGCCGGTATTAAGTCCGGAAGAGTGGTACAAGCAAAGCACGTGCGGGTATTTAGAGCCGAAAAATCACGACGCGGTACAAGTGCTTAAGCAAAACTTGCAAGCGGAACGTTGTGCGATAGAAGTGTATAATAAACTTCTTAAATACGTATTTAATAAGGATATGATTACGGCGCACATTGTTCGTCAGATTTTGCAAGATGAGATAGAACACGAGCAAGAATTGGAAGATTTGGGAAAAGATTATGAAGTAATGTTGCCCGATCATACCTCTTGCGGGTGTAAGAAGAAATAGAAACTCCTATGTTTTATAAAACAGCCCCCTTTCGGGGGCTGTTTTTATATCGATTATAAATGATTCTTTATTGTCCGACCCAATTGCGTATAGCAAACCACGACAAAAAGGTAACTCCTAAGAAAATAAGGCCCAGCAATAAAAACCAAAAACCGCGCCACATAGGCGGATTAGCCGTTGTGGGCATACCCTCGGCTCCGAAACGTTGCAACATAGCCATAGCGCGCACATCAGGAGCGGCATCTTGCACGGCGGTTTCTTTTTTCTCATTTGCATCGTTCCCTTTTTCCATTCGCTCTACTAATTTTTCCAATTCACCTAAAATTTGTAAAGCACGGAAACGGAATGCTTCTATTTCTTCCACGGGGATCAACCGATGTTCATGGTACACCAAGGCATTGTCATTTAATTCCAAATAAATGTGCGATTGCGTTTTGAATAAACCGATCAGCATAGGGGTAAGCACCACGCAGGAAGCTGCCGACGGTGCATGCATTTGGTAAACGGTATCTATGGCGGGGATATTTGTTTTCATCAGCGCCTGTTGTGACGCGGCAAACGGCGACGAAATCGGCGCGGCTTTTAAGAGAGGAAATTCCCGTTTTTTAAGTTCCGCCGTAAAAATAGTAATGGGTATCGGTTTTGTTTTAGGGTTATCATCCGTAAAAATAGTATCGTCGGCCCAACGGATAAATGCCACATTATCCGAACAAGTGAACACATTATCGTATTGATGAAAAAATTGCGTAAAAAACTCCAAACGTCCGGCCGTCAGTTGCGTAGTAACCGACGTTTTACGTTTATCAAACGCACAACCGTTTCCGCGCGCGATACGGGCCAGTTGCGCGCTGCGGGAACGCGTTGTAGCCACTAATCCGACGACACAGCCTGCAATAATAAGAGACAATACGAGTATCATATCTATATCATAGCAAAAAAGAATCATTTGTCAAAAAAGCCCCCGCTCTACCGAGCGGGGGCAAAACAAACATGGGAAGTCTTTACTTTTGCGTAAAGTCTTGCGCCGGTTTTTTGCTTGTTAAAATTGCCCAACTCAGCACAGCCAGTAGCGCAATCACAACCATCCAACCGAATTTGCCCAGCGGCGTATAATCGTTGTGGTAATTCACGATAATCGGTGCAACGATTACCGCTACCATATTTACCACTTTAATCAACGGGTTAACAGCCGGACCGGCGGTATCTTTCAAGGGATCGCCTACCGTATCGCCCACAACACTGGCTTTGTGGCGTTCGGAACCTTTACCGGTGTTAGCGGCAATATCGGACGGTTCGTCTTCCACCACTTTTTTGGCGTTATCCCAACTGCCGCCCGCATTGGACATAAACACGGCTAAGAGTTGCCCGGAAACGATAATTCCGGCCAAGAAACCGCCCAAGGCTTCTACGCCAAACGCAAGTCCTACCACAATCGGCGACACGATACCGAGTAAAGCCAAAATGACGAGTTCTTTTTGCGCGGCAATCGTAGAAATATTAACGGCGCGCGTATAATCTGGTTTGGCTTTACCTTCCAGCACTCCGCCTTTGAATTGGCGGCGTACTTCTTGCACGATAAGCGCCGCAGCACGGCTGACCGCGTTAATCGCAAACGACGAGAACAACCAAGGGAGCGCCCCACCGATTAGCATACCCACAAACACCACCGGGTTGGACACCACAATACCCACTTCGGATAAAAGCGTCAAGGCTTTATCTACACCGTTAGCGGCCCATGCATCATTTAACAAACGTTGTACGTTACTGACGTCCACCATATATGACGCAAAGAGTGACACCGCCGCAATGACGGCCGAACCGATGGCCACCCCTTTGGTAATGGCTTTGGTTGTATTACCTACACCGTCCAAGTCGGCCATAATTTGGCGGGCTTTTTTTGTTTCGTCATCTTCTTGCCCGTGCCAACTCATTTCTCCGATACCGTTAGCATTGTCGGCAATCGGCCCGAACGAGTCCATCGCCACGTTGTTTCCGGTCAAGGTGAGCATACCGATACCGGTCATGGCTACGCCGTAAAGAATGAAGTTGAATTTCTCCACAGGCGATAAACCATCAATCGTACCGAAAACAACAACGGATAAGAAAATAGACGCCGCAATCACAAGCGTCGTCCACACGGCACTTTCAAAACCGACGGCAATACCCGACAAGATAGTCGTAGCCGAACCCGTTGCGGTGGCTTTTTTGATTTCTTGAACCGGTTTTCCGTCGGTGCCGGTAAAATACTCGGTTAAGCGGTCAATGCAGATGGCCAGCAAAATACCGATCGTTGTGGCCGCAAACGGACGCCACCAACCGCCGGGCACATTGGCCATATAGAAATAAGCGAGCACACCGAAAATCGCCACGGAAATGGCAGCGGAAATGGAGTATCCTTTGAAAATAGCCTTCATCGCGTTTCCGGCCGAGCGTTTGGAATCTTTCACCGCGTATGTACCGATGATAGAGCACAACACCCCGATACCGCGCACGAGCAAAGGATATACAATCCATTCGTGGTGGCCGGTAATGCGCCATAACGCAATACCCAAAATCAAGCCGGACACAATCGTCACTTCGTACGATTCAAAAATATCGGCTGCCATACCGGCGCAATCACCCACGTTATCACCTACCAGATCGGCTACAACAGCGGGGTTGCGCGGGTCATCTTCCGGAATACCGGCCTCTACTTTACCGACGAGGTCCGCCCCTACATCAGCGGCTTTGGTATAGATACCGCCACCCACACGCATAAAGAGCGCGAGGAGCGTTCCGCCAAAACCGAAACCTAAGAGCGCATCCGGCGCGGCAATACCGAAAATAATAAAAATAATTGTTCCGCCGAACAAACCGAGCCCGTCGGTGAGCATCCCGGTTACCGTTCCGGCCCGGTACGCGATACGGAGCGCATCGCCGAAACTGCGTTTAGAAGCAGCGGCCACGCGCACGTTGGCATCTACGGCAATACGCATACCCAGTTGCCCTACGAGCAGAGAAAATACCGCCCCCAAAATAAAAGCACCCGCACGACCAAACGCGGCAATCAGTTTTACTTTTTCGGGAGATAATCCGGCAAAGCGTTCCATAGAATCTTGCGAAACAGGAACGATATACACCGATAAGAACAAACAAACAGTTAATAATCCGATAAGCGGCAAAATTGTTTTTAATTGCCGTTTAAGATAGGCGTTTGCGCCTTCTTCAATAGCGCTCCATACTTTAATCATTTCCGGAGTGCCTTTATCTTCACTCATCACTTGCTTGCGCAAGAATAACGCATACAATAACCCTAACAAAGCGATGAAAAGCACACCAAATAATGCGTACTGTTCAAAGCAGCGTAGGGAACCAATTCCGTACCACATGTTTTTCTCCTTATTTTTAAGATGACGACCCGACTATCTATATTATAAGAATCCCGCTCAAAATGTGCAAGCCTTACCGGATAACAAAAGAAACATCCCCCGCCAATTGGCAGGGGATGTTTTTCAAAACAATAGATTTTTATTTATCCGCACCACAGCATTTCTTATATTTTTTGCCGCTTCCGCACGGACAAGGGTCATTACGTCCGACACGTGGGCCTTCATGCACGACGGTTTCCACTTTTTGCACCGGTGCGCCGCCTTCGGCACGCAGTTCGGCTTCGTGGGTTTTCATCCACTTTTTCATTTGGCGGATACTCTTAAAGTCCACTCCATCTTGTTCCATACGTTTGGCGATATCAATAAAACGCTTTTTGACTTGCGGATCTTTGAGTTTGCCTTTAAGCATAGCCGGCAAGGCATCAATTTCCCGTTCAATGCGTTCCTCTATAGATTCCTTTTTTTGCGGCGCGGACTTATCCGCGTTTTGTTTTTTCTTAAACGGATTCCAAATCATACGACTCCTCAAATTTATTTAGAAATTAACTGCTCTATAAAATTTTTAATAATTTCCGCTTTTTCAAAATAATGTTTTTCACGCGGAATAACCAAGCGGTTGGGATGTTTTTCCCAGATCTTCAAAATTTTGTCATCAATTTCAAAGGCTTGTTGCAAGTTTTCCGTACGGACATTCGTAGCCTGATAAAAATCTTTCTCAGGCGGTGGCGACAAGTGAATTACCCCGTCATAAAGAGCCAACTCTTTTTCTAAAGTTGTTCCCATGGCCTTGAAGAAATCTTCCGGCCCGTACGGCCAATATACCGCTCCGTCAATAGAGCCGCGGTCACAGACCATGACTTTAGCATCTGATGTACGCTCGGCCAGTTGCTCTAACTGGTGTACGGTATAGAAAATAATGTTTTGAGCGTGCTCAATATGTACCGGGCTGTTATCTTTACGGGGAAAACCGCCACTATACACAAGCGTCGCCGCTTCTTGCACAAGTGCAATTTTGTTACCGAACGTCTCTTTCAAAATAGAAAGGGCCGTTGTTTTGCCGCCGCTGGGGCCGCCGGTTAAAACGATTTTTTTCATAATTATCCTTTTATAATTTTTTCTACAAAATTTTTAATGGCTTCCGCTTTTTCTAAAAAGCGTTCTGTCCCACCGATAACCATACGGTTGGGATGCTTTTGCCAAATATCTTTAATTTTACGGTCAATTTCAAAGGCCTGGTCTAAACTTTCCGTACGAACATGCGTAGATTGATAAAACGCAGGATTCGTCGGCGGGGACAAGTGCAGTACCGCATCATACCGGGCCAGTTCGGCCTCTAAAGACGTTCCCATCTGCTCAAAAAAATCATCTACTCCGCCGGGCCAATACACAGCAGCGTCCACGGTGCCGCGGTCGCAAACAATAAGCGGAGCATCGGATGATTTTTCCGCCAGACTTTCCAATTGTTTGGTAGTAAAAAAGATAATTTTTTGGGCCGCTTCAATATGCGGGATGCTGTTATCGGTACGCGGGAAACCGCCGCTAAACACAAGCGTTGCCGCTTCGCGCACAAGTTCTACTTGCGGGCCGAATGTTTCTTTCAAAACAGATAAGGCCGTCGTTTTCCCGCTGTTCGGGCCGCCGGTCAGAGCGATTTTTTTACGTTTCATGGGTGAGTTGCCTCCGGGGCGGCCGTTTTTTTGGCGGCTGCCTCTAATTCCTTTAAGTATAACACTTTTAACTCATTAAATTCTTGTTTTTTTTCAGCCGGGATATCCCGCACCGCCGAATTACGGTTTTTCATCTTAAGAAAATCAACAAATTTTTCCTTTTCTTTTATGCGGAAATCCAAATGCGGCCCGGTAGAAAGCCCCGTGCTACCGATATATCCGACCGTTTGGCCCTGTTTTACTTTTGCGCCAACCTTGACCCCTTTCCCGAAACTTTTTAAGTGTCCGTACATGGTGGTATAACCGTTAGCGTGTTTAATTTCCACAAAATTTCCAAAGCCCCCTTTCCAGCCGGCAAAGCGTACCGTACCGTCGGCTACTGTTTGGACGGGAGTCCCCACCGGGGCTGCGTAATCAATACCCAAATGCGGGCGGCGAATTTTCAAAATAGGATGTAAACGCCCATAAGAAAAGCGTGATGAAATGCGGTAATTGCGAAAACTAATCGGCGATTTTAAGAACATCTTTTTACTGACTTTACCCGTTTCATCGTAAAAATCATCTTCAAAGTAAAAAACGTAGGTCGTAGTTTTTGTTTCCGCGCCGGTGTAAGAAGCGGCCAATAAATCTTGGCTGGTAATTTCGCCGGTAGACGTATAATTTTCTTCCCACAGGGCGGTGTATTTATCGCCGTTGCGGGTATCGGTATTAAAATCAATTGTCCACGAGAAAGCATCCGTAAAATCTAAAATCAGCGGCACTTCTAATCCTTGCGAAAGCATAGAGTTAAACAGCGAATTTTTCACTTCACCCGCCGCCGTTTTGATACGGGTTTTAATTTCCACATCACTCACTCCGCCGACAAGTCCGCCGTCTACATTAGCCACAAAGAACCGCTTGAAACCTTGCGTAAGCAGCAACATCACAAATTGTCCGTTTTCTACGGAAAGCGAATACGTATCTTTTCTTTGCAGTTTGCGCGTATCTACGAGTTTACTTAACTGGGCCACAATTTGCGCGACATCTTGTTTGGAAAGCCCGGCTTCTTGCAAGGCTACATAAATCGGTTTTTCGCCGACGGTAAAAACTTGCTGAGGGATTTCGCGCGTTTGCATATTTTCTCGCGCTTGGGCATTTTTCTGCTGCGTAATATGCAAAGTGACCAGCGTAGAAACGATTATCACCGCTAAAACGAGTGTATAAAAAATCAAATCGTGATACCGCCGATAGTGTGTAGTAAAAAACGTCAAAAATTTTTCTTTCATACGTGCAGAAAAGGGGCGGAAAATTCCGCCCCTGACAGGTTTATTTTTGATCTTTCAAGAACGAGCAAAGAGCAATTGCGTTGAGTTTGACTTTGGGGTCATCGGCACGAGAAGGCAAGATAACCGGAATTTTCGGCCCGACGAGCACAGCGGCGGCTTCCATATGGTCACCAAAGAACGCGAGTGCTTTGTAGAGCGGGTTGGCCGCATCCAAATCGGGCAGCATTAAAATATCCGCATTACCGGGAACTTGTTTATCTTTGATGCCTTTTTCAGCGGCTTTTTCGGCAGATAACGAGATATACAAATCGTACGGACCTTCCACTACGCAACCGTTAATTTTGCCTTCGGCATTCATTTGCGCCAAAGTGGCGGCTTCTACGGTGCTGGGGATTTTTTCATTGACTTTTTCCACCGGGCATACGCAGGCGACTTTCGGGGTTTCCACACCGAGTTTGTGCATGGTGTTGACGGCATTTTGTACAATTTTGACTTTTTGTTCTAACGTCGGCGCGATAACAACCGCAGAGTCGGTTACGGCAAACGGTTTTTTGTATTTCGGCGTGCTGAAAAGCACAAAGTGGGATAACAAAGCCCCTTCCGGAACGAGGTGGGCTTCTTTATTCAAAATGGCTTTCATGTAGTATTTGGTATCTACTAACCCTTTGATTAAGAAGTCGCCTTTGCCGGCTAAAATTTGGTCAACGGCCAATTTGCACATCGTGGGGACATCTTCGCAATCAATAAATTCAAACTTGCTTTCATCAAGTCCCACCGATTTGACCATTTCTTTTACGGCGTTAATCGGCCCAATTAAAATACCATGGGAGATGAGTCCGTTTTCGTCAGCCATTTTAATGGCTTCAAGGGCTTCGTGATTGTTGGCCCCGGGTACTACTACACGGTTAGATTTGCCTTTAACTTGGGCAATCAAATCCGCAAAACTGTTGAATTTCATAGTTTTTCTCCTTACTGATTTATAAACTAAAATTACGTATATTGCTGTACGATTTTCGGGTCGCTCAGCGCACGGGTAGCGGCCACACGCAACGCGTCTTTTTCTTCGCTGCCCGGAAACACATACAAGGGGGCTAACCACCCCACTTGCCGCCCGATTTCTTGCGGGATATATTTACTGTACATCAGTCCTCCCGTAAGCGCAATAAAATCTATTTTCCCTTCTAACACAACGGCCATCGCGCCGATATATTTAGCCATTTGGTAAATCATCGCGTCCAATGCTTCTTTGGCTTGGGTGGGTGAACAAGCAATCAAGGAACCGGGCCGTTTTTTACCGGTTCGGATAAATTCTTCCAATTCCTTTACGTCCGATGTGCCCGTATAAGCAATCAGGCCGCCTTTACCGCGCAGTTTCAAGCGAATTTCGCGCTCGGTCAACTCGCCCGAAAAGCACATCTGCACCAGTTTGGCCCCCGGCACACTGCCGCTTCGTTGCGGCGTCATGGGGCCTTCGCCTTCATAACCGTTGGTAACATCCACGACTTTCCCTTGGCGGTGCGCTCCGATGGAAATTCCGCCACCGCCATGACAAACAATGCAGTTTAATTTCTCATACGGTTTGCCGATTTTATCGGCAATCAAACGCGCCACCCGTTTTTGGCTTAAGGCGTGAAAAATGGAAATACGCGGATTGTCTGGCATGCCTGAATAACGTGCAAGCGGCTGGAGTTCGTCAATAACGACCGGGTTGGCGACAAAGCAAGGGCATTTGGCATAGCGCGCAATATCACGTGCCAAAATACCGCCTAAATTACTGGGGTGGATACCGCCGTATTTGCCGGTTTCCAAATCGCTGACCATTTTATCGTTAACGGCATAGACACCGCCTTGCACGGAACGAATAAAACCACCGCGCCCGATTACGGCATCAATTTCAGTCAGCGGAACATGGTGGTCTAACAGATAATCTAAAATGATTTTACGGCGAAGGGGTAATTGTTCGGTTACGTTTTTGCCTTCGTAAGGTTCCAAGTCGGCCATGGAATAGCGAACGGTCACTTCAAAGACGGCCTTTTCGCTCCGGTAATAACCGATATCATCCGATGTAGAACCCGGATTGATAACCAGTATATTAAAGTCCATGTGTCCCCCTTATAACTTCTTATATTTTAACAAAATATACGGCAAGGGGACAAACGGAAAAACTCTTTACTCTCTAATTCTAAATACGTTACACGGGTTATGAGTACAAGAAGTTTTTACGACAAACGTACCGCCTTCTTTTTGGCAAAGTTTTCCGTATTTATCGGAATTAGTGGCAGAAAACGACCAGCAAACTTCAGTGCCCAAATCAGGCCGTTCCCAATAGAGCGCATACCCGTTTTGTAAATTTTTGGTATCTTCACAGTGCACACGTTTGGGCCCTAAATCTACGCCGCAATTTCCCCACGGATAGGTACACGTGCTTTTATTAGCCGATAAAGTACATCCTGTTAAATCTACCGATAACGCTTCCAAATCGTTGGTATATTCTCCGTTAGCCATGTGGTAAATTTCTTCTGCCTCCATTAGCGCCTTGACGTTGGCTTTTAAGGTTGCATAACGGCTGCGCATAACCGCCGCTTCGTATTTGGGCAGAGCCACACTGGCCAAAATACCGATAATCAAAACCACCACCAATAATTCTATTAACGTAAAACCACCTGTACTGCTTAATTTGTTATGTTGCATAATTTTTCTCCTTTTGGACATTATACCCTATCATTTCATGCGTTGGCTGATACGTTCCGCCAGCGATTTAGCAAAAAACAATTGCACTTCGTTAAGCGGCAAATTTCCCACCAACCGGCGCAAAAAGGCTTTGCGTTGTTCGGTAGTCAAATCGGGCCGCAAGTTGGCCTTTTCGCAAAGGGTATATAATTTTTCTACTAAAATTTCTTTTTGCGCGTCCGTCGGCGCCTCCGGAGAGAACTCCCCCACCGGACGCAGCGGCGCAAAACCGCTTCGGCGTGATAATTCGTAACACGTTAAAATAACGGCTTGTGCCAAATTGATAGACGGTTGTTTGGAAACGGTAGGGATATTCAAAACGGCCACACACCGCTCAATATCATCACCGGACAAACCTGTTTTTTCGTTTCCAAACACCAACGCAATTTTACCTTGCGGTGCTTTTTCCAAACGCGTATTTAAGACGGGCAGTGTTACAATTTCCTGCTCCAAATGGCGGTTGCGTAGTGCCGTAGCCGCGAGTGAAAAAGAAGTATCGGCTAGGGCTTCGTCCAAAGTTTGATATTGCACCGCGTGTTGCATAATATCTTCCGCGCCTACCGCGCTGACGGCTTCGCGCCACGCAACGGCAAACGGATCTACTACGCGCAAATCGGACAAACCGAAATTGGCCATTGCCCGCGCGGCGGCCCCGATATTATTAGGGTCACGTGGACGGACTAAAACAACACAAAAGGTTTTCATTTAAGAGCATCTCCCCAAGTTTCGGCAAAGGTAGGGTGGGCAAATATTACTTCGCGCAATTGCGCTACGGTTAGTCCGGCCTCTAACGCAACGGCGGCAATATGTATCAGTTCCGTAGCGTTTGTCCCCACGGAACATGCCCCGATAAGTTGACCGGTTTTTGCGTCGCTTAACCACTCCACATATCCGTCGGTTTGCGTTTGAGCAACGGCACGGCCGTTGGCTAAAAAGAACGATTTATGCGCTTTTATTTCAATACCTTGCGTTTGTGCTTGCGTGCGCGAAAGACCGATAGAGGCAATCTCCGGCGTTGTATAAATAGCACGCGGGACACGTTCATTGTGATAGACCGCGGGCACACCGCATAAATTACTGGCCGCCACTTCGCCTTGCCGGGTAGCCGCGTGGGCTAATTGCAAAAGGCCCGTTACGTCGCCCGCGGCATAAATATGCGGTTTAAGTTGCAAGGTTTGCGGGTTCACTTGCACCCCTTTTCGCGCGGCTTCTACGCCGATACGCTCTAAATGCAGTTCGCTTGTGTCCACCGTGCGCCCGATAGCGGCTAATACGTGCGGCACCTGTAATTTTTCACCATCGGATAAAGTTAATTCTATGCCGTCCTGTGTTTTTACGGCACCGGTTACGCTGGTTCCCATGTGCAAATGAATGCCGCGTTTGGTAAATTGTTGGGTAAGTACACGCGAAATGTTTTCATCTTCCTGCGGCAATAACCGCGGTTGCAATTCTATCAAATGGACTTCCACGCCAAACGCTTGTAAAAAATCGGCCATTTCACACCCGATGACACCACCGCCGATCACCGCCATAGATTTAGGCAAATTTTCCATGGTAAAGAAATTGGAATTATCGTAAATTTGTCCGCGCAACGTATCTAACGGAGCCGGATAAAAAGCGGTAGAACCCGTGGCAATAATGGCACCGTCAAAAGAAATCGTTTTTTCGCCTTCGGCGGTGGAAACCGACAGCGTATGCTCATCTATAAAACAAGCCGTTGCGTTCATCACCGTTACTTGGGCTTTTTTAAGTAGGAAAGAAATACCTTGCGCAAGTTTTTGCGTGGCGGCCCGTTGGCGGGTTTTTAATTGGGAGAAATCACGCGTATTAAACAACGCCTGCGCGTGTTGTAAGCCATCCGTTGTACACAGTGCGGCAGCCGAAAAAGCCGTTTGAAAGCGGTGGGCTCCGTCCAAAAACGATTTAGACGGTATGCACCCGCAATTTAAGCATACTCCGCCTAGTTTATCTTTTTCAATTAAGGTTACCTTTGCTCCTAACGATGCGGCTTTGAGTGCCGCCGGATAACCGGCCGGGCCACCCCCGATTACAACCACAGATTTCATGTTGCCCCCTTGGAAACAGTCTTAACTCTATTACCATTGTAGCATTAAAAACAGTATAATAAAAAAAGAATATATGACGACAAGTAAATCCCCTTCCCACACCGGGCATCGCCGACGTTTGCATGCACGCATTGATAACAGCGGGTTTGATTCATTTTTAGATCACGAAATTTTAGAGTTGCTACTCACCTGTGTGATTGCCCGCAAAGATACAAAACCGATTGCATGGGATTTGTTAAACCGTTTCGGCTCTATAACCCATGTATTAGATGCCGATGAAACCTCTTTATTAGATACGCCCGGAGTCGGCCCGAAAACCGCACATTTCTTAAAACTGATACACGAAACGATAAAACGCTATATGCGTGCACGGATACCCAAACAGATTAAACTGACTTCCCCACAAAATATTTTAGATTATTGTCATACTTCCTTATCCGGTAAAAAAGAAGAATTATTGGAAGTCATTTTTCTATCCGCACGTTGCACGGTATTACGCTCGCGCATTATGGCCATAGGCTCCATCACAAAAATTACCGTTGAGCCCCGCCAAATTATTGAAGAAGCCTTAAAAGAAAAAGCCTCCGGAATTATAATCGTGCATAATCATCCGTCGGGAAACCCGACACCGTCAACTGAAGATATCACGTGGACCAAACAACTGGAAAAGGCCGCAAAATTATTCAATATTATTTTATGGGAACATTTTATTATGGCCCAAGGTTCACATTTTAGTTTTCGCGGCAACAACCTATTGGATCCGCCACCCCAACTGCAAAAACGTTAATTTTCCCGCGCATAGGTATAAGCCATCACCCGTTTAGCCCCGGCTTGCCGTAAGGCTATTGCACAACCTTCCAACGTGGCCCCTGTTGTGGCCACATCATCAATCAGCAAAATTACTTTCCCCTTAATCTGTGACGGATAAGGGCACGAAAACGCGTTTGTCATATTAGACAACCGCGCTTTACGCCCCAATCGGGTTTGGCTAACCGTATCGCGCAAGCGCACAAGCAGATGAGTCGCCAGTGGCAAACCTGTCTGTTGTGAAAAATAACGGGCCAATAATTCACTTTGATTATATCCGCGTCTGCGCTTTTTAGTCTTGAATAATGGTACGGGGATGACAAGTTGTGCAGCGGATAATTCCGGATAATGCGCGAAGTTTTGAGCCATTTGTGTTCCCATTGTTTTAGCAAAATAATCGGCTCCGTTATACTTAAGCCCATGGACAAGCGCCCGCGAAGAAGCATTAAATATCCACGCGGAGCGGATGAGTTTGCATTTATACTGTTTGGCTTTACTGCCCCGGCAAGCAAAGCAATGTGCTCCGCCCGACGGCAAATTAACGCCGCAACGCAAACAGATCAGCGGACCGGGACGGACCAGCGTTTGGGAGCAGGCAGGGCATAAATAGGTTTCGCAGTTCCACGACAAATCGCACCCGCAACAAGCGCAAGTCCGCGGGAAAAGAACATGCAGAAAAAGACGAGAAAAGTTAACGAAAAAACCGTTCATACTAAAATTGTACTGTCATATTAGCGGCTACATTATAGGAAATATAATCTTCCGTTTTGACGTATGCGTGCTCCAACATCGTAACGCCGCCGCCAAACGTAAAACGTAAGTTTTGAGAAAATTCATAATCTAATGAAGTGGTTAAATCGTATTTTTTGTAGTTATCCAATACTTCCACGGCGGAACGTTTATCGGTGTAACTGATATTGGTGTTCCAAATAATACGGTTCGTGGCCGAGTAAATACGGTTGATAAACGGCAACTTCAACCCATGAGGCAAATTGAAATCCCACCGCAAATTCAAACTCGGGATAGTCTCTTGCGTGCTTTGGCTGATTTTGCCTTGTACCAGCCATTTTTCAAAAGAGGTATGCGTAATTTTAGGAGTGACACGTAAAGACTTAATGTAAAAAGAAGTTTGGGCCGATAAATTTTTCTCGCGCACACGCTCTAAACTTATGTTGGTACGTAAATCATCTTTATCTGAAGATTTATATTGTGCATTGAGCACCGTATCTAAATAATTCCACAACATAAACCGCAAATCCGCCCCGTATTGGCAAGTATCTTGCGTATCGGTACCTGTATTGGTTTGTTCTACCAAACTGTACGATAATTTCAAGTTACTGTTAGAAACCCAATGTTGGGCAAAAACGAATTTTTCCAAATCGGAAATAGAGAATGTTAAATCGGGCAGCGTCATACTGGTAGAATTATAGAGCGTGCCGGTTTGGTCATTTTTCTGTAACGTCTTACTAAAGTTATTGATAATGGAAATCGTTTGCAGCGGGGCGAGCACGCCGGATAATTCATACCGAGAAAGCGGATTCCACCGCTGGGTAGATGTAAAGGTATCACGCAAGGTCATATTTTTACGGTACCCGTAACGCCCCACATCATTAAGCGAACTGCGAATCCATAACTCTTTGCGCGAATCAAACCCGCTGTCCACATCGCTCCAAGCATCCGCGTCCTGGATGCGGTATCCCGACGAAATAACAAACGTACTTAACAGTTTATTATTCGGCAACAAATCACTCCCGTTAAGGGTTAACGATAAACCACCGTCCGCATTACGGGTAATTGTCTTGACTTCGCCCACCCCCACCGAGACCGATGAGCCGGAAGCCGTTAATGTTTTGGCGGACAAATTGTTGTTTTCCACCGTGCTGATATTATAACTGGCCGACGGGGCCAACCACTTGGCGATTTTCCACGTACTGTTAAAACCGGTACGCTGGGTTAAGGCTTTGGGATAGTGCAGTTGGGTGTCGCCCGTAGTTTCGTAGCGGGTGCGGTCTTCGGTACTTTTACGCAAATTGTACGACGGAGTAAAATTAAAATTGTTCGTGGGTTGATAGGTAAATTTAACATTCATTTTTTGGGTATTTTCGTCGGTATTATAATAAGTAACGGACTCTGCATGCCGCACTCGTGCATAATCTATGGACGAATCTGTAATATGATATCCGGCCGAAATGTTTTTGAATACCCCGACGGAATGGCTCAACGTGGCCCCATACGTACGGGCATCATCTTGACGTTGCAAAAGTTGGTAATCGGTTTGGTCTTGTGTATATTCCACACCAATACGAGGGAATTTATCCTTTATAAAATCGCCGCGCACTACGGCATTTTGCCGCTCCACCTTACCTTTATCTAATAAAGAAATGGTGTTATAGTCAGTCGTATCCGTGATAAGCGGCGTTGTAACGGTACTGCGCAGTAATGTGGCGCTCATCGGAAATTCTTTAATGCGGTTAACTTTGACAAAATATTCTTCTTCGGTCGTTTCTTGATTTTTGGCAACCGAGAGCGGTGTTTCAAAGTTACTGTCTTGATGCTTATATTTCGCTCCGACACTTCCCCAGCCGTCCCAGTTCATGGTCAAATCGCCTTTATATGCTTCACCGGTGAGCGTAATGGCATCTGCCAAGTGAATCACATTCAACCACACTTCCCCGTCCGTTACGTCGGTACCGGAACCGGTCGGCTTTTGCACACCGGCTAAAATTAAACTGACTTCGCGGAAATTGAGCAAACCGCCGGGAGCCCGATAATTAAAAATTTTCACTCCATAATTCGGGGCGGACACATCCACAAAAGAATCGGGGATTCCGTCACCGTTTTTATCTACCATTTTGACGGAAATTAACCGCCAACCCGTAAAATCTAACGGCACAACAATCTTATCGTAATTATTTTGCGTACCGACTTTTAAGAAAAATTCCGCCCCCGTATTAGCCGCTTTACTGTGCAGTAAGAAACGAAATTCGCGGTGTTGTGAAAAATCCATACTCTTAAAGTTGCGGTTAGCATAATGTTCGCCGGTCAGCACCGCAATGGCCGGGTCCGAATCGTCGGTTACGCTGCTCCATCCGGTTGTATTAAATTTAAGCCGCAAGGCTTGGTCCAACACATTGGCCGAATCTAACGTACTGCGGTAATTTTGTATGGAGCCGTATAAATAATTAAACACTTCCTGCCCGTCACCGGGAGAACTGAAAATCGGTTCATAGGTAATGTTATCTACATTGTTAATACCGGAGACGGAAAATTCCGACGTTTCAGCCGTCGTGTTCCAAGCCGTTCCGGTAAGACCGACCGTAGCAATTTTGATTTGTCCTTTTAAGTTCGCCCCTTTTTTAAGCGTAATACGCAAATGGCGTACGGCCGTCCACTGGGTTTTATCCGTCATAGTAAAAGGCATTGAATAGGTTTGCCAGGTCGTATTTTGACCGGGGGCCCCCTGAGCGGGATCAAACGTAATCGCCCGACCGGCAAACCCGAAGTTTCCTTCGCCGTTCCATAATGCCAAGGCATCATCTTCTTCAAATTTCCCGTTGCCGTTTAAATCTTGCGTATCAATACGCCCGTTGGGTTGTGCTTCGGGGTTGTATAGATTATTTACAAACGGATTATACCGTTGTTCGGTGCCGTCGGGATTGGTATAGAGCCAACCGATATCTTCGTTGGGGGCTAACGTATTGCGGCAATAAATATCTTCCGTCTTGGGCACGCCTGCTCCGCATTGGGTTGTCATGCCGGAAGCGTTATCGGAATATTCGGAGATATTACCGAAAGTAAAGTTCACGTCCGGACCGCCTGCCTCCCCCAAAATGGTCAATTCAAATGAGGTTTTAGAGGATAAATCTATCCCGCTTTGGCTTAAGGGATATACAATAGAAACTTCATCGCGTCCGTCAAAATCTATACCTTTGGTAAAATCGTAATTTAAAACCAATACTTGTTGTTTATCGTTGGTAGAAGCGATGGCATGCGGGTTAATTTCCAACGCGGGCAAATCTTGTGTATCCCAACGGATAGCATCTAAAAAGTTAGTCAAACCGCGGGCATTAAAAGAAGGATCGGGGTTAGCGGCAATTACCCAATCTTTGAAAATCATAGAGCCGCCCACTTGTTCGCTCGTATCGTTCATACTATCCACCATGGCGTAACCAAACATATTTTGCTTTTTCTGGCTACGGGCACCTTCGGCGCTGAAATCTACATTCACTTTTTCTCCTAATTTAATATCGCGCCCTTTGATATCCGCCCCATATACAAGCAACTCTTTATTGTAAGCCCCTACTTGCGGAACCGTAGACGGTTTTTCTCCCCCCTCTTTAATCATGGTGGCACCCATAATAATTTTGTCAAACAATTTATAATCAAGCCGCCCGCCTAAAACGGAATTGTTGGAACTCGTGCCGGTCAGGGTATCGTAGGTAATATCAATAACGGAATTTTCGGTAATTTCATCGCCTTTGTAAAAGGTAATAAAACCGGATGTATAATCAATATAATAATCGTTATTACGCGCCAACGGGCGTCCGTTTAGAGTAACACGTTCGGATTGCACCACAATATCCGACTCAATAAAATAGGTTTTAACGGTAGATTCGTATTGCACCTTGAAAGTGCGGTTTTTAGACGAAGTCGGAGTAGTATTATATAAGCCGGGGTCATCAGACATACGGCTATCCAACTCAAAAATACCTTTATCAAAATCCATGGTAATCGTGGTAGGATATACTTGCGACGGCGTGGCCGACGGCCCGACGGTTTGCCCGTTTGCATCCAATAATACAAGGGCGAAATTACCTTTTCCGTTGTCTTGCGTGATGTTTTGCGCGCCGATACGGTAATAGGTTTTCATTTCCAACTTATTAGCCGTTTCGGTAGCCGTATTTTCCCAAGGTTTATCGTTCTCGGTTTTGATAAGTTTAATCGTATTGGGAGTAGTCCCGAATTCGCTTAAAGCGCGGCCCTGTGTATTGCGGTAATCTACGGCGATTACACTTTGGGCCGTAATGGAACGTTTAAAAGTAATGATACCGCGGGCATAATCTACCGTATAGTCCACCCCGCGTGTTAACAACTCCCATTGTGCGGTATAAGTCAACGTACCCAAATAATCGGTAGCGGTTTTTTCCACCGGCACAAAAGTTTGCGAAGTCGTATTGCTATTCAAGTAAATTTCTTCAGTACCGGGGGAAATGTTTTGCACATGTCCGGGGGTGCGCCAATCATCATACGCATCCGGTTGCAGTTGGACATCCCCGTGAATGTTTCCGCCGAAAGTTAAATCGTAATACGTACGGCGCAGATAATCGATATCTTTCAGCGATACGATTTCGGACACCCGCGAGCCGACAAATTGCTTTTGTTTGCTCGTCCCTTTAGTTTGAGAACCGATTAAATAGAGATTGGCGTTTTTGTGTTGCAAGTGCATTTTGGCACCGAACAATTGTTTTTGATAGGCGATTAAATCGGTCTGCGGCAACGCCAAATCAATATCACCAAATTCGGCTAGTTGTACAAATTCGCCCGGTTTGCCGCGGTAGGCCACCGAGAGGGTTTTATCCTGTTCGCGCTGATCGTCATAGTCAATATCCACAAACACGCGGTCCATGATTTTACCTTGCATTTTTAATTGCATTTCTTGGTTCATTTCCACGTTGCGTTGGTTGGTGTTGGTGGTGCTGGCGCTTTTGGAAGGTTCTTTGTATTTTTTAGCGGCCATTTTAAGCCCCAGCACATACCGCCCCGTCAAGGCGATACTCGTACCATACAAAGGCAAAGACAAGGTGGGGTTTAGCAAGGTCAAATCCGGGATTGGCTCGGGGGCTTTATCCAACTCATAGGCTCCTTCTACCGAGGTAACGGCTTGCCGCCAAAAAGTGTCGGAATAGTGCAACAAAGCCGCGTCGTCCGGCTGGTCTTCCAACGCCAAGGCGGCTTCTTGTTTAGCGGCTTGTTCTTCTTCAAAAATCGCATATTGGTCTTTATCCACCAAACTGTAAGGCAACGTTTGTGCATAAGACACAAGCGGACTTGCCACCAGTTGGACAGTTATCAGCCAAGCGACAAACAACCGCAGTATTTTCATAAAACGGAAAAATACCTCATTTTTTCATTTTATCACATTTCGCGCACGCACGCGCGCATTACCCGCGTTCGGGCTTTTCCGGCCCATCGGATATTTGTTAAAATAGCAATATGTCCGTTTCTATATTTAACCGCTATATTGCCAAAAGCCTACTCACGTTTTTTGCAGGCGTAGTCAGCGTGCTTACGTTTGTAATTTTTATGAATTACTTTCTGCGCGTGTTGGATATGGCGATGACATACGGTACAAGTTTGGGATGGATTTTATCATCGCTACTAAACATTTTGCCCGATGTGTTTTGTTTAAGTGCCCCGATGGCATTTCAAATTGCGGTCTTGCTGACCTTAACCAACATGAGCGAACAGGGCGAATTGATTGCGTTGCGCGCCGCCGGGTTTTCCTTCAAAGAAATGGTCAAACCGTTACTAGTATGCGCCCTTGTACTTTCCGTGATACTTATTATCTTGGGCAACTGGCTTACCCCCCGCAGTTATAAACAATTTATCAATTTGCGCGAAGAAGCATACAGCAAAATTACCAAAGTAACGCTGGAGCCGAAAACATTTATCAATTTAGGCGATTGGGATTTGTATGTGGAAGATCTGAACAAACAAACGAACACCGCCAGCCAAATTCACTTGGTGAACAAAAAAGATTCCGGAGCCATGAGCACCAAAGTCAATGCTTCCACCGGGCACATTGTACTGACCGATACGGCTATCGGGTTGCAACTCAAAGACGGGCAAATGCAACGCGTGGATAGCAAAGATCCTTCCTCTATGATTGCCGCCAACTTTGACGATTACACCATGAGCATTTCACTCACTAAAACCAACGAACGGCGCCTACGCGTAGGCGAAATGACCACTACCAAATTATTACGCCATTTACGTAATGACCCGCTTACCCAAACGCTTAAAAACGAATTCAGAAGTGCCATCAGTATGCGTAATGTGCTCGCGGTATCGCCACTGATTTTACTGCTAGTTAGTTGCCCGATTGGGTTTTCGCTGGGGAAACGTACCAATAAAGGGGTGGGGATGGCACTGAGTGTAGCCATTATTTTCTCGTTTTATTTACTGATGACATTAGGGCTTTCACTCGGTAAAAAATATGCATTATTATCTTATCCCGGGCCCTGGTTACCGGTGGTAGTGGGTATTATTGTTGGATATTATTTATGGAAAAAACGACTCAATATGTAGGCCGCCCCAAACGGTTATTTCGTTATATTGCCGCCAAATTTTGGGGGCCGTTCTTCTTTGCCATGGGCATTTTTGCCGCGCTTGTAGTATTGGGCGATATGTTTGAGAAAATGAAGAACTTGGGTAACGGCGTTACGACGTTGGGCGACGTCATGACGTATGCCTTTCTGACTTTTCCTAACTGGCTGGCAACAATTATGCCGGTGGCTTGTTTGTTAGGGGCGATTTCCGTTATTTCCGAAATGGTAGCGAATGGCGAATGGACAGCCTGCGTAGCGGGCGGTTTTGCCCCGCGGGATTTGTTCAAACCGGTCATTGCGTGTATTTTAATTGTCTGTGCGGGGACGATGTTGTTACAAGAATTTATCGTTCCGCCCATTAACGTCAAAGCCAATTATGTGTATTATACCCGCATTAAACCGCACCCCGGCTATAACCAGTATTTGGAAAGCGATGTTTTGATTAAAATTTCCCCCCAACAAATGCTCTATGCCAAATTGGTAGATTTAAGCACCGGCACCATGACTCAAGTATCGTTAGATACTTACGATGACGATTGGGATATTGCCGAGCAAACTACCGCCCAAGAAATGGTATGGGATAAAGCAGCCGGACAATGGGTTTTTCACAACGGCACCAACCGCGTTTTTACCGATAAAACCGATACCCAAGACGAACCGTTTGAATCACGCGTTTCGCCGCTGGATATCCGCCCGGACCAAATGTCCATCGGGCGCGTGTCGGAAGAAATTATGGGCGTGCGCGGGCTGACAAAACGTATCAATTTTCATAAGCGCACCGGTATAGCCTCGTATTCAGCCGAAACACTGCGGCAAAGCAAACTGGCCACCCCATTTGCCACGCTGGTGATGTGCCTTTTAGGTATGCCGTTTGCCATTAGCACGCGGCGCAAGAGTAAAATTTTGAATATTATTGCCTCTATGGTGATTGCGTTTTCGTTCTGGGGGATGATTAAGTTTTTCACGTCCATAGGCGAGAACGGATATTTGAATCCGTTTTTAGCGGGTTGGGGGCCGGTGATATTATTTGGAGCATTAGTCTTTTTTGAATTTAAGTGGATGAAATTGTAACAAGTTTTTCTCTGTTACCGACACACCAAGAGCCGTCATGATTAGACGGCTCTTTTCTGTTTTGCCAGCCGCCCATTGAATAAGAACGGCCCTGCTGCGCACAACTTCTCTACATAGAAATACCGGGAATAAATAGACGCGGGCACAACGATTCGTTGTGCCCGCGTTCCTGCTTATAAAAGTGAATTTCCGCCGTTATTTAATCTTTCTAAATGCTCGCCACAAGACGGCTAACAATCCCAAAATCACATACAGTGAAAATACAATAAATACCACGTCTTGCGGGAATTTAATCGTCATAACTACCAAAAACACCACAAACAATAAAAACCACGGGCTGTGGGCTTTTTCGCGTTTAGCCTTAAATGCGGCATACGGCACATTAGATACCATCAAGAGCGACAATACCAACATCGCAAACCAGACGAAGTTATACAGATGAGGTAAATACATCGTTAAAAGTTGAATATTACGTCCGCCGGCATTGCCTTCCATAATACTGTACGAAATAGCAAACGACGCTAAAATACCCGCCGCCGCCGGAGTAGGCAACCCGCAGAAGTATTTTTTAGAACTTTCGCCCGCATACGCCATTGAATTAAATTTGGCTAGGCGTAATACGCCGAAACAGGCATACACACAGGCAATCGGGGCCCCCCAAGTGGGTTGCGTATGAAGTACAAAAAAGTACATAAGCATCGCCGGGGCGGTGCAGAACGAAACAGCATCAGCCAGCGAATCCATTTCAATACCGAAATTGCTTTCTGTACCTAACAAACGCGCCATGCGCCCGTCAAACATATCAAAGATCATCGCAAATAAAATCAGCCACCCGGCATTTGCGTAACTGCCCTTAGCGGCCGCTAAAATAGAGAAAAACCCACACGCCAAATTACCCAGCGTGAAAAGCGACGGTACCGTTACCGCGCCGGTATGTTTCAATTTTTCTACAACTTTAGTTTCTTTTTTTTCGTCTGCCATAGTTTATTTCCATAACGCAAGAACGGTAATGCCGCCTTGCACTTTTTGTCCTTCTTTTACTACAACGCGCACTTTGTTTTTCGGCAAATAGACCGCTACTTGCGAGCCAAAGCGCACAAGCCCGACCCGTTCACCGATTTTTACTTCTTGCCCGGTATGGCGCCAACATTCAATACGGCGTGCAATCGCACCGGTAATTTGTTCCACGTGGGCAAAATTTTCCGGCTGACCGTCTTTGAAAATCTGAATTAAATTGCGTTCGTTTTTGTTAGCATCCGGATGGTCGGCAAATAAAAAGGTCCCTTTATTATAAAAAATTTCACCGATTTTTCCGTGGAGAGTAGAACGTTGGACGTGTACGTCAAAAATAGAAAGGAAAATGCGTACCACTACCGAATTGGGATCATCTTCGGTTTTAATAGAAAGCACCGTTCCGTCAGCCGGGCAAGCAATTTCGTCGTCGGCAAAAACAGTATTGCGGTTTGGATCGCGAAAGAAATACGCACAAAAACAAGCCGCTACCAAAAAGATAACGCATAACGTGTTCCAGTGCAATAACAAACTGCAAAAGGCCAAGATGGCTCCCAGCCCGAACAATTTAAGCCCTAATGGCAAAACGGTAGACACCCAACTAAAACTTTTGGACAAGGTACGTTTGATATCTTCTAACATAGGAGTTTACTGCCGGTGGGATAGATTTGAATGGCAGATTTTAAAGAGTGGGCAGGGGGGGACTTGAACCCCCACGACCTTGCGGTCAACAGATTTTAAGTCTGTCGCGTCTGCCATTCCGCCACCAGCCCTCTGTAATTATTATAGCAAAAAATAAGGTAACGGGTGCAAGAGATTTTTGAAATTCTCCATGCAATCATCGGCTTATTTTTCCGGCAGTTTAAGCGAGTTGTAAAACTTGCGGCAAAATAAACTTTTCACGCCCGCGCTTTTAAGTGCGCTTTGCAATTCGCGGTCATCGGTAACGGCAATCACCCGTTGCCCGGTGCCGGCTAAAAATTCCGCCCGCTCACAAATGATTTGGTCGGCACTATCTCCTTCCGTAAACGAAATATGCACTCCCCCGCGGTAAAGCGGCCCAATAGGGCGAAATGAACCGTCAAAAATGACTTCATAGGTATGCATATTATAACGGTCACAAAGGGAAATTTCTTCTAAGAAATCTAAAAAATCAGCCGTCACTTCTTCTTCCGTACGGGCAAATTCATATAGAAAACTTCGTACCAAATTTAAGCCGTCTATTAAATAGGTAGTAGGTTTAGTGCTGGTATATTGCATGATAAGGTTGCCTTTATTATCAAAAATTGTTATAAGAAAATGATACAATATAATACCGTTCTAAAAAAGCGGTCTTTGACAATTTCCGTATTTTCGGGGGTGTAATAGATTCGACGGGTATCTGTTGCCACTCGGGAGCAAGTGCCGGTTGGCCAGGCCGGCTAAAATAGGGCCAAAAAAATAAGCAACAACAATCAAGTTGCCTGGGCTAACGCTTAGTCCACGGCGCCTTTTGTGTTTTCCATGCGCGAAAGGAACGCCGTCAAACCATGGAATGCTACCCAGCAGGCGCGGTTCGTCTTGCCGGGTATAAGACACACGAACCAAACTGCTAACGTGCCGTCTTGCGCTTAGTTAGCAGTAAATCAGCAAGACTAAACTTGTAGCGTCCGGGAGGAGAAGATGTTCGGACGGGGGTGCGAATCCCCCCACCTCCACTTTTATCTGCGGAAATTGGAATATATAATAAGGAGATTTTATGGCAACGGATATTCGGTTTGGAACAGACGGTTGGAGAGGTATTATCGCGTGGGATTTTACATTTGAAAATGTACGCCGCACCGCACAAGCCCTTGCAGATTACATCAACGAAAACGCTCCGGCGGAAGGACAAGGCAAATCGCCTAAAATTTTTGTTGGGTTTGACCGCCGTTTTATGTCCGATATTTTTGCCAAAGAAATCGCCCACATTTTCCGCTCCAACAAATTAGACGTTACTCTTTCCGATCGTCCGGTTACCAGTCCCTTAGCGGCTTGTTTAAGTTTAAGCAAATTTTGGATTAGCATTATGGTAACGGCCAGCCACAACCCGGCCCAATATAATGGTATTAAAGTGAAACTGGCCGGGGGAGCAGCGTCCGTGCGCGTTACCCGCGATATTGAAGAACTGATTGATAAAAGTTCCATCTTGGCTATTTACGGTCAAGAAGCCCCACAAAAAGATTTAACCGATGTCTATTTGAAATATGTTACCTCACGCGTTAATTTGAAAAAGATTAAAACGCTCAAAGGCAAAGTAGTCGTAGATTATATGTACGGAGCGGCTGCCGGATATGTGGAAAAAATCCTCGGGGACAAACAAGTCATTGCTTTACGCGCCGAACACGATACCACCTTTGGCGGAGGCCAACCCGAACCGGTAGAGAAGAATTTAAGCGAACTGAAAAAAACCGTTGTTGCCAAAAAAGCAGTATTAGGTATTGCTTTTGACGGTGACGGAGACCGCGTAGCACTTGTGGATGAAAAGGGCACCTATTTAACGCCTTGTTTAATTGCCGCCGTATTGTGCGATTATTTCATTAAACATAAAAAACTAAAAGGGAAAATCGTGCAAACCGTTTCTATGGGGTATCTGCTCAAACGTATTGCCCGCAAATATGAAATGTTATTTGAAGAAGTCTGTGTCGGTTTCAAACACGTGGCTGAGTTAATGGCGTTGGAAGATATCGCCTTTGGCGTAGAAGAATCGGGCGGTTTTGCTTGGAAAAACAGTTTGCCGGATCGCGACGGTTTATTGGTTGCCTTAGCCTTTTTAGAAGTAATGACAGCCACCGGCAAAAAAGCCAGCGAACTGTGCGCGCAAATTGCACAAGAGTACGGCGCGTCGGTATATTTACGGCGTGATATTGTGCTTAACAAACCGCTTGTCAAAGAAGTATTTACCGATAAAATTCGCCGCAAAGTACCCAAAAAAATCGGCACGCACAAAGTGGCGGAAATGCTTACTTTTGACGGACTTAAAATTTTATTTGATAACGACGAATGGCTTTTATTGCGTCCGTCCGGCACCGAACCGGTGTTGCGTATTTATGCCGAAAGCACCACTAAAAAAGATACACAAGCCTTATTGGACTTTGGCGAAAAATTAACAGCACCTTTTTTAAAATAACCTATGCTGACTTTAGCCCTAGTAGATGATTCCGGAATTTTACGTGCCGCTCTTAAAAATGTATTAGAAGCGGACGGGTACCGCGTCCTGATAGAAGCGGAAAATTCAAGTGAACTATTTAGCCAACTGGAAAAAAATCCGGTAGATGTGGTGTTGCTGGATGTGTTTTTCCCAACGGAAAATGGGTTGGATATTTTAGCGGAACTTAAAAGACGCTATCCCAAAGTACATGTACTCATGGTAACCGGCATGCAACAAAACAGTATTTTGGAAGAAGCCCAAAAACGCGGGGCGGACGGTGTATTATATAAACCGTTTGATACCGATGATTTACTGACGGCTATAAAACGGCTGAAATAATTTGTAAAAACCCCGGGTTTTACCCCGGGGTTTTTTATTAAAGTTTGTATATCTTAAGCGTTCCGCCCAATTGTTCGGCAGCCCAACGGTACGTTTCTCCCGTAATTTCCTGTCCGCCCATACTCTTACATACTTGATTGGCTACCTTATCAGTTGCTAATGCCAAACACCGCGTTTCATTGGGATGAGCGGAATTTTCGGCCCACCGGAGATATCCGTTCTTTGTATTTGTATTTCCCCCAAAGATATTGGGCGTTCCATAATCCAGTACATCAAATATGACACCATTGGGGCATCTGATTCCATAAGAAGTAGAAGCACCTGAACAATTAGCAGGAGCCTCTATCACCCAACCCAAATCTTCCCCGGAATCTGCCGGGTATCCACCATTGGATAAATAATAAAGTTCCAATGATTTTTTATAACCGTCCACAATCGGTATCAAAGCCGATAAACGGCTTTTGGCTACGGCTACCTGATACTGCGGCAACGCTACCGCCGCCAGTATGCCGATAATAAGCACAACGACTAATAATTCTATCAGCGTAAAACCACTCGCAGAGTTCTGCATATGTTTTGTCATAAAAGGTCTCCTTTTCAAAAGGGTTGCGTAAATTGAAGAAATTATCACAACAAAACCCGCGCCAATTTTTTTGTTTCGGGAATCGCCCATCCGGCGAGTACTACCAATTTTTGTGGCGCCAATAGATCATTACCAGCCACACCAAAATCAAACAAATTCCCATCAGCATCCAAAATGCGTCGGGATGGCCGGCCAGCGGGAGTGCCACGTTCATACCGTACGCACTAACGACTAATGTAGGCACCATCATCCAAATGGTAATGACGTTTAATTTTTTAATTAACAAGTTAAGATTATTACTTACAATAGAAGCACGCGCACCCAAGAGTTGCGCTAAAATGTTGGAGTGGATATCGGCTTGTGTTTTGCATTGCATATTTTCCACAATCATATCATCTAGCATTTCCTCATCGCGTTCTTCAAAACCGATACGCGCTGACAGGTTACGCATTTTCTCAAACACAAATCCGTTTGATGTAATGGCTTCGGCGTAGTACACCAAACTTTTTTCCAAACTAAACAGATTGAGCAGATAAGTATTATCCATTGATTCCGTCATTTTATCTTCAATTTCTTCGGAAATCATATGAATAATACGCAAGTGTTCCACGTAATGGGAAATTGCATTATAAACAAGTTTCAAAAAAATCTCTTTAATGGAATTAACGGCTAAAAACCGCTTACCCACAAAAAGCGGGATATCATCCGCCAGAACAACAATCAATTTGTCTTCAAATAAAAACATCCCTACGGAAGCGACCTTAAATTCCAACTGGTCTTTGCCGGAATAATTTTTAGGACGTTTGTAAATCATTACAATATGTTCCGGCTCAAACTCCAAACGCGGGAGTTCATCGGGGTCTAATGCGGAAGAAAGCGTATGCTCATCAATTTGGTAATTATCCACCAAAAACCGTTGTTCTTCGGCCGTCGGATTAGTATAGACATACACTTGTGCTTTATCGTTGTCCGTCTCTTGTAATTTTTTGGCTGAGATAATATATTTTTTAAGCATAGTATCTTCCTAATTACGCAATTAGTAATGCGTCTGTTCTAAATTTTCCTGCATTGGCTCAATGGCCTTTAAGCGGCTCCAAAAATCGTCAATAGATTGGATACGTTCTTTGGGATCTTCTTTAAGGGCATCTTCCAACAATGCATCCACTTCTTTGGGCACAAACGGCGCCAGTGTAGAAGCCGGTACAATCTTTTTATGGGCGATATCAAACCCTTTGACCGTCCACGGCACTTGTCCGACAAGTGCTTCATACAAACAAATAGCGAGCGAATAAACGTCCGATTGTTTGCGCATAAATCCGCGTTGTTGTTCCGGGGCCATATAAGCAGGAGTTCCGGCCACTGTCCGCGCGCCGGTTTCTTGATCCACCACCCGTTTGGCCACCCCGAAATCCATGACCTTGGCTTTGTTGTCGCCGTAAATCATAATGTTACCGGGTTTCAAGTCACAATGCACAATGTCTTGCGAGTGGGCATAATGCAACCCGCGGCAGACATATTCAAAAATTTGCTTAACCGCCGAAAACGGCAACCGTCCGTCAATATCTAACCGGGTTTCTAACGTTTGTCCGTCCACATATTCAAACACTAAATAGAGGGAACTTTCCGACTCAATAACCGTATAAATTTCCACAATACAAGGGTGACGCAACAACGCCACCATTCGTGCTTCGGCCAAAAATTGTTCACGCACATAAGCGCTGCGTACCAGTTCCGGTCGGACACGCTTAATAGCCACTTTACGTTTCAGGGCTTTATCGTACGCCTCGTACACTTTTCCCATGCCGCCTTCACCGATTTGACGGATAAAATCGTACTGCTCTTTCACTTCCACTTCCCGGCGAGAAAACGCATTTTTCGGTTTGCGGAAAACATCTTCATACCGCCAATACACATACAACAAAATGGCTACGATTACCGCCAAGAAATAAAGCACAATCCACAACGACGCGGAAGAACGTTGCGCCGGGGCTTTTTCTTCTTTTTTCGGTGACGCTAAAAAGAGTTTTGCATTCAGTTGGTCGCGTAATTTTTGGGCGAGTTTGGAATTGGGTTTTAATTTTTGTGCAATATCCAAATCGATTTGGCAACGTTCATATTTGCCTTGTTGGAAATACGCCCCCGCGCGCAAGATATACGCACGAGCGTCTTGCGGGGCAACGGCAATGGCTTGTCCGGCGGAATAAATGACATCATCATACTTGCCGAGTCCGTCATAAGCAATCGCCAAGAGCAAATAAAAACGGTTATCCAAAAAATTTTGATTCGTTAGTTCATTGATACGGCTAATAACTTCCGTAAATTTTTTTTCGCGTAATTGTTGATTTAAGGAAGCGATTTCTTCATCGCGTGCTTCTTGATCAAACACCGGCGTGGAAATTATATTATCGTTAGAAGAAAAACTCCCCCCAATTAATAGCGGCGCAGAAGCCGGCGCAGTAGACACAGCGACACGCGGCGCAGCAAACAAGCCCGCGCTTACACTGAGCAAACAGCACGCTAAAAGGAGTTTTTTCCCTTGCATATAGATATTCTAGCACAAAATTACCGCTTATCGGATATTTTTTTCGTCAGCAAGTCCGGTAAATAATTCATATAATATAAGCATGAAGAAACAAGCCATTGGAATTTTTGACTCCGGCCTGGGCGGATTAACGATTTTACAGGCGGTGCGCCACACGTTGCCGCACGAAGATTTAATTTATTTCGGGGACAGTGCCAACGTACCTTACGGCTCTAAATCCAAACAAACTGTTACCCGTTTTTCGTTAGACATTGCCCGTTTTTTAGAAGAGCAAGGCGTTAAACTGATTATTGTGGCGTGTAATACCGCCTCGGCATTGGCACTTACGCAACTGCGCAAACAATGCCACGTGCCGGTACTTGGCGTATTGGAACCGGGTGCGTTAAAAGCCGCCCAAACTACCCGCAACGGCAAAGTAGCCGTTTTGGGAACGGAAGCCACCGTTAAGAGCGAGGCTTACCCTAAAGCCATTTTGAAATACCGCCCCCGTACAAACATTATCCAACAAGCCTGTGCTTTATTTGTTCCGCTGGTGGAAGAAAATTGGGCTAACACTCCCGCTACCCGGTTAGTGGCGCAAACATATTTAGCCCCTGTTATCCGCCACCGATGCGATACCGTCATTTTAGGTTGTACGCACTATCCGGTACTTAAAAAAGTGATTGCGGATATTCTCGGCCCCAAAGTACAGTTGGTAGATTCAGCCGAAACATTGGCGCAAGCCGCACAAGAATTTTTATACACGCATCACCAACAAGCCACCACAGGGCGCGGCAAACTGACTGTTTATGCCAGTGATGACCCCGCCCGGTTCAAACGTTTGGCTTCCTGTTTGCTAGCAGATGACATCGGCACGGTCCGCTTAAAAAAATTAAACGCATGACCATATATACCGACAACCGTTTACTATCGGCAGGTTTAATTGGCGGAACGCTCTCTCGTCACCGCGGCGATATGCGCGATATCTCCCGGCAAAATGCCGTTTATACTGATTTATCTATCCCTTCCGAAAAGATTTTACACTTTCATCAAATTCATAGCGACACGCTTATTTCTATCACAAGCGAACAAGAGGCCACCCGTTTGGTAAATGCGCCCGAAGCAGATGCCGATGCGTGGCTGCTTACCGTTTCCGGTTGGGGGGCGGCTATTCAAACTGCCGATTGCGCTCCGCTATTTTTATTTGACGAACAAGGCAAAGCCTTTGCATTGGCCCATTGCGGGTGGCGAAGCGTAGTAAAAAAATTACCGTTCAAAACAGCGCAAGCGCTTAAACAAACAGGACTTTGCGGCAAAATTTTCGGGTGGATCGGACCGCATATTCAAGTATGTTGTTTTGAAGTGCAAGAAGATGTAGCCGCGCAATTTTCCCCCACCAGTTTGCACCGCAAAAACGGAAAAATTTTTGTCAATTTGAATTTAGAAATTATTAGTCAGTTGCAAGAAGCGGGCCTGTCGCCCAATGACATTAAAACGCCCTATTATTGCACTTGCGGTGATGAAAAAAATTTCTTTTCGTGGCGGCGCGACCACGTTCGCCAAAATTTACTTTCATTTATTTACAAACCGTAAGCGGAAAATGTTACAATAAAAGCACTATGGAAAATGCAAAAATTTTACTGGCCGACGATTCACACGCTATTCGCTTTTTAGTATCCGAAATTTTAACTAATGCCGGATTTACCGTCATTGAAGCCGAAGACGGACAAGAAGCCCTTGAAAAAACATACAAAGAAAACCCCGATTTATTGATTTTGGATTATGAAATGCCCAAAAAGAACGGGTTTGAAGTGGTGCAGGAAGTCCGCAGCCGCACCGGTTATTTGCATACACCTATTATCATCTTTACCGCCAATACCGAAAAAAACACCAAATTAGAAGGGCTCGGTATGGACATTGACGATTATTTAACCAAACCCGCCGACGAAGACGAAATCGTTGCGCGCGTGCGGTTACTGCTTAAACGTAACAAACAAAAAATGGACTGCAACCCGCTTACACGCTTGCCGGGAAATCCGTCCATACAAGCCCGCGTGGAAAACGAAATTGCCAGCGGAAAAACGTTTGCGGTGCTGTATTGCGATTTAAATAATTTCAAATCGTTTAACGATAAATACGGTTTTGAAGCGGGCGACCGCGTGTTAAAAACAACGGCTGATATTTTAGTACAAGCCGCCAAACAAGATCCCAATGCTTTTGTAGGGCATATCGGCGGGGATGATTTTATTATCGTATGCGCCTTTGAATATGCGGAAAAAATTGCCCAAGAAATTACCCGCCGCATTGATGAAGTCGCCCCATCGTTTTATAACGAAGAAGACCGCCAACAAGGTTTTATGTTAGGGCATAACCGCAAAGGAGAAGCCGAAAAATTCAACTTTTTGGCTATCGGTATCGGCATTGTGCATAACACCAAACGCCCGTTAGAATCGTTTGCGCGCGTGAGCCACATCGGAGCGGAACTTAAGGGTCTTGCCAAACAACACACCCAAGGCAGTTACTACGTATTAGACAGACGGGGATAAATTAAGGCAATCTATATACTCTTTCGTGAGGGTAAGAAGTTTTTGCACCGTTAAATATTTTTTGGCAATAACTTCCAGCCGCTTTTGCGAACACAGGTTCTTCTATACATAAAATTTCATCTAAAGGGACTTGTTCATCCGTCAAAGAATTTTGCTTGGACCACTGCCATTGAAATGAGCCGCCACGATATGGCCCAGTCAGACGTTCCATACGAACAGCTATATTTTTGGCACTATCATTAGAAAATACAATATTCCAATCGGTTCCGGCATAAACATTTTGATAATTTGAAATCCATACGCGGGTGTTTCCCGTCCATGATGGAATCTTAATATCTACATCCAAATCATCTAAATTGCTTGGCCAATTACCCGAAGATAAGTAATACACTTTCCCGGCTTCTCCTACACTTTTAAGTAATGCAAGGGCTTGAACGGCTTTACTTTTTTCCACCGCTTTTTGATATTGTGGCAACGCCACGCTTGCTAAAATACCAATAATCAAAACCACCACTAATAATTCTATTAATGTAAAACCTTCTAAATGGCTCGGTATTTGTTCTTTCATACAAGGACTCCTTTTTTAATGATTTGTATCTTTTTATAAAATATAACAAAAAAAAAAACAATGTCAAGCATTTTCTGAAAAAGGACAAAAAAAGCGGACAAACCCAAAAAGTTTGTCCGCATTTTTAATAAACAAAATATCCGCTACACAATAATCAATCTAACCGCCATCACAATTAAAATAATTCCGGCAACAAGTTCCACTTTTTTACTGGCAATCGTTTTGGAATTCGGGTTGCCCAAGTGAAAACCCAATAACGTCATACCAAATGTGATAAGCGCTAAAAAGACAAATTGCGGGAAGAAAGCCGTATCCATTGTTTCGGCGGCATATCCCACCAAAAACGCATTGAACCCAATTAACGAAGATACTTTTAACAGTTTAGAGGTGTTGCCGACTTCGGTGGTGCGGAAACTCGGTGATTTTTCAATAGACTCTAACATAAATTTAATACCGAGTAACAACAAGAACGCAAATGCCACCCAGTTGTGTGCAAAATACACCCAATTGCGAAAGAAAATCATACTGATAATATATCCAAGCGCAAAGCCCAACGTATTAAATCCGGCAAAAAACAATGCCAGTTTAATAGAGAAAACACTTCTGTCTGTGGTGATATTCATGGCAGACATGTTAGCGCTGACCATATTATCTACGCAAATACAAATAAAAATAATAATTACCGATATAATACCCATACGCACCTCGCTAGTTAAGATACCTGCATTCTACCAAATGCCCAGCCCTTCAAGCAACAACTTTACACCGAGCAGGATTAACACCACTCCCCCCACCATTTCCATACGTTGCCCGAATTTTTTTCCAAGCCACATGCCGAAATAAAACCCGATCCAACTTGTTATAAATACAAATACTACCATGGTTGCGGCCATCAATCCCCAAGGCATTTGCGTCGGGGCGAGCCCCATACCCACCAGCCACGCATCTATGCTGGTGGCTACCGCCAACAACACTAATGATTTAATATCCCACGAGCGGAAGGTTTCTTCCGGCTCGGTTTTCGGGCGGCCTTCCCAAATCATATGTCCGCCTATCCATATAAGCACGCCAAACGACACCCATACCGCATAGGCATGGAGCAGTTTTCCTACCTCTATACCTAACAGCCACCCCACGCTAAGCATAATAAAATGTGCTAAAGCAAAAGCGCTGCTGGCTTTAAGTTCATCTCGCCACGGGACGTGCCCGCGCGCGGCGCACCCGGCGGCAACCGTTACGGCTAGGTTGTCCATGCATAAACTTAAAGCAATCAATACCACCGATACGAAAATCATAGAATTATGATATCATTTTTAATATGGAATCTCTAAAAGAACTGTATAAAATCGGTATGGGGCCGTCCAGCAGTCACACGATGGGCCCGCGCAAAGCGGCTGAAAACTTCAACCGCACCTATCCGCAAGCCGTCTCTTTGCGGGTAACGTTGTACGGCTCGCTGGCCGCTACCGGCAAAGGCCACTTGACCGATTTTACCGTCAAAGAAGCATTTTATCCTAAACCCGTTACTATTTTATGGGAGCCCAACACTTTTTTGCCGCGTCACCCCAACGCTTTAAAATTAGAAGCGTTAGACCAAGCCGGACACATATTGGGCACCCAAACCGTTTACAGCGTAGGCGGTGGAGAAATTCGCACCGATGATAATTTTGACGAGCCGCGCCAATCGGTTTATCCGCATAAAAACATGGAAGAAATTTTGGATTATACTTCCCAACATAAAATGCTCTTGTGGCAGTATGTGGAAGAATGTGAAGGTACACAAATTTGGGATTACTTAAAAACCGTTTGGCAAGCCATGCAAGATACCATGAACCGCGGACTTCAAAAACGCGGCGTTTTGCCCGGCTCGCTTAATTTAGAACGTAAAGCCCAACGCTACTTATATAAAGCGGAAACTTCGCCGAGATATGTGCGGCGTATCAACAATTTATTTTCTTACGCGCTTGCATGCGCGGAAGAAAACGCTTCGGGCGGACAAGTCGTAACCGCGCCAACTTGCGGCTCGTGCGGCGTAGTACCGTCTGTCTGCCGCCTACTCAAAGAAATTTATGAATTTGACGATAGCGTCATCTTGCACGCGTTAGCCACCGCCGGACTGATGGGCAATTTAGCCAAAACGAACGCCTCTATTTCCGGAGCGGAAGTAGGGTGCCAAGGCGAAGTCGGCGTAGCGTGCGCCATGGCCGCGGCGGCTTCGTGCCAATTGGAAGGTGGCGACAACTGCCGTATCGCGTATGCCGCCGAAATGGGGCTTGAACACCACTTAGGTTTAACGTGCGATCCGGTGGACGGACTGGTGCAAATTCCGTGCATTGAACGCAACGCGCTGGCCGCGTCGCGCGCGTTAGATTGTGCAACGTATGCGCTCATGTCCGACGGCGACAACCGCGTCTCGTATGATGACGTACTTGCCACCATGATGCAAACAGGACTTGATATGCACCATGATTATCGCGAAACATCGCGTGGAGGCCTAGCCCGGTTTTTCAAGAAGCATTGGCTTAACGTCAAACGCAAAACAAAAACGTTTGCGCGCAAACGTCGCAAAAACAAAAAATAATTCGTCTCAGTTTTATAGGGCAAGTTGCCCCGAACTCATTTAATTTGGTAAAATATAGTACCGAATTTTATGGTGGATGTAGCTCAGCTGGTTAGAGCGCCGGTCTGTGGAACCGGAGGTCGCGGGTTCAAATCTCGTCATCCACCCCATTTTTTTATACAACTTTTGTATGGAAAACACTTCGCCTATTTCACTTTTTATTATCGCGCATAATGAAGCACACCGTATTGCGGCGTGCATAGAAAGCACCCGCGGGCTGGTACGCGAAATTATTGTCATTGATGACTTTTCCACCGACGACACCGCAAAAATCTCCCGCGAATTAGGAGCACAAGTTTTTCAGCGTAAATTTGACGGGTTTACCAATCAAAAGAATTTTGCGCTTTCTAAAGTGACTAGCCCTTGGGCGCTAAATTTAGATGCGGACGAACGCTTAAGTCCGTCACTTAAAGAAGAAATTACCCAAGCCATACAAAATGAAAATATCGCCGGATACGAACTTCCGTTTTGCAATTATTTTTTAGGCCAAAAAATGCGCTTTAGCGGCTTAAACAAAGAAAAACATTTACGTTTAGTACGCACGCAACAGGCCCGGTATGTCGGCGGACTTGTACACGAAGGATTAGAAATCGGCGGGAAGATTGCCTGTTTAAAAAACCCCGTCAATCATTTTTCGTATGATACCATAGAAGCGTATTTTACGAAATTCAATTCTTACACTTCTCTCGCCGCCGAACAAATGCACAAAAACGGTAAACGCTTTTGTTTATGCAGTCTGCTTCTCCGGTTGCCATTTGAGTTTTTGAAACGCTATGTTATCAAATTGGGTTTTTTAGATGGCGTACGCGGGCTTTTATGGGCGACCTTTTCCACTTATTACGTCTTTGTAAAATATATGAAATTGTGGCAACTGGAGCAAAAATCTAAATGAGTTGGGCTTGGGCGTTACTCCTGGTAGGTATCATTTATTTCTTTTGGAAATATCCGGCCTTGCGCCGCACCTGGTATTGGCCACCACGGCGCGGACTGGTTGCCTTTATGTATCACCATATCCGTCCGTTACCCGAAACACCCGACGGGGCGGATCCGTTTTCCGTTTCGCCGGAACTGTTTGAAAAACAACTGTTGTTTTTGAAACAAAACGGCTATACGGCTGTTAGCGAAGCAGAAATCGTACACGCTTATAAAACCGGGGAAACAACTGTTCAAAAACCTGTTTTACTAACCTTTGATGACGGCCACGCGGATAACTACACGACTCTTTTCCCCTTGCTTAAGAAATATCAAATACCCGCGCTTATTTTTTTGATTACAGATAGTATCGGTACCCCCGGTTATTTAACGTGGGAACAAATAAACGAAATGAAACAAAGCGGTCTTGTTTCATTTGGCTCGCACACCTGTTCACATCGGCGGCTACGCAGTTTATCCGACGAAGAAATTGAGCAAGAAGTTATTAAGAGCAAACACGTTTTGGAAGAAAAACTCCACACTCCCGTATATAGTTTTTGTTATCCGTTTGGTGCAGGCGGATTTGATAAACGTGTGCGTCCGCTCATATTAAAAGCCGGATACCTGCTTGATTTTAGCACCCAAAAAGGGGTTAACCCCTGGCCTTGGAAAGGGAAATCTTCTTTACGGCGCGCTTTCCCGCGCGGGGGCGAAAATTTGTGGGAATATCACTTGCAACTGACCCGCGGGCGCAGCCGGTTATAAACTTTTCCCATCTACTTCTAAAAAATACTTGTTCGGAGTTATAGAATTGATATAATCTATGTAGCACAGGTTTCTTAACCGGATGCTCTATTTATGATTTATACAGTTACTTTTAATCCGTCTTTAGATTATGTGATGTTTCTCCCCACTCTCAACGTTGGGGGTGTAAGCCGGGCCGAACGGGAAGTGATTTTCCCCGGTGGCAAAGGAATCAATGTAGCGGTAGTGCTTGAACGGCTGGGGCATGCGTGCACTGCTTTGGGTTTCAAGGCCGGATATACCGGAGAAACCATTTTGTCTATGTTGCGCGGTCATTTACCCCGAGTAGATTTTATTTCACTGTCCCAGGGGCAAAACCGCATCAATGTCAAAATCAAATCTACCCAAGAAAGTGATGTCAACGGACGCGGGCCCGAAGTTCCCGCCCCGTATATAGAAAATTTACTTCATAAATTAAACCAACTCCAACCCAATGACGTGCTTGTTCTATCCGGGGCCGTCAGCGCCGGAGTTTCGTCCGATGTCTATGCCCGCATCGTTGCGCAACTGCAACCGCGCGGAGTATTATGTGTAGTAGATGCCGTCGGTCCGTTATTAAAAGCCGCCTTGCCTTTCCGCCCGTTTTTGATTAAACCCAATGCCGCCGAACTTGCGCATCTGTTCGGGGTAACTATTTCAAACGAAGAAGAACTTTTGCAGTATGCCCGCAAAGCCCAAGAACAAGGCGCGCAAAACGTGTTGGTATCTTGTGCCGAAAACGGGGCTTTGCTCCTGACCGAACAAGGACAAGTCCTGCGCGCGCCTGCCGTGACATTAACCGGCCCGGTAGTCAATTCGGTCGGGGCCGGTGACAGCATGGTAGCCGGATTTTTAGCCGGTTGGCTCCATACACACCGTTATGATGTTGCTTTACAATGGGCCGTTGCCGCCGGCGGAGCCTGCGTGATGAACGAATGGCTTCCGGAGAAAAAAGACATTTTGGCTTTTATACCACAGGAGAAAACAGCATGAAAATTACCGATTTAATTACCCCTACCGCCATCCGGTTAGGAGCGACTTGTACCACAAAACAAGACGCCCTCATCCAAATTACCCAACTCATGCATGCGCAAGGGAATTTGAACGATTTGGAAAGATACCGACAAGCCGTTTTTGCCCGTGAACAAGAAAGCAGTACCGGCGTAGGGGAAGGAATTGCTATTCCTCATGCCAAAACGGCTGCCGTCGCGCGGCCCGGTTTAGCCGCCATGACGGTACCGAACGGTGTAGAATTTGATTCGTTAGACGGTGCGCCTGTGCACTTACTATTTTTAATTGCCGCGCCGGACAATGCCGCCAATACTCATATTGATATGTTAAGCCGGCTCTCCACCTTACTGATGGACGAAAATTTCCGTGCCCGTCTGCTAGCCGCTAAAACGCCCGAAGAATTTTTACAAGAAATTGACCGCACCGAACAGGCCGCTTATCCGGCAGAAACGCCGAAGGCTCCGGCGACGTCCGCTACTTATGATGTATTAGCCGTTACTGCGTGCCCCACCGGAATTGCCCATACATTTATGGCCGCCGAAGCCTTGGAAAAAGCCGCTAAAAAAGCGGGCATTTCACTCAAAGTAGAAACGAACGGATCCAGCGGCATAAAAAATGCATTAAGTGCCGAAGAAATTGAACAAGCCAAAGCCATTATCGTTGCCGCCGATAAAACGGTAGAAACCGCTCGGTTTGACGGTAAAAAAGTTATCTTTACACAAGTAGCCGAAGGCATCCACCACCCCGCCGAATTATTAACCCGCGCGGTGCAAGGTGAGGCCCCTATTTTTCATGCAGAAAAATCGGTACGCTCGGTAGAAACACAAACAGATAACGCATGGCGTAAAATTTATAAACATCTGATGAACGGGGTATCCCATATGTTGCCGTTTGTTATCGGTGGCGGCATTTTAATTGCGCTCTCCTTTTTGGTGGACGGAGAAAATACCGCTACGGCGCAATTTGGCACCGGAACACCGCTGGCCGCTTTCTTAAACCAAATCGGCGGACTTGCGTTCAGTATGATGTTCCCGATTTTAGCCGGATATATTGCCCTGTCCATTGCAGACCGCCCTGCTTTAATGCCCGGTATCGTAGGCGGATTACTCGCCAAAACCGGATTTTCAGGCTATTTACCGCAAGAATTATGGCAACCGTCCGGCTTTTTAGGAGCGTTGGCCGCCGGATTTATTGCCGGGTATCTCATGCTCGGCTTGAAAAAACTCTGCAACCGTTTGCCCGCCACGCTGGAAGGTATTAAACCCGTACTCATTTACCCCGTTGTAGGGATTTTGGCTATCGGGGCTATTATGGCCTTTATCATCAATCCACCCATGGCTTGGTTTAATACGGCTATTAACAGTTTCTTGGCCAATTTAAGCACCGGTAGTAAAGTAGTATTAGGGTTTGTATTAGGGGGCATGATGTCTATTGATTTCGGCGGCCCGATTAACAAAACCGCTTATGTTTTCGGTACGGCGGCGCTAGTCAGCCAACAATACGAAATTATGGCTGCCGTTATGGCGGGCGGCATGGTACCGCCGCTGGCGATTGCTCTAAGCACCTTGTTCTTTAAGAACCGCTATACTCCCGCAGAACGTCAAACAACTGCCGGGAATTTTGTCATGGGCCTATCGTTTATTACCGAAGGGGCTATCCCGTTTGCCGCGTCCGACCCGTTACGCGTGATTCCTTCCTGTGCGTTAGGTTCTGCCGTAGCGGGGGCACTGAGCATGTATTTTGGTTGCGGCTTACCAGCGCCGCACGGTGGTATTTTTGTGGTAGGAATTATGACGCACGCCACTCTTTTTATAGTATCATTAGGAGTAGGGGCTTTAGTCGGTATGGCATTACTGGCCCTACTTAAAAAGCCGCTCCCTGCGGGAAAATAAGGAGAATGTATGAAAGAATTTACCTATGTTATCCAAGATCCGGCTGGCATTCACGCCCGCCCGGCCGGTATTTTAGTTAAACAGGCCAACACCTTCAAAAGCACAATCCGTATTACCAAGGCCGACAAAGTGGGTGACTTAAAACGTATTTTTTCCGTCATGGCATTGGGCGCCAAGCAAGGCGATACCGTCACCCTACATATAGAAGGCGAAGACGAAGAACAAGCCGCCAGCGCTATTGAAGCGTGCTTAAAAGAAAATTTCTAAAAGTATGAAACAACTTCAGGGTTTAGGCGTTTTCCCCCAATTAACCATCGGGCCGGTATATGTTTTTCGCCCGGCCACATGTGACGTTACCGCTGCGCATATTACGGAACCGGAAAATGAATATGCCCGTTTTGACACAGCACGCCGCCAAGCCCAAGCAGAATTACACCAACTCTATCAAAAAACATTAGATAAAAACGGCGAAGAAAGCGCCGCTATTTTTGATATTCACCAACTCATGTTAGACGACGCAGATTTTTTGCAAAGTGTCCGCGATTTTATTTATAACGATACCTATAATGCCGCCTATGCCGTAGAAAAAACGGGTGAAAAATTTGCCCAACTTTTTGCCCAAATGGACGACGATTATATGAAAGCCCGCGCCGCAGATGTGCAAGATATTTCGCATCGGGTAGTGCGTATTTTATGCGGCAAAACAGATACACCGGATTCATTACAAACGCCGTCTGTCATTGTAGCGGAAGATTTAACTCCCAGCCAAATTGTACTTTTTGACGAAAAATATATTTTAGGTTTTGTAACAGCCAAAGGGACGGCCAATTCACACGCGGCTATTTTAGCACACACCAAAGGGCTGGCGGCCATCGTTTCCATGGGGCCGGAAGTGTTATCATTAGTCAACGGACAAACGGTTATTTTAGATGGAGAACACGGCACCTTGACCGTTGATCCGGACACTACAACTCTTAAAAAAGCCCAACAGCAGTTACAAGCCCAACAGAAACAACAAGCGGCTTTACAAGCACTCAAAGGAACGCCCGACCAAACCAAAGACGGGCGGTCGGTATTACTTTATGCTAACGTCAGTACCGCGCAAGAATTACACGATGCACTCCAAGCCGATGCGCGCGGTATCGGCTTATTTCGCACGGAATTTTTGTACTTAAAATCCGCCACGTATCCCACGGAAGAAGAACTTTTTAACGTCTATCGGGACGTAGTCCAACACATGCAAGGCAAACTCGTTGTTTTCCGCACCTTAGATATCGGTGCGGATAAAACCGCTCCGTATTTTAATTTGCCCGATGAAGAAAATCCGGCGCTTGGGTTGCGCGCTATTCGGTTGTGTTTAACTCGTCCGGAATTATTCAAACCCCAACTGCGTGCTTTACTGCGCGCATCGGCCTTTGGTAAAACGGCTATTATGTATCCGATGATTGCCTCGGTGTCCGAAGTTCAACAAGCCCAAAATATATTGGCGCAAGTCAAACAGGAACTTCGTCAAGCCCGTATTGCTTTTGATGAAAATATCCAAACGGGAATTATGATAGAAACCCCCGCCGCCGCACTTATTAGTGATGAACTGGCCCCGTTAGTAGATTTCTTTAGTATCGGAACCAATGATTTAACACAATATACCTGCGCGTTAGACCGTCAAAACCAGAATTTATCGGTTTTTACCGATACACACCACCCGGCCGTACTCAAATTGATTGCCTTAACGGCCAAAAATGCGCATGCTGCCGGAAAATGGGTGGGAATTTGCGGAGAACTGGCTGCCGACAGAACATTAACTAAAACTTTCTTACAGATGGGCATAGACGAATTATCGGTTTCGGCGCCGTTCATCTTGCCGCTACGGCAAGCCATACAGCAAACAGACTTACGCCAAGCCGACTAACCTACATCTTTTCAATCAATTGCTTTAAGACGAGAAAATTAAGCACTAGCGTAATGGGAGTAATGAGTATTTTAGCGGCTATGGCCAAGGCGGCTTGCGGTAATAATCCGCTTGCCAGCAATACCCCATGAATCCGTACCAGCAACCACGAAACGCTACACACAAGCACTATCTGATACAGTACATACAACACATATTTCACCCATAACGGCAGGGCACTGTGACTTTTGAAAATATAACGCGTGGAAAAAATAAACACAAAGGAAATACCGGCAAACGCCCCGCAGATGTTACACCAAAATAACGGTACGGCACAAAACGCCAGCAATGTATAGAGCGCAAAATCTAACAGCCACCCGATACCGCTAACACCTATAAAAATGCCACCTTGCCGTACTAATTTATTCATGTAGAAATTGCTCCAATTCTTCCGGAGTGCCTAACACGTGTACTTGCGAGGAAGGGATATCGGTAATATAAATTTTCCCGCCTTTTTGAAGTAAATAATCATACAACGGCGCCACGTATTTTTCCTTTAACGCTTGCGGGCGCGTGTAAAATTGGCGGTAGAGTTCTTCATACAATTTACACGTCTTAAAATAATAGGCTCCTAATGTACAATGATCGGAAATACGTTCTTTTTCTTTAATTTCCGCCACTTCCCCTTTATCATTTAACCGCACAAAACTCCAATGCGTTCCCGGGGCTTGGAAACAAGGAATAAAGCCGTCGCCTTTGAGTTGTGCGCTGTTCATCGCACCGGGCTGCACATACGTATCAATGTTATAAATCAGTAGCGCGTTTTCTGCCTTCCAATAGCGGGCGGCCAACAAGGCAGTAGTGGCTTGACCATCGGTTAATTGATCCAGCACAATAATTTGATAGGAAGAAATACCTAACAAAGTACACTTTTCGCGAATAAATTTTTCTACGTCGGTTTGTTCGTCCTTTAAGGCAATAAATGTATAGCGGCAGGCTTGCTCTTTGAAACCGTCCAAACTGATAAGCGCCCACTCAAAAAGCGTTTTGCCTTTGGCTTCAATCATATATTTGGGTTGACGGTATCCGCACGCCCGAAAGCGCGAGCCGATGCCCCCCATCGTAATGATGATTTCAAGATTTTTATTTGTCACACACATTCTCCGGCAAGCGGTCTGCGGCGCAAATTTTTTCCAATTGTTCGGGTGAGTTTTCTAAAAATTCGCGCGGGCGTACGGTACGGTCATCAATATAAAAACCCTTATGGCCGGGCCAAATTTTCCCATATATAATTTCATCATAGGGGATATCCCACTTTTCTAACCATTTGGTCAAAACAGCGGCCGTATATTTATTGATGAGCCCCAGATTACCGTTATAGGAATTCATATTGCGGGAAGTGTATAAGATAATTTTGGCGCCGTCCGCATGGCAGGCTTTCAGTTTTTCTACCATAGCGCTATACGGGACTAAATCTTCGTATTTTTGCTCCGGCTTTTTAATGGGGCACAATGTCCCGTCCACATCTATTACCAGCGAATAGCCCTTATACATATTGTTTAACCTCGTTTAATAGGTTTTGAATATTCAAGATAAACCCGAATACCTTGTACGGATTATCCATGTGTAGCGGTAGTAACGATAAAAATAACGAAATTTCATACACACGCACCGCCACATAATCAAACCCGTTTTGTTCTACTTTCTGTTGGAACAAGGCGCGGTAAGGGGCGTTATCAAACGGGATGTCTAATTCAAACTTTAACTGCTCGCCCAGTTTAATATCAAAAAGGCCGCTATTGAAAAAATCATACCGTCCGCAAATACAATGACTTAGTTTTGCTAAATCATAATACGGGTTTGTCCACATTTCTTCTTCGGTAAGAGCCCCTTTGGGATCAATAAATTTTAAGGTACGGGTTGACTTGTGATACAAGGCATTGGCAAACCCCGGGTCTCCGTGTCCGATCACTTGGCAGTTGGGAGCGCGCAGGTTTTTTTCCATTTGTTTTTTAAGGTCAAAATAAGCATCTACCAACTCATCCAAACGGACGTGGCCGGCCTCTAAAAATTGTGACAGTTTCGTATAAGCCGGATGCGCTTGTAATTGGATAGTCCGTTCTTTTACTTTATCCACATACAGGGCATCTGCCGTTTTTTGATACACTTGGGCCGAACACATACGGCGTGAACGCACGCTAAAAAAGTGGAAATACATATCCAAAATCGTTTCAAATTCTTCCGGTTCAATAGAACCATGTACCCATTTAATAGCCAAATCGGTCATATACAACCGTTCCATGGTGTAACTGGCTGTATCTTTATCTTCGCGATAGTTATACGGAAGAACGAACCAAGGTTTCATCTCGTCGGGCAACAAATGATAAAACGTATATTCTTTTTTCAATTTGTCTTTATCGGTAGAAGATTTAGTTAACGTATATTTTGTTTCGGTTAGTGTATTAAAATACCGTGCTTCAAAATTTCCCGTTAGACACGCTACTAACCGCGATACTTGTGCCAAATTGCTCACTCCTTCTATGGGAAACTCTTGATTAATATAGTTAACCGCATCCGAAGACGTTACTCCCGCCAACCGGTTTTTGCAAAAGGGCAAATAGGTTTTTACATCGGGAAACATCATACCTACCAGTTGTTTATCCGCGCACATTTTCCACGGAGAATCTATATAATTTAATTTTTGAAACGATAACAACGCTTTTTTCTCATCCGTAATAAACCAGTTGGAAAACAGGTGTAATACCCGCACATCTTCGCCGACAAACGGCTTTAACTGTTCTTCCACCGTCTCGTATTGCGTCGCCGCATCTATCCGTTTAATAATCGCACCGGGGAAACAGGTTTGCAACAGCCCCAGCACCGTTTCTTCCACGCGGCGGCGCCCGATGACCACTTCGGCAAAAGTTTTCGTGCCGATAATATCTTGCACCATTTCGTTTTTGACAATATCGTTATCGTAACAAATAATTATTCTCATAAATTTTCTCGCGTTTGAAAAATAATTTCCCGACTTGTAATAAAACATAAGTAATCGCTAATAAGACGATACTCAATGCTACAAATTCTCTAAGCGTAGGGCAGGGCCCGTTGGTAAGCGCGGCCGATAAATAGGACGTAATTTTAGCCGTTAATTGAGCAAAGGGTACGCTCTTGGAAACAATCCACAGGTTAATCAGTTCCATGCCCCATGCCAGCACGGATAAAGCATACAAGATAATTCCCCGGCCTTGTACGACACTTTTAACTTGCCGGTGAATATGCGCCAAAACATCTAAATATTTAAGATAACGCAGTGTGGACGGTGTGGCCGCTGCGGCCAAGTAATAATTCTTCCAAAAAGTGTAAAAGCCGGGGAAAATAAAATACGCTCCCAGCAAAACGGCCATAACAAATAAAAACAAACAAACCAATAGCCCCACCGAACTTTTGGCTAATAACCCCAATATCAAAAGCCAAGTAACTAACGCACTTAAATCCATAAAACGGTCTAACAAGACGATGATTGTTCCCTTCCAAAAATCTTTGAGTAAAACGCCGTAACAGTACATCCTAAAAAATTCGCCCAACTTATACGGCAACAGCAAACTAACCGGAGTCACCTTACAGTAAGTTTTGAGATATTCCCACGTATTGACCGGATTGCCGTACATCGCCAAATACAATCGCAGGGCTTTGATGATATGAACCCCCAATACGGTAAAAAACAAAGACAATAACCCCACCCTGCAGGACCCAAATAACGGTACCAAAACAGGTTGATAGGTTATCCCGAATACGATAAGCGCGCAAGCGAGTACCGCCGTATTGATAAAACAATACCAAAAACGATTATTTTTTCGTCGTGTTACAGATGATATCGGCTTCATACTTGTCAATAATACGAGTGCGGTGTTCCTGTTGCATGAAAGATTTTTTTCCCACTACATACGAGCATAGCATTTTAAGTACTGTAATGGCTTGGCTAGTTAATTTTACATTAGATACTTGGTCGGTTTCACGCCAGCAAATCGGGAAAAATTTTACCTTGTGTTTATAATAGGCAGAGCCCAATACCATGGCATAATTAAATAATAAACTATCGGGATATCGGCGGTAAAATTCATCTTTTAATATCGCCGTCTTATATACATTTAATCCGGATCCCAAATCATACACGTTACTTCCCGTTCCCAAAGAAAACAGCATATCATATACGCGGTTGCCAAACGTGCGGAACTTGGAATATCCTTGCAGTTTAGAACCTTTCATAAAACGGGCTCCCAAAAAACAATCGTACGCCTGATATTCGCCGGATTCCAAATACGGCAGCAAATTGGCAATATCTCCTTGATCGTCCCCATGCAACACAATGACATAATCAAACCCGTTTTTGCATGCGTATGCAAAAGCCACTTTATGCGATCCGCCCAACCCGTAATTATCTTTATTACGCAGTAGTGTAAGCGGCAGTTGCGGGTGAGACTTGGCAAACTCAATAACGGCTTGTTCTCCGTTATCGGTGCTGCGGTTATTAACCACTAAAATTTCTGTAATAAAAGATTGTATTTGCGGTGTAAATTGAGCAAGCACCCGCGTGATTTGTTTTTCACAATTATACATGGGAATAAATACAAGAATTTTAGGGTTCATTTAATGCACCTCACGAAGTTTAAGAAATTCTATCTTTTTTACAGGCGGCAAGTCTGCCGGTAACGCATTGTCCGTCACTCGAATTTGCAAAGAGGAATGGTCATTTAACAGCCAATGCGCCACGGCCCCTAACGGAATAAGTAATTTCCCCTTATCCATCCCGCTAAATAATTTATGATTTTCTCCGGACTCATCTGTCCAACTTATTTCCACGCGGCGTTGCGGATTGTAATTCTTTTTAACAAAATACTTGGCAAATCCTAAATTAGTCGGTAATTTATGCCAACCCGCCATATCATAAAGAGCATATTCAAAAGATTGGTCTTGCCCGTCAAATTCTATATACATAAAATCAGCATCGTCGCCGTAGAGCGGCTTGGAAAAATGGATTTGCAGACTATTTGATAACACTTTTGTTTCAAATGACACTTGCGGTGTTGAAAATATCGGCCGAAGCGATTTTATGGATTGCCCCCAAGCCGCAAATGTTTTATTGACAAACAAATCTTTACCATAAGGCAACAAACGGTGTCGTTGCAAAATTTGTTCGGTAGAAACGGAACCGTCATTAGGACGAAAAACATTTCTGGCTGGGTCATAGACATAGTTTTTACCTGTTATCAAATAATGATTAAGTAATGCCGTGGTCTCTTGTGCAGCGTCAAAGCCTTTTATTGTCATCGGTTCAAGTACAGATGATCCTTTAATATCTTGCGCATAATAGAGCCCAAATACGGATAAACCGAAATAGGGAAAAGGCAATTTCGGTTGCAAGGATTCCTGTTTCAAAAAATCTCCAGTAGTTTTTTTAACAAACCCTTGCCCGGCTTTGTTCAATTGTAATGGTTCCAGTTGGACGGTATCTTCCGATAACGTTATATACGGTTGTAATTTTTTCGTTTCCGTCAATATCCCCCAAGAATAAGAAAAAAATGGCACACATAAAGCCAACCCTATGAGTATCTGTTTTATCTTTATAGTACGCCCATACTGCAATACATAGACCACAAACATAACCGCCATCGCACTAAATATGCCAATATTCCGGGCAAACAAAGAATTAGTATCTAACCGTACCATGGTATAAGAAAAAGCAACAAGCGGCAAAATTACCAGTGACAAAACGATACATCCATCGCGTACCTGCACCCTATTTATTTTTTCATACTTATTCAAGTGAAATACATAAAGAGCAAAAGCAAATCCCCCCCATACCAATACCGCCGGAAATAAGAATGTAAACAAATATCCAACCGACAAACGTATGCCCAAAGGGGCAAACAAAACTATTGGAAAAGAAAATTGCTGTCCAAAGCGCGAAATACCGTCGGCCAATACGGTCTGAGCGGCCATCGCACGAATGTGGTGAAAGGTTCCCTGCAACCAAGGCACCGCTAGCAACACAGGAAGGAAACAAATGCACCACTTAAGTAAAAAACCGTTCTTTTGACTTTCCTTGCGTAATTGCCCGGAAGTAATAAACGTAATAATTTGATAAATTCCCAAGGGGGCAAAAGCCAAACATACCGCCGCCCCATATACAGGATAATAAAGTCCGTGAAACAAACTGGTTAATAACCAAACTTTAAGCCATAGATTTCTGTTTTCTATGAGTTTAGGCCAGGAGAGCAGTAACATAATCGGCAAGATAAATAAACTACGGTTTATATATACCGAACTTCCACCGATAAACACAAGAGCGATTAAAAACAGCGAAGTATTTTTTAGGTACAACTTCAACAAGCCAAGTACTAATACAGAAATGATCCATAAAAATAAAGTCTCTGTTATATAATAATGCGAAAGAAGCCCCGCTCCCATCCATTCAAAAAAAGCCCCTTGCACAACAGAGTACATCCCTGATACGGGAATATAGTGCACAAAGGCTTTTTGACCCATTTGGAACAATTGATGAAACCCGATAATGTTTTCAAAGGGGTGATGTAAATCTACCGGGATTTGTAATCCCTTAGAAGAACTCACTAAAAATCCGGCTATTGCCACGTACACCCCAAATGATAAAATTTGATTTAAGGTAGCCGGAGTGTGCCAATATTTTTTCAGATTGGCTATCCCCGATATAATTAACCCCGCCATCACCCCATATACAAATAGACGTATGCGCAGCAGCGGCTTAACGGTAACAATTTCCCCATTTAACAAATAACGGTCCGCCACATAAACTAAAAGCAGTGCAGGTAAAATAATTTGCATAATTAAGACACTTTTTTGAAAAAGTACAGATTTATAAGAAGGACGTAAGCATATTACACAAATACTTATCAAAGCAACAATTGCAGGGGAATGTTTATTAATCGTATGCGTTCCCCCAAACCATGCATACAACATATACAATGCATATACTGTAAAAATAGATAGAAAGAAGAAAATCATGTCATCTATAAGATGTTCCTTATCACGCCAAGAAGCAATACATACAAGCAAAAAAAATGAGAAAATATCAAATTTGAGTTTACCGACTACAAGTATGGAATAAATCATTATACAACTCACTATCCCCACGATAAACCGCTCCACACTAATAGTTTTACCTGGGGAATCGGTGAATTTAGCATTATAAGGCCCATACATATAATAACCCATATATACTAGTAAACCGGCCAATGACAAGAAATAAATTAAAAACATCTCCGCAGATTTATTGGAAAGGACTTGAGATGTCCATTCGACAATGATATCTGTATATACTTGCGGCTGATTGCCTGTAACGGCTAAAAAGATAAGCGTAAACAAAGCGCCGGCTACGGTCATGAGCCCTAAAAACCCGGCCGGACGAAGTGATTTGATTTTTTGGGGAAAAGACATAAAAAACACTCCGATACCGTTTTTGATTATATCATTTTTTCTCTTCCTTCCGCAAAACGTCTCAGATTTTTCCTGCGAATTACAACCCGGCGCGGCTGCAATATGTTATGATAAGTGATATAAGGAGAATCGCCATGAAAAATAAAATTTTTGAAGATTTGTTTGTATTAGAACTTGCCAATAACCACTGGGGGCATGTGGAACGCGGGTTAAAAATCATTGAAAACTTTTCACAGATTGTCCGCTTTAATAACGTCCGCGCGTCCATTAAATTACAATTTCGCGACGTAGATACCTTTATTCACCAAGATTTCAGAGACCGCCAAGATATCCGCTACATTAAAAAAACCATGGCGACTAAAATGGATATCAAACAATACCAACTGCTCGTAGATGCTATACGCAAAAGCGGTTGTATCCCCATGGCGACTCCGTTTGATGAATATTCGGTAGATACGTGCGTTAAATTGGGCGTAGCGATTATTAAAATTGCCAGTTCCGACTTAAACGACTGGATCTTAATTGAAAAAATTGCCACCACCCGCAAACCCGTTATCGTATCCACCGGGGGCAGTTCCCTTAAAAATATTGATGATTTGGTAACCTTCTTTGAGCACCGCGATATTCCGCTGGCCATTAACCATTGTGTCAGTGTGTATCCATCGGAAAAAGAAGAATTGGAACTCAACCAAATTGACTTCTTAAAAAACCGCTATCCGGGACACGTCATTGGTTTTTCCACCCATGAATATAACGAGCGTTTGGAAGAATCTATCCAAATGGCCTACGCCAAAGGCGCACGCACCTTTGAGCGGCACATTGATATTGATGCGGATAATATTCCGGTTTCCCCTTATTGTTCGTTGCCTCAAGATATTGATCGTTGGATAAAAGCCTATCAACGAGCGGTTATTTGTTGCGGTCACAGTCCGGACACCAAACACTTGCCCGCCCGCAAAGAAATTACCTATTTAGATGCACTTGTGCGCGGCGTATATGCGCGGTGGGATTTACCCAAAGGGCATAAACTGACCGACGATGACGTCTATTTGGCTATTCCATTACAAAAAGGCCAAATTTCCTGTCGGGAACTGATGCGCGGCGAAGTGTTACTGTCCGATATCAAAAAAGACGAACCTATTAAAATCGACCAGATTGACAGTCCCTACGCTCATAACGAAAGCCTAAAACGATTGATTGAAGAACGCGGGTTATAATATGAAATTATCCGATTATTTAGTTAAAAAACTAGAGCAATACGGTGTGCGCCGTACCTTTATGATAACAGGCGGCGGAGCCATGCACTTAAATGATAGTTTCGGACAAAGTAAAAAAATTCATTTGCTTTTTAATCATCATGAACAAGCCGCCGCTATTGCGGCCGAAGGGTACGCACGCGCCACGGGGAAATTGGCCGTTGTATGCGTAACGACCGGCCCGGGCGGGCTTAACTGCTTAAACGGAGTGTTTGGCGCGTGGACGGACAGCGCCCCCATTTTATTTATTTCGGGCCAAGTAAAAACTTCCACCACGTTAGCCTCTTGTCCGCAACTTCCGTTGCGCCAACTGGGTGACCAAGAAACCGATATTATCAGCGTGGTCACTCCGCTCACCAAATTTGCACGTACCGTTACCGATCCGCAAGATATTGATGCCGTGTTGGATGAAGCCATTTTTCACGCCACGACCGGACGCCCCGGCCCGGTATGGGTAGATATTCCTATCAATGTGCAAGCCGCACAAATTAACGAAAAGAAATTAAAAAAATTTCGCACGCCCGCAAAGAAAAAGCAAGTGTCAATACTCCCTTGCAAGAAGGCCGCCACTTGGCTGACAAACGCCAAAAAGCCGCTTGTGGTCGTCGGGCATGGGGTGCGGTTAAGCGGCGCGCAAAAATTATTAGATACATTTTTGCGGCAAACCAAAATTCCCGCAGTAACTACATTTAACGGATTTGATTTAGTGGCGGACGATTGCCCGAACTTCGCCGGACGTATTGGCACGGTCGGGCAGCGTGCGGGGAATTTTACGTTGCAAAATGCAGACGTCATTTTGTTTTTGGGTACGCGCAACAACATTCGGCAAGTAAGTTATAATTGGGAAAATTTTGCCAAAAACGCCCAGAAAATCGTCGTAGATATTGATCCGGCCGAATTACAAAAACCCACCGTCAAACCCGATTTACCGATTTGTGCCGATGTTAAAAATGTACTGGAAATTTTGATCCGTATGCTTAAAAAACCGCTCGGCACAGACGCGTGGAGAAAGCATTGCCAAAAGTTACGGCATGAATTTTTACCGTTGCAAGAATTTACCTTCCGCCCCACGGACAAAATACACCCGTATTTATTTATAGACGAACTCAGCCGCCAAACGCCGCCCGACACCTTGTTGGTCGCTTCCAACGGCACGGCTTGCGTAGCGTTGTTTCAAGCGGTCAAACTGAAAAAAGGCCAACGGGCATTTTTGAATTCCGGTTGTGCGTCCATGGGCTATGGCTTGCCTGCCGCTCTCGGGGCGTGCGCAGCCACCAATAAACCCGTCGTCTGTTTGGAAGGGGATGGCAGTATTATGATGAATTTGCAAGAATTGCAAACGGTTAAAACAAATAAATTACCGCTTAAAATTTTTGTGCTAAAAAACGGCGTCTATAAATCTATTATTCAAACGCAAACTAATTTTTTCAAAGGCCGTTTGACCGGGTGTAATGCCCAAAGCGGCGTAGAAGTACCCGATTTCGTGCAGGTTGCTAAAGCCTTCGGCTTACCGGCCGTACGTTTGCAAAAAAACCGAGATTTGAAAAAAGGCATTGCGCGCGTATTGGCTGCCAAAGGCCCTATCGTGTGCGAAGTGGATTGCACCGAAGATTATATTTTCTCGCCCAAATTATCGGCGCGTAAATTACCCGACGGCACGATGATTAGCCCGACGTTGGAAGACATGTTTCCGTTCTTACCGCGCGAAACGTTTGAAAAAGCAAAGATGTAAAAACGAAAAAGGAAATTCCTATGAAAAGCAATAAAGCATTTACACTTATTGAATTATTAGTGGTCGTGCTCATCATCGGCATACTTGCCGGAGTTGCGTTGCCGCAATATCAAAAAGCAGTAACAAAAACCCGTTATGCCACCTTAATGCATTTGACGGAAAGTATTTACGAGGCCGAACAAGTTTATCATATGGCTAACGGAACTTATGGCGATTTTGACGTATTGGATGTAGATATCCCCCACAATTCTTCCAGCGCGCCTACCAGACGTCAGATTAACGGAGATGTTTTCTGCACAATAGAACTATCTACGCAGTATATTTATTGTCATAACAGCAAGTATCATTTATCGTACTTGCGTCTGTTTTACAACACGAACCGCTACTGCATCCCGTATAATAACAATGCGATGGCTACCAAAATTTGCAAGCAGGAAACAAACGGTGCTACCGCCGATGCAAGTACCGGCTGGTATCTTTATCCTTAATTTCTTAAACAACTCAAAAATAAACGGTGTTAACTTTTTAGTTAGCACCGTTTATTTTGTGTAATAATCCGTATTTTATTTCAGCAACTTTTCAAAATCTTCCACCGTAACCGGGCGCGAGAAATAATACCCTTGTGCCAAATCGCACCCGATTTCACGCAAGAATTTCATTTGTTCTTCCGTTTCCACGCCTTCGGCTACAACGGTAGCATCAATAGATTTAATCATTTCCACCGCTCCGCGTACTACTTTGCGCGCAGTAGAATTTTGTTGTTCGCAGCCGCTGATAAATTCTTTATCCAGTTTAATCGTATCAAACTGTAAACTCTTCAGCACGTTCAGCGACGAATACCCGGAACCGAAATCATCCATCGCCACCGAGAAGCCTTTATTATGCAACCCGCGCACTACATTCTGCGCCAGTTCACGGTTACTTAAGATGACGCTTTCGGTCAGTTCCACTTCCACCAAATGATGCGGCACTTTGTAATTATCCACAATATGCGTCATCTGCGGAATATAGCGCGAATCATTTAAGTGCAACCGTGAAAAATTGACGGCTATGGGCACTTGCCGTTTGCCTTCCTGTTGCCATTTGGCCAAATGTTTAGCCACTTGCTCCAAAATAAACATATCCAGTTTCAAAATAAATCCGTTACGCTCAAACAAAGGGATAAAATCATCGGGCCGCACCACACCGCGTCCGTTGTGATTCCATCGCACCAACGCCTCGGCTCCTTCCATTTTCCCGGTTTGGAAATCGTATTTAGGTTGCAACATCAGCACAAACGAGCCGTCGGCAAGGGCTTGTTCCATCGCGTTTTCCAACTGACGTTCTTGCACGATACGCAAACGTTCTTTTTCGTCATAGAATTGAATAAATTCTTTGGGGGTACGTTTGGCATTTTCCAACGCCAAGTGGGCGCGGTCCATCGCCATATAGAAGGGAACTTCCTGTGTAATTTCATACACGCCGAACACACCGTCCACCATTACGCACGAATCAATGCTCGTGCAATCACGCCGGATAAGCGATAACAGTTTGGTCAACCGCGCACGCAATTCGTGGCGATCTTCAAACGCCAAAAGTAATACAAAGTTATCGGCGAAATTGCGGCAAACAAATTCGTTAGGCATCAGTTTCTCGCGGAAGATATGCGACGCTCGTTTTAATACCAAATTACCGCGCTCAAAGCCGAGCATATCGTTAATAACTTTGAATTTTAACATGTCAAAAATCACTAAGGCGGCATGATTATTTAAGGCTTGCAACCGACGGGAGAACAATACCGTCATCCGGTTTAAGTTATCGGATCCCGTGAGCGGATCGACAAACGCCGTATTAAAAAGTTGGCGATTGCTGTACGAACGCAGGCCGAGCATGTATAACCCCAAGGCGCCGAATAGCAAGAAGATAAACATAAACAAACCGAAGGTGATCCACGCCACACGTTGGGTTTGCTCTTGAATAAAATCAGTCGGCAAGACGGCTAGTAAATACCAATCGTTTATCGGCAACGCTTCGCCATAGAGCAAGCGGTATTGGCCGTCCAACTGATAGCGCATAAATACTTTTTCGCCCTGTTCAATATGCATACGCAACCGGGCCAGAGAGTGCCCTTTGACAAATCCCGCCCGCTCTAATACCGTATAGACATTGTCAAACGGCACGGTACGGCCGGACGTTTCTACCGTCCCGTCACGCGCAATTACTAACGCGTTACTGTTATCGCCTAACGAAGAAAGGGTAAGCGCCGCGCGGTAGCGCTCGGTCGGGATGAGCGCGAACAGCGCGCCCACCGGCGTCATGCCATCGTGCAAAGAAGCGGCTTGCACAAATACACTTTTGTTACTGGTGGGATCCTGTTGACGGGCCGAAACGAACGTATCTTGATCCAAGGCCCGAATCAGCACGTCTTTTTGCCACGACTCATCTAACGAATCGGGGCGGGCGAGCATAGCGTTTTCGTCGCTTAACGGGATAATACCTAAATTTTCAAACTCGTTATATTTAACTTGCAGGTGTAAAAACCGTTCCAATTTTTCCGTTTCGTTCCACGGGTAACTGGCTTGTACCGTCAGGGCGATCGTATCCACTACCCGTTGGTCGGCTTCCACGGCGCGGCGGAAGTTCTCGGCGGTTTCACTTGTTTCTGCGATAACGTTGGCCGTTGCATCGCGTTCAATAAGCGTACCGATATAATGCCAATAAAAGGCCACGCCGGCACTCATCCCAACGATAACTACCAAAAACAATGCCAACAGTACCATCAGCGAAATACGTTTCATAATTAAGCCCGTCCTTTCGGTGCGTTTGTTTGTTGTGCGCGGAAAAAACCTATCACCTGTTGCGAATAAGCAAAAAACGGATAAAACGGGTTATCAGTTTTGCGCGCATCCTGCTCACTAAGTTCAACATGAAATAAATTTTCTTTGGAAACCGCAAACAACCGCACTTGTCCGGGGCTCGTCGGTAGCGGCAATTCTTCCCCCAACGAAACACGTTGCATTTGTGCCGTCAATTTGCTGGCATGCGCTAGCATATGTGCGGCGGCATCTTGCAACGGTGCGTTATCATGCCCGCCGATAAAACCGCCGATACCGCTTTGACTGTTATTTTCAAAATACAAACTGCTGTCCCCGAGCGAATTGGTGGCTACAAAAATATGTTTGGTTTGTACGCCGTCAGTTACCGCCATTTCCACACCGGCCACGCAAATTTTATCCGCGCCCAGTTCCATCACGCCTTTGCGGTTTTCCAAATTATTAACGTCCAACCAAAAAGCACGCATATTTTTATAGGCTTGTTTCATACGGTTTTTCCTTTGCATAAATGATATCATTTTCGCCGACTTTTTTACTGAAAATTTCGCATTACATAATTGCGTGGTTTTGGGTATAATAAAAAGAAAAGCCGTACAGGGGGTATTATGAAAAAACGTGCTGTAATTTTGATGATGGACTCTTTCGGCATCGGCAATGCCGAGGACGCCGCCCAATTTCACGACGAAGGGGCCGATACTTTGGGGCATATCGCTACCAAACGCGGGCACTTAAATTTACCGAATTTAGCCGCGCTGGGGTTATTCAAAGCGGCTCAGGCCTCTACCGGCAAAGAAGTACAAGCCGGGCCGCAAACCGCAGCGAAAGTGAATCTGCCGTCCAAATACGGATTTATGCGAGAAATCAGCCGTGGGAAAGATACGTCGTCGGGCCATTGGGAGATGGCAGGATGCCCCGTTGATTTTGATTGGGGATACTTCAAACCCGATTATCCGTCTTTTCCGCAAGCACTTGTAGATGAAATTTGCGCCAAAGCCAAATTGCCCGGCATTTTAGGCAACAAAGCCGCGTCGGGAACGGCTATTATTGAAGAATTAGGCGAAGAACATATCAAAACCGGAAAACCGATTTGCTATACGTCGGCAGATAGTGTGTTTCAAATTGCCGCGCACGAGAAATATTTCGGCCTGGATAATTTGTACCGCGTGTGCGAAGTTGCCTTTGAATGTGTTAAACCTTATAACATTGCGCGCGTGATTGCGCGTCCGTTTGTGGGCGAGAAAAAAGGTGAATTTCAACGTACTAAAAATCGCCACGATTATTCCGTTACGCCGCCGCACGCTACCGTATTAGACGCTATTAAAAATGCGGGCGGAAGTGTCATCTCCGTCGGAAAAATCAGCGATATTTTTGCTAAACAAGGCATTACCAAAGCCGTCAAAGCATCCGGGTTGGAAGAATTATGGAACGTTACTTTACAAGAAGCAAAAACCGCACCGGACTTTAGCGTAGTATTTACCAACTTCGTTGATTTTGATATGGTGTGGGGCCACCGTCGCGACGTGGAAGGATATGCTAAAGGGTTAGAATATTTTGATACGCGCTTGCCCGATTTGGCCGCCCAACTGGATGAAAACGATATCGTTTTTATTACCGCCGACCACGGATGCGATCCCACTTACACAGGTACCGATCACACGCGCGAACACGTACCGGTAATTATGTTCGGTAAAAATGTAAAGCCGCAGTTTATCGGCAGACGCGATACGTATGCGGACCTTGGGCAGACGTTGGCTGATTATTTCAAGTTGCCGCCGCTGGCTGTTGGAAAAAGTTTTTTAGATAAGTAACAAAAAACCCCCGGCTACTCACCGGGGGTTTTTAAATACAATCTATTTATTCAAACCAATCGTAATCATACAACGCACGGACAAATTGTTTTCCCATCACCTTGCTGCAAAATCTTCCGCGCGTAGTATCCGGTATAGACACGGCATTGCCTGTATATTCCACACAATACAATGTATTGCCGTCAAACGCCCCGCTTGTATCTTTGATATAGGCAACCCCTGTACATGGATATTTCCCTTCCGTGAACACACCAAATACATCATTCCATCTGTTGGGGCTTTTTCCGATAACAATGGCATATCCTTTGCCTTCTTTTTTAGTAATTCCCGAACCAATGGCTAGCGCGCATGCCGTACCGGTTTTATCTTGCAACGGCAAATCTACATCCAACACTTCAAAATTGTCCGGCCATTCTCCGTTGGCCATTTCATAACTATGAGCCGCCGTAGCCACCGCCGATACTGCTGTGTATAATTGTGCCGCACGTGATTTTGCTACCGCTTTTTGATATTGCGGCAAGGCCACTCCTGCCAAAATGCCGATAATTAGCACAACAACTAATAATTCTATCAGCGTAAAACCACTTAAACATCCCCTTAAATTATTCTTCATATAATTTCTCCTTTAAGTTATTTCATGTGTTCAAGTTCGTCTAGCCACAACGCACACGAAGCATCGCTGGGCATGCGCCAATCGCCACGCGGAGAAAGGCCCACGCTTCCCACTTTTGGTCCGTCTGCAGAGCAAGAACGCTTAAACTGTTGGGCAAAAAAGCGACGCATAAAAACCGTCAGCCATTTTTTAATAACCGCGGATGTAAATTTCCCCTTAAACGCATACGTAGCCAAGTGAAAAATTTTCTCCGGCCCAAAACCGTTACGTACGAAATGATACAAGAAGAAATCATGCAATTCATACGGGCCGACAAGGTCTTCCGTTTTCTGTGCGATTTTTCCTTTTTTATCGGCCGGGAGCAGTTCGGGGCTGATCGGTGTATCCAGCACGTCTTCCAACACACGGCGCACCGCGTTTGTTTCTTGCGCACTGATCCAAGTTACCAACGAACGCACCAGCGTTTTGGGCACACCGGCATTTACACCATACATAGACATATGGTCACCGTTATACGTGGCCCAACCCAACGCAAATTCCGACAAATCACCCGTCCCTACCACTAGGCCGCCCGTTTCGTTAGCCAGATCCATCAATATTTGCGTGCGCTCACGCGCTTGGGCATTTTCGTACGTTACATTTTTGATTTTCTCGTCGTGCCCAATATCTTTAAAATGTTGTAAGCACGCTTGTTTAATACTGATTTCGCGTTGCGTGATACCTAAATTTTTCATCAAAGACAGTGCGTTTTGATACGTCCTGTCCGTCGTGCCGAAACCGGGCATTGTTACGCCGGTAATATTTTTGCGCGGCAAGCCCAATTTATCAAAGGCCCGCACCGTAATAAGCAACGCAAGCGTGGAATCTAACCCACCGCTTATACCAATAAATGCGGTCTTGGCGTGTGCAGCCACTAGGCGACTGGCCAATCCGGTTACTTGTATATTTACCGCATCTTGGCAATGTTCCGCCAGTTGCAACCCTTGCGGCACAAACGGCAAAGCAGCAAGCGGACGCGTGAGCGAAAACGGTTTTTGCAATACATAATTTCCGTCGGAAACTACTAAATACGGTTCGTTAGCGTCTTGCGCGCAATCGGCGCGAAACGCGGAAGAAACAGCCCGGCGGTTGCGCAAACGTTCCACATCAATTTCCGTACTGATTAATTGCGATTTAGCAGCAAACCGTTCCGCGCACGCAAGCGGTTCGCCGTTCTCATAAATAAATGCATTTCCGTCAAATACAAAATCGGTGGTAGATTCGCCAAACCCACTATTTACATATATATACCCGCACAGACAACGCGCCGATTGTTGCGCAACCAATTCGTGCGTGTACTTATCTGCCGCAACCAAAGCAGGGCGGGCCGATAAATTGCAAATAATCTCTGCCCCTTGGAAGGCGGCAAACGAAGATGGCGGTACGGTTGCCCATAAATCATTACCGATTTCCACCCCGATTTTTACCCCGTTCACTTCTATTACTTGTTGAATCGTGGCGGGAACCATTTGTCCGCACAGGCCGACTTCACTTTCCCCCCACTCGGCTCCGCTGACAAACCAGCGTTTTTCTTCGTCGGATAAATAGATTTTAGGCAAAACGCTTAACACGCTTCCGCGGTAGCACACCGCCGCCGCATTTAATAAGGCATTGTCCGCACGAACCGGAAGCCCTACCATAAACACAAGCGGTAATGTTTGCGTACGGTTGAGCAATTGCGCCAGTTCCAATTCGGCTCGTTCAATCAGGGACGGCTTCAAAAACAAATCGCCGCAAGTAGAACTTGTTATGCCTAACTCGGGGAACACAACCATTTCCGCTTGTTCTTTAACGGCTTGGCGCAATAATTTTTCCGTTTGCGCCGTATTGAAATTAACATCGGCTACTTTGACGGCAGGAACCGCTGCGGCTACTTTTACAAAACCATATTTATCCATAAAAAGGCCTCTGTGTGTTATTTTTTATATTGTAGTAATTAGTCGTGTATAGCCACAACCTCATATCCGGCATTTTGAACGGCTTGCAGAAGCACCTCGTCGGGCACCGGCTCTGCCGCTTCTACCAAGGCCGTTTTATGGGCCAAATCTACTTGCGCCCGCACCCCGGCAATAGCATTTAAGGCACGCGCCACATGCGCGGCACAATGGCCGCAACTCATACCTTCAATCACAAGCGTTTTTCGCATAATAAAGGGTCTCCCGGTTTGTCCACTGTATCAAATTTTCCCTTATAATTAGTATACTATTTGATTAGGAGAAATGCGCGATGAAACTATCGGTTATCGTACCTGTTTTTAATGAAGAAAGCGTCTTGCCGCAACTACGCACACGATTAGAGCCGGCCGTGCAACAATGCACGCCCGATTATGAAGTGCTTTTTATTAACGACGGCTCCACAGACGGCACATTGGCCTTGCTTAAAACATGGGCCGAAAACGATAAGCGTATTAAAATCGTCTCGCTTTCGCGTAATTTTGGCAAAGAAGCCGCCCTGACGGCCGGGTTGGCCGCCGCCACGGGAGACGGGGTGGCCGTTTTGGACGCAGACTTGCAAGACCCGCCTGAAATCCTCCCGCAATTATGGGAAAAATTCCAACAAGGTTTTGATAATATCTATGGTGTGCGTAAAGACCGCACCGCCGATTCCTTTTTCAAGCGTATCAGCGCAGGCACATTTTACAAAGTATATAACCGACTTGCCGACTCGCCGATTCCTTACAACGCGGGCGATTGCCGGCTTTTGAGTCGCCGCGCCGTAGAGGCGGTATTGGCACTGCCGGAACGTGAGCGGTTTATGAAAGGGCTGTTTTCGTGGGCAGGGTTCAAAAGTATAGGGGTGCCGTTCGTGCGCGAGAGCCGCGGTGCCGGACACACCAAATGGAACTATTGGAAACTGTGGAATTTTGCCTTAAACGGACTCACCGCATCCACCACATTGCCGCTAAAATTATGGACGTATTTCGGCCTATTTGTATCCTGTGGTGCCTTTGGATATGCCGGCTGGGCAGCCTACAAAAAAATAGTTTTTGGCAACCCGGTCAGCGGGTGGACATCGCTGATGGTAGCGATTTTGTTTTTTAGCGGGGTGCAACTGATTACGTTAGGTGTTATCGGCGAGTATTTAAGCCGCATTTTTAACGAAGTCAAACAACGCCCGACTTATTGGATAGACGAGAAAATAAATTTATGATTACACTTTTAGTTATTTTGTTAATGTTGGGATTAAATGCGCTGTTGGCCGCGTATGAAATGGCCCTTGCGTCCATTTCGCGCACGCGTTTGTCGCTACTTGTACAAAGCAAATGCCCGGGGGCAGAAGCCGCCTTGTACATGAAAGACCATTTGGAAGGCAGTTTGGCAGTTGTTCAAATCGGAATTACGCTTGTGGGGGCGGTGGCGGCGGCGTTTGGCGGCTCCGACGCGGGAAGCCGGTTTGCCCCGTGGCTTCGCGAGCACTTATATCTTTCCCGCCATGTAGCCAATGCGTTAGCGATGATTATGGTCGTTTTGCCGCTTAGTTTTATTACCATTGTTTTTGCCGAACTTACCCCCAAAACGTTTGCTATAAAAAACAAAGAACTTGTTGTATTGCGACTTTCTCCGTCGTTGCGTGTATTGTATGCGATACTCGCACCGATTGTTAACATTATGGAATCTATTGTACGCACGATCACCCGCAAATTTTCCCGCACACCCGATCAAAAAGAACTCCAACGCACCGCGTTGGAAGATTTACGCACCGCAGCGGCGATTGCGTCTTCGTCACGTTTATTCGGCAAGACGGAAGAAAAAATCGTGCTTACAAGTGCCCAATTTTGTTTGCGTAAAATTCGCGAAATTCAAGTGCCGCTGGAACAAGTCTATATGCTCAATGCCGACGATTCTATCGCCGATACCTTCATTAAAGCACATTTGGATATGCATACGCGTTTCCCCGTGCGCGGCAACCCCGAGGATTCGCAGGATATTATCGGATATTTGAACTTTAAGGACATTTTCCTTTCCACCAAAGTGGCTCAAGGCGGCCCGACCACTGCACGCAATATCGTCCGTCCGATTTTACGTTTGGAAGCCGATACCATTATCTCTGCCGCGCTTGAGAAAATGATGAAAAGCAAACAACATATTTGTTTGGTGACAGACGATAAGATGATTACCGGCATTTTGACGCTGGAAGATATTTTTGAAGAAATGGTAGGCGAAATTGAAGATGAGTACGACTTTTTCCCTGCCTATATCCGCCCGTTCGGGCAAGCACTGGCCGCCAGCGCCCCCGCCAAAATGGTAGATATCTTTGAACGGCTTGATTTGCCCGTTCCCGCCGACGTTACCCCCACCACCACCGTAGAGCAATGGGTCAGCCAGAAACTCGGGCACGAACCGACTAAAAACGAGAAGATTCACCAAAACGGTATTTTGTTGGAAACCCGCAAATTCCGCCGGCATAAAATGATGGAAGTGCTTATTAGCAAAGCGAATTAAGGCACTAGATAATAATTCCCCAAGTCACCGCTCTGTACTGTTTGCGTGGCTTTGAAAATTTGTCTGCAATACTTCAAACTTTTGGCCGAATCTACCGTCACCCCACCGGCTCCTGCACTTTTTACAACACAAGTCATTGTGTGGGCACAAACGCCAAGACCATTTGCGGGTGGCGGGCAAGCCCAATCGCCAAAATAATAAGCAAACCCGGATCCCGCGTAGGGCCCGGTCAAACGCCCCGCAAAAACCGCATGGACGGTGTCCGGATATAATTGAATAGACCAATCATTATTGGAACGGGTATCTGTTAAATATGACGCTGTAGACCATTTTGTCGTACCCGTAAATGGAATTTCTACGGCTAAATCATCAAAGGAATTAGCATAGACGCCGTTAGCCAAATAATAATTTTCCTGTGCTTCGCCAATGGCTCTTAATAATGGCCATACCGCCGCCGCACGCGATTTTTCCACTGCTTTTTGATACTGCGGTAACGCTACCGATGCTAAAATACCAATGATAAGAACGACCACCAATAATTCAATTAACGTAAATGCTTTGATATCCAAACAGCCCGTAAAATAACTTTTATTTTTCATGTTCACTCCTTTCTTAGAAAATTTTCTCATACAAAAAATTAGCAAAAAGGCAAACCTAAAAGGGTTTCCTTGTAAATAACCGATATGAAAATAATTTTATAGTACCGACCGACTTATTAAAATACGGCGCAAATCGTCGGGCGATGTAAATAAAATCGTTTCAAACCCCAAATCCGCCGCTTCGGAAACGTTTGCTTTATTGTCATCAATAAAAATACAATTTTGCGCGTCCAACTGATAGCGGCGCAATAAGCAGGAATAAATGCGCGGATCGGGCTTGACGAGTTTTTCCTGTCCGGAAACCACAATACCGTCAAATTCTTTTAAGAAATCAAACCGTTTTTGTGCAATAGGGAATAATTCGGCCGACCAGTTTGTCAGTCCGTACAAGCGGTATCCGCGCTTTTTGAGTTCGCGCAAAATTTCCACCGTACCGGCAATTTCCCCGCCGAGCATTTCTTCCCAACGCGTATAATAAAAACGAATCGCAAATGCATACTCCGGAAATTTATTTTCCAATTGTTCAATGCCTTCTTCAAGCGAACGCCCGGCATCTTGTTGGGTGTTCCATTGGGACGTACAAACATTTGCCAAAAACCACTCCACTTCTTTATCGGTCTGAAAAATTTTACGGTATAAGTAGCGCGGGTTCCAATCAATAAGCACTCCGCCGAAATCAAAAACAATATCTTTCATAATAACTCCAAAAATTTATCTTATTTATTGTAACACTTTTTGAAAGGAATAAAATACACAAGCGGCAGACATATCGCTGCCGCTTGTGTAAAAAATAGCCAACAACAGTTATTACAACACTAATGTATCTTCCATATCCGGGCCGGTGGAGATAAGCGCAATTTTCGGATGCGGATACACTTCGGCCGATAACGCACGCAAATTTGCCAAAAACGCTTTGGCTTCGGGTGTAAAATCTTCTTCCCGTTTAACGCGATCGTTCCCGGGGAACATATCAATATGCGTAATAGCGATTTTCGTGCAGTTGTTAATCATAATCGCACGCGAGGCCGAGCGCTTTTCAAACTTACCCACACGGCGCAAACGTTTGCTTACGCTGCCGATTTCGTGGCCCTTGGTGTGGTAAATTTCCAACTCTTTTTCATCGGTCATTTCATGCTCTAACGGGCCGGGGCCTACGCGCGTGATATACGGCTTAAAAACCACATACACATCGCGCACGCTCTTGGGGCCGAGTCCGGCTTCGCCCAAAAAAGTGCTGGCGGTAGTATCGCGCGACGTCACAAACGGATATTCTCCGTGTAACAAAGAAAGTTTAATACCTTGCGTGCCTTCCAATAAAATATCGCCGCCTTTATCTAAACTGCGGTTTAAGAGTTCCGGCACATCTTGGATAAAATCTTTTAAGAGCGGTTCGTCTTTGGCAAATTTGATATCGCGCCGTTCAATGCGTTCTTTAACGGCTTGACCGAGCCCGGTGCCTACACTTCCGATGTGATTCATAAAGTGGCTTGCGCCGCGTTCGGCTCCGGTTTGCTCGTCGGTAATTAACACGGCATATGGGTCAATAATCAAGCGGTCTTGCGTATTTGTTTTTTTCACTTCATCTAACAACCATTCGGTTTTGGTGTAGGCTCCCGCGCCGAGTACGAGTTTTGTTTTGGGGTTCAAAAATCCGGACGGGATATTTTTAAGCGTATAGGAAACGCCGTCTTGCACGACGGTGTGCCCGGCATTGGGGCCGCCCACGCGCACGCAATATTCATAATTGCCCTTATACGATAAATAAGCGGCAATTTTACCTTTTCCTTCGTCGCCGGCTTGTCCGCCGCATACTAAATCAATCATGCTATCTCCTTGCCAGTTGGGCGGCTAAACCGGTATAATTTTCCGGCGTAAGCGCAAGCAACTGTTTTTTAATAAGTTGGGGAACATCAAGTTCCTTTATAAATCGTTGGAAATCATCGTACGTTACCGTACGCCCGCGGGTTAAATCGCGTAATTTTTCATAAGGATTTTGGATATTTGCCGCCCGCAGAATTGTTTGAAACGCTTCGGCTAACACTTCGGGATGATTTTTCACTTCCGTTAAGGCGGCGGCGCGGTTAAAAGCAATTTTACCAAGCCCGCGAAACAGCGAATTTTGCGCCACGCAAATATATCCAAACGCTACAGCCATATTGCGCAGAACGGTAGAATCGGACAAATCACGCTGCAAACGCGAAATCGGTAATTTATTGGAGAAGAAATCACACAAGGCACTTGCCAGTTGTAAATTCCCTTCGGCATTTTCAAAATCAATCGGGTTGACTTTTTGCGGCATCGTGGACGAGCCGACTTCCCCTTTCACAGCCTGTTGATGCACTAACCCGGCGGAAATATATTGCCACATATCACGGCAAAAATCTATCAAAAGAACATTGATACGGCGCAAATTATCAAAAAGTTCCGCGTAAGAATCGCGCGGATCCACTTGTGTGGAAACAGGTGTTAAAACGAGTTTGATTTTGCGGCCTTTATTTAGCGTGTCAATCATTTGTTTTGCCGCACGCGGCCAATTTACACCGGGGAACGCGGCGGTGTGCGCGTTAAAATTTCCTACCGCCCCACCGAATTTACATGAAATTTGTTGCTTTTTTAACTGTGTAATTTGCCGTGCTAACCGATCTGCCGTTACGCGAATTTCTTTGCCGAACGTCGTCGGCACAGCCGGTTGTCCGTGTGTGCGCGCCAAAAGCACAGAGGCGGCTTCTTTGCGGGAGAGTTGCATTAAGGTGCGGTGTAGTTTTTCAAAGGCCGGAAGCAATGCTTTTTCCACTCCGTTAGCCAGCAAAAGCGCATACGAAACACTGTTCACGTCTTCACTGGTAAGGGAAAAATGCAGATAATTTAACCGGTCTTTGAGCACCGTGTTTTGCAATTTCAACCGCAAAAAATATTCTACGGCTTTAACATCGTGGCGTGTAGCGGGGATATTTTTATACCCTTCAAACTCAATAGCACGCAAGACAGACAAATCGTTTGCAGACAGCGGGAATAACGACGACAACAATTTTTTTTCACTTGCGTTAAGTGCTTTGAAATGCGGGAGTTTTAAGCCGGAAAGAATTTGTAACCAAGTGAGTTCCGTTTGTACGCGATAGGTAGCAAAAGCGGCTTCTCCGGTTTGAGAGCGGAGCGAATCTAACTGACCGCGATAGCGGCCGTCCAGCGGGCAAAGGGCCGTCATATCCATATTTATATTCTAGCAAAAAAATGGTTAATACAAATCATAACGAGATTGTATAACCGGAGCAACTCTTACCACCAAGCAGACTACAGGAGGAAGTGTAATTCTTTGCCGGGCCGAATGTAGCACAAATCCGCTTGCTAATATTATCTTCGGTGGCCCAACAAGAACCCTGTCCGCCTGCATAAGGTATTTGTAATTGTACATACGACGTAGCAGCCAAAAACTGATCGGCTGCTAACCAGATATGCTGTCCGTTACTAAGCACAATACTGCTTCCGTTCACTTGACTTCCCGCCGGATAAGTAACAGCCAATACTTCCGGATCTTGGGTGTAAGTATTATTTGCCAAATAATATGCTTGCTCGGCACTTTGCAAAGAATGCAATAGTGAGAACAAATTCATGGTGCGCGTTTTTTCCACCGCTACTCGATATTTGGGTAACGCCACTGCCGCCAAAATACCGATAATAAGCACAACCACTAACAATTCAATAAGTGTAAAACCACCTAAACGACCCAACATTGTGTTTTTCATACTTTTGTTCCTAAATGGATATCCCTACCTTATTTATAAAATTTAGCAAAAAAATGTTAAGTAACAATTTTCACTTATTGCAAAAATATCCGCTATACTCTAGCGAGTATCTACTAAACTAAAAATATATCGGCGGTTATTGCGGCAAACGCCCGGCCAAAATTTCCGCCACGGCGCGCGTTTGTTTAATTTTGCTAAGCACGATTTTGAGTGACGCCGTTAACGGGACAGATAAAAACGCCCCGGGCACTCCCCAAACAAGCGTCCAGAAAATTAAACTGCCCACCACCGCCACCGGGTGCAAATCCATCCCTTCACCCAAGAAACGCGGCTCCACCAAATTGCCGATAATAAATTCGGTAGCGGTTAACAGACCCATTACAATAAAAAATTCCGTTCCCAAGCCGTATTGTAAAAATAATACCGGAGCCGGCAACAACACCGATATAATAGAACCCACACTCGGGATAAAATTAAGCAAACAAGCAAGCAACGCAAATAATATCGCCAATTTTACTTGAAAGCCAATCAAGATACTGGCCACAATTACGCCCGTAATCAAGGAAGCCATAATCTTAACCGATAAATACACCGAAACATTAGCCAACATGGCTTTAATTGCCGGGTTTGTAATCGGGCGGGATTTACGTTTGCTGCCCAGCAAGAAGAACGTCATAAACAATACAATCAGCGTAATGTTAGACACTACCGAGAACAACTTGCCGCCCAAGTTACGCAACCAATCAAATAAAGGAAGTTCACGGATATAATTTTCAATAAAATTCTGGTCGATATTAATGCCATGCTGTTGGAGTTTGGAAGCCAAATCGCCGATAGTAGCAATTAAATTTTGGCGGTACACTTCCGCCCCCTTCAAAAATTGTCCGACAGAGGCCGTCGTAAATAAAATAACCGCTATAAAAAAGGAAGTTCCCAACGCAATGGCTACTGTTAAAGCGAGCCATTGCGGAAAATTAAATTTTTGGCGTAAATACAAGGCAACTTGAGCCAAAATCGTATAGAGAAAAATAGAAATAACTAACGGAATCAGCAACGCCCGCGTATAGACCAAAAAGGCCGTTACCACTCCGGCTGCCACAATCGTTAAACAAATGGCCGTAGTTTTCAAATAATAATAGGTTGACTTATCCGATAACATTTTCCCCCCGTTTAGCTTCGGTTTGTTTGGCAATTTCACGCGCTAAAAAAAGTATTTTTCCTGTCAAACTTTCTAAATCATTTTGGCAAGAAGTCAATAACCATACATTTAATTTAGCCGCCGTAAAATTTTTATACGTGTGGGAAAAAACATCATACATTGTCGTAAATTCATCACAAGCGCGGGAAAGAGCTTTGGCACGCATGTTCATACTTTTTACGGCCAACCCCAACTCGGCTTTCCAATCATTCGGCTGATAGGTCCGCGTCCGGGCGCGTAACGGTTGCCATAAAGAATCTTGCGCGTCTAACTCTTTACGTAAGTCTTGGCAAAACCCGTTAAAATCGCCGGCGAAAGCACTGTCGCGCACTTCTATATTTTTACGCAGTTGTTGGACAATTTGTGCCAAGCGGCGGTTGAGTTCCGTTAACTCCGCGCTGGCTCGCACCGTTTGGGCGCGCAGCACATCACACTGGACGGAAATGGCCTCTAATAATTGCTCGGGAGTAAATTTTTTTACATTCATAAAACAGGCAAATTAACCGTAAAAATAGATCCCAAGCCCCGGTCAGACACTACACTCACCGAGCCACCATGCAATTCCAATATACGTTGCACCATGGTCAGGCCAAGCCCCCAACCTACGACTTGCCCTGTTAAATCATCATCCACTTGATAGAACGGTTCAAAAATGCGGCCCACATCTTGCGGGCGGATACCCGTTCCGTAATCGCGCACGGAAAGAGAAACGCAATCTCCATGATTGATACATTGGATTTTAATTACTTTTTCAGGTTTATTATTAAATTTAATAGCGTTAGTTAATAATTCTTCCACACATAAACGCAACATCTCGGCGTTAGCGGTTAGCATTAACTGGTCGGGGCAATCGGTTTCCACAAAAGCACCGCGACGCATGGTATCGGCTAGCGGAGCCGGCTTTCCGCTTAAACTTTCTTCCAACAATAATACATGGGCGGCCGCTTCTTTGATAAGCGGTTTAAGGGAAAATTCTTTTTTCTCCATGGTTTGCGGTGTTAAGGCTAATACTTGGTTAAAGGCAATAAGTTTATCTACCAGTTGTGACAAGTTCGTCCCTTGCACGCCAATTTCTTCTAACGCTTTGGCCGAAAACGGAGAAAGCGTATTTTTGTGCTGTGCTTGTACCGCTTCGCAATACCCGTTAATAATAGAAAGCGGGGTGCGGAATTTATGAGCAATCATCGTTAACGCTTGTCTGTTGATATTCATTTCTGCTTTATCCATAATTAAACTCCTTAAAAAGATACATTCAACCGCAACGAACCGATATCGCGGCGGTTTTTATCTTTTACTTCGCGCACATGGTTATAGGTTACATCTACCAAAATGCGATCCCCAATAGGGAATGTGTTTCCGAACATAATAGAATGTTCCGGTCTGGCCGTGTGGAACTCGCCATAGCGATACGATAAATATAATGTAGAACCGTTTTCGGCCCACATGCGCGTAGCACGTGCGCCCACGCTGTATTTCGGTAAGGCTTGCACAAAATCTAAAGTCAATAATCGCGCCAAATCTTGTTGGTCTAATACGCCACGGAAACCGGCCACTTCGCTGATACCATCGGGATATTGAAAGACAGCCCCGTCCACTTCAAACCCAAACGCATTGTATAAGATTTGTGAAATACCAAAGGTATATGCCATTTGAGAATAATAGCGGTTTTCAAAAGAGCCGTCTTGGTAAAAGGCAGTTCCTTTTTGACGTCCATACGACGCCCCCATCACGGCATGCGTATAAATATTTTCTACACGGTCGTCGTTAAGTGTCATACGCAGTTGGGCATTAAGGCCGTAGGCATTGGCATCTTGAAATAGGGGGTTATCACTTTTGTTTTTGAAATAATAAAACGGACGCAACGTAAAACCGACTGTTCCCAAATCTAACACCACCGGGACAGCCAACGAATAAATAGTATCTTTTATATATCGGGGATTAACCGCTCCGGCCTCTATTCCGGCCAACGTATTTAATGTCAAAGCCATCGTAGCAGCAACATGGGTTTTATCCAAGTGGGTGCCTCCCGCATAAGAAGCCGACACATCCACCGTACGCGCTTGCAAGGTAAGCGCACTTATACTAAAAAGAAAAAGCAATGTTAATTTTTTCATATCTTCTATTAAACAAAATTTTACGTAGGTTTGCCCATGAAATCTTTGGCGGCCCCACCGATATTTGCTAGAATAAAAGAGATGAAAAAAGCCGGACTCTTGTTTTTATCCTTAACTGTGGCGTTGGCAAGTCATGCGGCACAAATTATCCGTGGCCCGTATTTGGAAGATCCCACGCAAACTACCATTGTATTACGTTGGCAGACCGACGTACCTACTCCGTCGTGGTTAGAATATGGCCCGGCCCCGCGTTGCAATCAAATCATGACCGTTACTCCCGAGGGACGCAATCATAAAACGGTCTTATATGGTTTAGTACCCAATCAAGATTATTGCTACAAAGTATATGTATATAATAATGCAAAAGACGGTACGCAAGAACCGGTAACGGGAACGTTTCGCACGTTATTTTCCGCAGAGCGTAAAATCGTACAATTTGTAGCCATAGGCTCTACCGCTAAAACCGATACATCTACCCCCAACGAAACAGAAGAATCTTTATTTTCGGCATTTTCCTCGGCTCCGGCAGACGACTCTGCCCAAGCACGGGAACGCATTGCAGAAGCCATCAACCAAGAAAAAGGCGACTTTTTAATTCATACGGGCAACCTTACATTAAGCGGACTCAATACCGACGCTAATGACGAATTTTTCACGCCGTTCAAATCGGTCTTGCGGCATTTCCCGTTGTTTATAGCCGTCGGGCCAAACGAATACGGCCCGGAACGGGAACAACGCGAAAGCAAATCGTTCTTTGCTACCAATTACCGCCGTTACCACGACATGACATGGAGTAACGCTACGCCCAAATATTATTCCTTTGACTCCGCCAATGCACGGTTTATCTTTTTAGATACCAACATCGCCGAAGGCGCGGCGTGGGCACCGGAACTCACGGATAAATCTAATCAAATTTCGTGGCTCAAAAGCACATTAGCCGGCGCAAGCGAGAAGTGGAAAATTATCGTTATGAATGCCCCGGCCTATTCATCAGGAGCTCGCGGAACTAATAACGAAGTATTTACCAATCTCGTAAAGATTTTTGAAGATTACCAAGTTAATTTAGTGTTACAGGGCGGCGACAGTAATTATGAACGCACTTTCCCCATGTTCCGCGGGGAAATCAAACCGCGCGGGGTAACGTATATGACGCTGGGAACAGCGGCCCCCAAACCCACCAAGCGCGAAAACCCGGATCCGTCCACCGCACGGTTTGTATCGGCGCGGCATTATGCAACGGTTAAAATCGTGGACCGCAAATTATCCGTTAAAGTATTTAGCGATAAAGGCAAACAGTTAGACAGTTTTGATTTGTACTTGTAATACCTTCCCTTATTTTTTACGTCCCGGTTTTGATACGTTAAACCGGGACGTATTTTTTGCTCAAATTTCCCACCAATAACAAACATACGGACTCCACTGTTTGTTGAGCCCGTATGTATAAAACCACAAATAACTATCTTTTAATTAGCCGAGTATGCCAATTTAACACTTTACTTTGGCCATCATGTCGTACATGATGATACTGGCTGCTGCCGACGCATTCAAACTCTCCACCCCTCCTTTTTGCGGGATGGAAATAATCTCGTCGCAGTTTTCAGCCGTTTTTTCGCGGATACCAAAACCTTCCGAGCCAATCACCAGTACCGCCGGAGAAGCATAAGTCATTTTAGTAATAGGTTTGCCGGCCATATCGGCGCCATATATCCAAAAACCTTCTTCTTTTAAGTCGTTAAGGGCGGCAGACAAATTAGCCACTTCCACAATGTTGATGTTTTCAATTGCCCCACACGCCACTTTATAAACAGCGGGCGTAATACCTACGGTGCGGCGATTCGGTAAAATAATCGTGGAAAAACCTAAACACGCCGCGCTGCGGATAATCGCCCCTAAATTTTGCGGGTCGGTCATTTCATCTACCGCGAGCCACAAATCTTTTTTATTGCCGTCGCTTTCGTAAATAGCATTGGAAAGTTTCATCAGTTTAACGGGTTGAATTTTCGCCATAATACCTTGGTGGTTGGCGTTGCGGGTTAGGCGGTCTAACGTCTTGTTATCAATGCGGTCAATTTTGACATTAGCGCGTTTGGCCAAACGGATAATATCTTCAATAGCGCGGTGTCCGGCTTTACTGTCGGACACATACAACTGGGTTACGTTGCGTTTTTTACTTCTAAGCGCTTCTTGTACCGGGTGAATCCCGTAAATCATATCCAAGTTATTATCGTTCATACAATCTCCCTTATCCGATTTCGCGCGAACCGAAACTCATTCCCACTTCCAAGGCGGCTTTTACTTCAGCCCCGTGCGGGTCCACGCGTTTTAAGTTGGCGATGGCGTCGGAAATTTTAACTTCGTCCATGGCGAACTTATGAAACGCTGCCATATAGCCGAATTTCCCTTCTAATACCATATCCAATGCTTTGGCACCGTAAAGCGTGGAAAGCCAGCGGTCAAAAGCCGTCGGCGTTCCGCCGCGTTGGGTGTGCCCAAGTACGCACGCGCGTGACTCAATGCCGGTTTTGCTTTCAATCATATCGCTGATCTTGCTTGAGATACCGCCCAAGCGGATAGAGTCGGTGCTGCCCGCCACGGTGCGGGCAACGGCTTGTTCGCCTTGTTCGTTCTTGGCACCTTCTGCCGCCACTACAATACTAAATGTCTTACCGCGATCTTTGCGGCGTTGGATATAATTGACGATCACCTCATCGTTATACGGAATTTCCGGGATAAGGACAATATCTCCCCCGCCGGCAATGGCCGAACGTAATGCAATCCACCCCGCATAACGGCCCATCGTTTCCACAATCATTACACGGTGGTGGCTTTGGGCGGTTGTATGCAAACGGTCAATGGCCTCGGTAGCAATATGCAAAGCAGAGTCAAACCCGAAAGTTTGGTCGGTAGCCGACAAATCGTTATCAATCGTTTTGGGAACGGCCACAATCGGCATACCCATTTCTACAAATTGTTGCGACATATGAAGGGTGCCGTCACCGCCAATGGTAATAAGAGCATCCACGCGGTTCTCTTTAAAATTGTGCAACACAACCGAGGACATATTACGCGGTTTTTCCGGCGTACCAAACGGTGCAAGCGTATAATTGAACGGGTTAGCGATATTGCTGGAACCCAAAATCGTACCGCCCAACGTTAAAATGCCGGAAACATTTTCGTTGGTGATATGGATAAATTCATTACGTACCAAACCGTCAAATCCGTTTTTGAATCCGAGCACTTCTATTCCGTGGGAAAGCGCGTTTTTGCTGACCGCGCGTACTACTGCATTAAGGCCGGGGCAATCACCACCGGCAGTTAAAATTCCGATACGTTTAATAGTCATTTTTGTTCCTCTTGTTTAGTACGGCGCAATTCGCGCACGCGCCCGGCTACCCGGTCGATTACCCATTCCGGCGTAGAAGCGCCGGCGGTAATAAAAATCTTTTGGGCATGTAAGATTTGGGGTTCATCTAATTCATCTTCCGTTTCCACATGTTGTACGGCGGAAGATAATTCTTTACAAAGTAATGCCAGCCGCGCGGTGTTCGCGCTGTGTTTCCCGCCAACTACAATGACCAAATCGGCACTTTGGGCAAATTTGATCGTTTCTTTTTGGCGGTCTTTGGTAGGTTGGCAAATCGTGTTAGACACTTGGCAAATATCCGCATGTTTTTTGACTTCATCGGCCGTTTGATAAAACACACTTTCTTTTTGTGTGGTCTGTGATACTACGTTCACTTTATCAAAATGCGGTAACCGTTGCGCTTCTTCCGGGCCGCTCACCACCGTTCCGCGCCCTTGCGTATAACCCATAAGTCCAATAACTTCGGCATGATCGGCATCGCCTACGATGACGGTATGATATCCTTGGTCTGCAAATTTGGCGATAATGTTTTGCGCGTGTTTAACCAGCGGACAAGTAGCGTCTTCCACTTCCATACCAAACGATTCTATTTCGCGTTGAAATTGCGGGGTGATACCATGCGCACGAATTACCAACACGCCCGATTTGTCCGTGGCTTGCAACGGGGAATCAATCGCCGTAATTTGTTTGGCACAGAGCATATCGGTTACTTGTTTATTGTGAATCAGCGGCCCAATGGTATAAACGGGTTTTTTACCCGCCGCCTCTAATTCCAACACCTTTTCAATGGCGCGCTTCACACCGGGGCAAAAGCCCGCGCATTTGGCTACGATAACGTCTTTATCTGTCATAATTATTTTGTATCGGCTTTCCAACCGCCGCCGAGTGCCTTACATAAATTGACCGAAGCCGATAAACCGTTGCGCCGCGCCGTAGATAAATTCATCTCCGCGCTAAGCAAAGTTTCTTCCACGTTGAGTAAATCGGTTACGCCGATGAGCCCTTCACTTTCCTGTTTCTTTGTTAAATCGTAACTGCGTTGCATGGCCGCGGTTTGTGAGTTATAAGATTCATAAATATCACGTCCGTAGCGGTTAGCGGCGAGGGCATCATAGGCTTCCTTAAAAGCAGTTTGTACCGTTTTGGTATAATTCGCTACTTGTTCGCGATAGACGGCTTCGGCTTTTTCATTTTGGGCTTTGATTTTGCCGCCTTCAAAAATAGGGGCTAATGCTTGGCCCGCAATATTCCACACGCCTGCGCCGCCGGTAAATAAATTAGACAACGCACTGCTTGCAAAACCTGCCGTTCCGGTTAATGAAATAGACGGAAAATACGCCGCACGCGCCGCACCGATATCAGCATTAGCGGCAATCAGTTGTTCTTCGGCCATGCGAATATCCGGGCGACGTTCTAACAAATCGGACGGCAAGTCGGACGGTACTTCCGGCACAAAATTAAGTTCGTTTAATGTTTTGCCGCGCGGCACATTAAGCGCGATAATTTCGCGCGGAGATTTGCCGAGCAATACCGCCATGGCGGTTTCTTGTTGTTCGCGTTGCATAGAAAGTTGTTGCAACTGGGCCTGCACACTATCGCGATCGGCTTGCACGCGGCGCAAATCTACTTCCGTGCAATAGCCGGTATCGTAACGGGCTTGATAAATGCGTACGTTTTCTTCGCGCGCTTGTAAGGTACGTTCTAAAATATCTTTTTGTTCATCTAACATACGCAAGGTAAAATAACCGTTTGCCACATCAGCAGTTAAGGTTAAGCGTACCGTATCGCGCGCAGCTTCGGTAGCGAGTAAGCGGGCCTGCGCCGATTTTTTCAAACTACGATATTTACCCCAAATATCCAACTCAAACGAAGCCGATAAACCGGCTGTACTTTGGCTTTCGCCCGAGCCGTATTGGTTCCCTTGACGGCCGCTTTGGGCTCCGGCGGATAACGAAGGCATTTGATCGGCACGGGCCACCCCTACGTCCGCGCGAGCTTGGTCAACACGCGCGATAGCGGCTTGTAAATCTTGGTTATACGTTAACGCCTCTTGCTCCAACCGGTCCAGCACCGGGTCTTCAAATACTTGCCACCATTTGGCCGTAGTAAAAATACCAAACTCATCCCCAGCTTTTCCTTGCGGCAAATCTAATTCGGGCCGTTTATAGGCCGGGCCGAGCGTACATCCGCCAAGCCATACAAGCCCCGCGGCTAAAATACTGATTTTTTTGAGATTCATTTTACTTCTCCTTAGTCGGGTTTGCCGGCGTATCTTTGCCGCTAAACCAACAGAAAAATAACGGAATAAATAGCGGTGCTACTCCGGTAGCCACTAACATTCCGAATACCACTGCCGTACCGATAGAGTGACGGCTTGCCGCCCCTGCCCCGCTGCTAATCATCAGCGGAACGCACCCTAAAATAAAGGCCAGTGACGTCATGACAATCGGGCGGAAACGCAACTTAGCCGCTTCCACAGCGGCGTTGGCTTTCGCCATTCCTTGCTCTTTAAGTAAAACAGCAAATTCTACAATCAAAATAGCATTCTTAGCGGCTAACCCCACCAACGCCACAAGTGCAATTTGGAAGTAAATATCGTTAGATAATCCGCGTGTCCACGTTCCGACCAAAGCACCGAATACGGCAAACGGTACCGCCATCAGTACGGCCACCGGCAGACTCCATTTTTCATATTGAGCCGCTAAGATTAAGAATACGACCAGAATACCTAACAAGAGCGCCTGTGCAGAAGAACTGCCGGCTAATTTTTCTTGATACGTCGTCCCCGTCCACGCGAGCGTGAAACTGGGATCTAACGTAGATTTAGCGGTTTCTTCTACGGCGCGGATAGCGTCGCCGGAACTGTACCCCGGCGCCGGGTTAGCGATAAATTTAGCCGCCGGGAACACGTTAAACCGTTCCACCATATCCGGCCCCAATGAAGGCGTAAGCGTAATTAAAGATGACAATGGCACCATGGCCCCTTGTTGTGAGCGCACATAAATACCGCTGATTTGATCCGGGCGTGCGCGATAGCCGCCTTGTGCCTGAATCATCACCTTAAAACTGCGCCCCATGTAGGTAAAATCGTTAACGTAAGTAGTACCGAACGTACCTTGCAAAGCGGCATATAAGTCGCTAAGCGAAACACCCATAGAGCGCGCTTTGACTTCATCTACCGTCATAGTATATTGAGGAATATCGGCCGAGAATGTAGTGGTGATACTGGCAATTTCGGGCCGCTTTTGGGCCTCGGCGATAAATTTTTGCAGTTGTTCTTCCAACGCCCGGCTACCGTCAGATCCGCGGTTTTGGATATATCCTTCCAACCCACCGGTTGTACTCATACCCATAATGGGCGGCGGGTTAAACGGCATAACCGTCGCGGTTGGAATTTTAGATTGTGAGGCTTGATAAATACCGGCCACTACCCCGAGGGAAGACAATGCTTTTGTCTTACGTTCATCCCACGGTTTAAGCGCAACGAACGAAGAAACTGCATTGGCTTTTTGGGTACTGCTAAGCATATCATACCCGGTAAATGTAAGTTCTTGTTCTACGGCCGGATTAGCCAAAATAATTTGCTCCAACGTGTCGGCCACTTGTTGGCTGCTGGTTAATGACGAAGCCGGATCCAGCCGGGCCGCCGCCATAATAATACCTTGGTCTTCATCGGGTAGCAAACTACCGGGAACAATTTTGAAAAGCCCCAACATTCCCGCCAACAATAACACAAATACAATAATAGATACCGGTACGCGGCGGATAAAGAACGACACCCACCCGGTATATTTACCGGTTAACTGTTCAAACTTTGTATCAAACCAGTAGAAAAACCCTTTGGTCGGTTGTTCTTTTTTGCGCAACAACAAGGCGCACAAGGCCGGCGTCAAGGTTAAAGCGACCAACCCGGAAATAACCACAGACACCGCAATCGTAATAGCGAACTGTTGGTACATTACCCCGGTCAGTCCGCCCATAAACGCCACCGGCACGAACACCGAACACAACACGAGAACAATCGCTACCACCGGGCCGGATACTTCTTCCATGGCTTTAATGGTTGCATCTTTGGGGGATAAATTTTCATCATGCATCAAGCGTTCTACGTTTTCAATAACGACGATAGCATCGTCCACCACCATACCGATAGCGAGCACTAACCCAAATAGCGTCAGCGTATTGATAGAGAAACCGAACACTTGCATTCCCGCAAAGGCACCGATAATAGATACCGGAACGGCTAAACAGGGGATCAACGTGGCGCGCCAGTCTTTCAAGAATAAATAAACCACCAAGAACACGAGCAACATGGCTTCTAACAACGTATGAATAACTTCTTTAATAGATTCTTTTACAAATAACGTCGTATCATATGCCACTTTATATTCCATACCCAACGACGGCGGAAATTGTTCGGACAGTTCCGCCATACGGGTTTGTACGGCTTTGGCCGTTGCCACCGCGTTCGCCCCCGGAGAAAGGAAAATACCTATCGGCACAGCGGGTTTGCCGTTGTAACTTCCGTTAAATTCATACGTCTGGCTACCGAGTTCTACCGTCGCCACATCTTTGAGTAATAAAGTGGTGCCGTCACTTCCGGCGCGTAAAATAATGTTTTCAAATTGTTCGGGAGTAGTTAAACGTCCGGGCGCGATAATGGAGTAAGTTCTATCCACCACTACCGGCAGAGGCGGTTGCCCGATTTTACCCGCCGCCCGTTGCGCGTTTTGCGCTTGTACGGCAGACACGATATCCCCCACCGATAAATTGCGTTGAGATAATACGTCCGGTTTTATCCAAATGCGGATAGAATAGTCGTTAGCAGACATTACCTGTGCGTCACCGACACCTTCAATACGTTTCAAATCATCTACAATGTTAATGAGTGCGTAGTTACCAATGGTCGTAGTATCGGCACTGCCGGAAGGCGAATAAAGGGCGATTAACTGTAAAATAGCGGATGATTTTTTCTCTACCGTTACGCCGTAACGTCGTACGTCTTCGGGCAAAGAGGCCGTGGCCTGTTGGACGCGGTTATTGACGTTAATCATGGCTTGATCAGGGTCCGTACCCACCTTAAAGGAAACCATCAAGTTCATATCCCCGTTAGAAGTAGAAGTGGAGTTCATATAAAGCATATCTTCCACCCCGTTGATTTGTTGTTCTAACGGAGCCGCTACGGTAGTAGCAATTACTTCGGGGCTAGCCCCGGGATAAGACGCCGTCACCGAAACGGTAGGCGGCGTTAAATCCGGGTATTGTTCAATAGACAAAGTAGTAATAGAAATGATACCGGCTAGTGAAATAAGCAATGAAATAACAGTTGCAAAAATCGGACGGTTGATAAAGAATTTAGAAAACATATCCGCCTCTTGTCTTAATTACCTGTTGCCGGTTGCGCAGGCTGCGTTGGAACCGTTGAAGGGGTGGCCGGGGCCGCTTGTTGCGCGGGTTGCACCGGAGTTTGCTCAACCGCTTGCCCTACTTGCGGAGCCGGAGTTTGCGCGGTCGGATTTTCCGTCGTAGCAGTTACGGCCTGTACCGTTTCTTGAACGGCTTGCGCGTTATTTTCAGCCACTTGTTGTGCATCAGCCGAGCCGGGCAAGGCTTGTTCGTTAGGGGCTTCGGCCGATTGTATGGTTTCTTCCAACTGGGCCATATCCGGGCCGTTTGCCGATGTAGTTTGCACTTGTTCTTTGGGTAAATCTACGTTGAACGGTTGCATCGTGGGAGCAACTAATTCGTCGGGGTGAATTTTTACCAACCCGCCGTTTACTACATGTTCCCCTGCTTTTAAGCCTTCGGAAACGATATATAAGTCATCTTGTAAATTGGCTTTGACCGGGCGCGCTTCTACTTTATTTTCGCTGTTAATTACATAAGCGATTAACCCATTGGCAGAAGATAAAATAGCAGACGACGGCACAAGCACCGCATTTTTGAACATCGCGCCTACTAAACGAACGCGCACAAATTGTCCGGGTAAGAGTTCGCGTGTGCGGGCCGGGTTAGCAATTTCGGCCTTGATAGCGATGCTGGACGTTTGGGTATTTTCGGAACTGTCAAAGAAAATAATTTTACCGCGTTGCGGGTAAACTTTTCCTTCCCCTACCAAAACTTCCACATAAATCGGCACTTCGTTCACATCGGTATCGCGGTAGCGGCGTTCTTGCAGAATTTTTTGTTTTTCTTCGTCCCCTAACACAATTTGTCCTTCGCGATATCCTTGTGCTAATTTTTCAAACTGGCTACCCGGCATAGAGAAATTGACATACAACGGGTCAATTTGCACCATCGTTGTTAACAAGCCCGATTCGCCCGCCGGAGAAATTAAACTCCCCACCGTTTGGGCTTCTTTTCCGGCGATACCGTTGATGGGCGCGGTTACTTTGGTATAGTCTAAATTGATTTGAGCATTATTCACACCCGCTTGCGCTACTTGTACGTTGGCTTGAGCCGTTTCGTAGGCAGAAAGTGCATTATCATAATCTTGTTGGCTGACCGCATTGTCTTTACGTAAGCGTTTAACACGTTTATAGGTACTATACGTACGGGTAACTTCCGCTTTGGCTTGCGCGAGTGCACCGTTGGCTTTTTCCAACGCCACCTTATATTCTTTATCGTCAATTTGGAACAGTTGCGTACCGGCGGTTACAAATTCACCTTCATTATATAAACGGGCTTGTAAAATACCGCCTACCTGTGCGCGGATTTGCACATCTAACGACCCGGCCACTTGCGCCGGATATTCAATGTTCCACGGATAATCTTGTTCCACAACTTCCACTGCATTGACGGCGGTGGCTTGCGGTGCGGCTGGCTTTTTATCTTGACAGCCGGAAAAAACGACTCCAACTAATACAACACCCAGTACGGACAAAATACGTTTCATAATTCCTCTCATTTCATAAATACTACTCTATTTTATTATACTAAACTGCCTACTGGGGCCAACGTAATTTTTTCCTCTGTTTTTTTGATTAAAAAGCACATTGCATAAGATTTTTTATCCGAAAACTTTTATAATACAAATATGCGATACTTTATTTTTACGGTAATACTTATAGTCTGTGCCTTACATGCCGCCGGCGACGAGCCGGAAATTGTAATAGAACTGACGGGGGAACCGGCTAAAACTTCTATCAAAAACGGCATAGAAATTTGGGATAAAAACTGCCGGCAACTCTCCAAACTTTTAAGCGGCAAAACGCGCGAGTATGCGCTGTATCAAATCACGAACGTATCTACCAAAGACAATAACATTTGGGCGGCCGACGGCGCGCGTTACCGTTTTGTGCAATACGGCAAAGACGGCAACTACCGCAAACTATTATTCCGTGCCAAAGAACCGCAAACTTTTGTAGCCTGTGCGGCTAATACCAAAGAATCGTTGGATATGACGTTTGAATATCAAGTAGATATCGGGCTAACGGAAACGGAATTTTTAGACGCTTACGCCCTGCAAGCGTCCTCGGTATATTTACCTGCCGCCAGCGGTCAAACCCTATATCAAATTTCTACCAAGAATAAAAAACCGCAGTTTATCCGCTTTGTTCAAGGCAAGCCGGTGGCCCGGTTAGACCAAACGCAAGCAAACCAATTTATCCAAGACGAAAAACAACGGCTTCGTCAACGCGCCCAAGACCAACAAAAAGCGCGCGAACAAGAGGCCCAAAAAAGAAGGCGAGAATCCCGACGGGTAGCCCTTTTAGAAGGCGGCACCCTGTACGACAGAATGTATATGCCGCGTGTAATCAAACCGAGCCAAACCCAAGTGAGTCCCAGTAACTAATAGTATGAGTCTGCCCATTATACGGCAATTATGATAAAATATAAATAATATGAACAATCAGGACAATAAAGCGATTTTTTTTAAGCGCGAAGCGTTAAAGCGCGTAGTAGAAGCCTTTGATAAGGGTGCGTTGGAAACGCAAGCGTATCGTATCCCCTTTGAAGCCTTACCGCAAAACTCTACTTCCGGCGTACGTTGTTGTATTTATAAAGAGCGGGCCGTTTTCCGGGCGCGCACCTTGGCGGCGCTGGGCGGCAGTTTGGAAACAGACGACGAAGCCACTTCCTTAAACGACTACGCCAAAGCCGCGATGTCGCGCAAAGCCCCTGCGGAAAACACACTTACCGTGTTAGATATTGCCTGTAAAGCGTGCGTCAAAGCGCGCCATATTGTAACGGAAGCCTGCCAAGGGTGTTTGGCACGGCATTGTCAAGCGGCGTGTAAATTCGGCGCGATTTCCATTTCGCCCGAAAACGGACGTTCCAAAATTGATCCCGATAAATGCAGAAACTGCGGTCAATGTCAGGCGTCTTGCCCGTATAACGCGATCACGTACGTGCCGGTCCCTTGCGAACAAGCCTGTCCGGTGGACGCTATCCATAAAGACGAAGACGGATTTGCTCATATTAACTTTGATAAATGTATTTCATGCGGGAAATGTATGGACGCGTGCCCGTTCGGGGCCGTCATGGAACGCAGCCAACTCATTGACGTCGTACGCGCAATTAAAAGTCCGCAAAAAGTATGCGCGATGATTGCCCCGTCTATCGTCGGGCAATTAGAAGGAACGCTGCCGCAAGTAGTGACCGCTTTAACCAAAGCCGGTTTTGATAAAGTAACCGAAGTCGCATTAGGGGCAGATATTACCACCGCCGCGGAAGCACGCGAACTGGTGGAACGATTGGAAAAAGGGGCTCGGTTTATGACCACGTCATGCTGCGCCGCTTGGGTACAAGCCGTTAAAAAACATCTGCCCGCCTTAAAAGATTTTATCTCCGATGCCAAAACCCCTACCGGATATACCGCGGAAATTGAAAAGGCCAACGGATTTATTACCGTATTTATCGGGCCGTGTGCCTCTAAACGCTTGGAAGGGCGCGAGGATCCGAACATTGATTATGTACTCACGTTTGAAGAAATCGATGCGTTGTTACGTGCGCGCAACATTGATCCGAAAGTCTGTGAAGAAACTCCCTTGCGTACGGATATTTCAGCCGACGGACGTTATTACGGTGTAACGGGCGGTGTGGCGCAAGCGGTAGAAAATGCCCTCGCCGGAAAAATGACGATTAAAAAAATGACCTTAAACGGATTAGACAAAAAAGCCATGCTGATGTTAAATGCGTATGCACAAGGCAAAGCGGGAGACTTTCAACTGCTGGAAGTGATGAGTTGCCAAGGCGGTTGTATCGGCGGGCCGTGTACGGTTAAAAAACAAGCGCAAGTGATTGGGGAAATCAAAAAGTTTGTAGAAACCAGCCCCAAATTTAATCCGCTATCCGATGAGAAAAAATAAAAGTTTGTGTAAAAAAACAGCCCTGTGATTATTTCACAGGGCTGTTTTTATTTATAACTTAATCTTATATTCGTCGCAATTGATGGACTGTCCGACCTCAATAGCACCGCAAGTAGTATGCCGGGTAAATGTTCCGATTCCTTTACAAACCGAAATGGTAACCGGATCCGTCGGGTCAGCCAAACAATAAGGCCCCGGCTCGTGGTCGGTTTGATGATCCAACCACCACTCCAATTGCGTCCGACGGGCCGCTCCCCCCAGATACCGGCCGCGCAAGACAAAGCGCGCCCCGTTAGGTAAGGTATAATAACTTTGCGAAGTCACCGATCCGCCAGCCGGAAAATCTACATCCAATTCCTCAACATCGGTAGTATAACTGCCGTTGGTTAAATAGTAGGCTTCCTCGGCATCCGCGAGTGATTTAGCAACGGGCAACAACGTCATAAAACGGCTCTTTTCAACGGCCTTGTTATATTGCGGCAGAGCCACCGCCGCCAAAATACCGATAATCAGTACAACTACTAATAATTCTATCAGTGTAAATGCTTGGTTATTTTTCATCTGGCTTCTCCCTACGTGATATATTTATAAGTGTAGCAAAAAATAGTGTCAAATTTTCGCCGAAATAACACACATCCCCATTTGTCCAACCGACAAATGGGGATGTTTCAATTCGTTTTTAGACCGAACATTTATCTGCCGGTAACAACCGTGCAGACTTCGGAATAAATCGCATAACTCTTAATATCTCTATCGATAGACGCTACTTGGGTAATGCGGCCGTTCTTTTTCGCCGTTTCTACCGACATATCGCCTTGAATTAAGAGGCCCAATACGTTGGTCGCACAAGCACGTCCCACACGCGTTCCGGTAGCGTTAGTAGCCAAAACCGGTTGTTGGGTTTGGGCGAACAAAGCCGTACCGACATAAGTAGGCGGGGTAGCACAAGCGGCCAGCATCAGTGCGGCAGCAGATAAAAACATTAATTTTTTCATTCAAAAACTCCTTCTTATAAAGTAATACGACACCATTACTATAACATATTTTGACCGTTTGAGCCAAAAAATCATCGTCAAAAAACCCCGCATAAAGCGGGGTTTTGCAAATATCGTTCCTTTTCCAAATTAACGTTTGGAGAATTGGAAGCGTTTGCGGGCACCGGGTTGACCGGGTTTCTTTCTTTCCACCATACGCGGATCGCGCGTAAGGTAGCCCGCTTTTTTAACGGCTTTTTTCACGTCTTCGCTGATTTGCGCTAACGAGCGAGCAATCGCATGGCGAAGTGCACCGGCTTGGGCGGAAACGCCGCCGCCGTTCACACGAGCGGTAACGTCATATTCTTTGTCCAAGTTGGTCACAACGAGCGGAGATTTTACCATCGCTTTGCAGCGGGTGTGATTGCCGAAATAGGCATCCAACGTTTTGGCATTAACGGTGATTTCACCTTTCCCCTTGGCAAGCGCTACTTGCGCTACCGCGGTTTTTCTTCTGCCGGTTTTCAAGTCTTTCGTATTGTTCATAAATGTCCCTCTTATTTACCCATGCGTTCGGTGAACGTGTGTTCTTCGCCGGCGAACAAGCGCAAGCGTTTCATGCGCGGCGCGCGGAGTTTGTTTTCATCCAACATCCGTTTGACCGCTAATTCCAACACGCGGGTCGGGTTGTTTTCCAATACCCGTTTAACCGGCGTTTCTTTAGCACCTTTGGCATAACCGGAGTGAGAGAAATAAACTTTCTGCTCCATTTTTTTACCGGTTAATTTCACTTTGGCCGCATTGGTAACAACGACGAAGTCGCCGCAGTCCATGTGGGGCGTATATGTTTTTTTGTGTTTACCCATCAAAAGAACGGCGATTTTGGTCGCTAATCTTCCGAGGGTTTGACCCGTGGCATCAATGTGGTGCCAGTTGCGGGTGGTTTCTACTTCCTTGACGGAAGGTAAAAATGTTTTTGTCATGTTTTGTTTTCTACCTTTTGTAATTATTCGCACGGAGTGGTGGCCGCGCGTGTAATGACTCGTGGTTTCCTATATATTATAACAAAATTTTTGGCGCGTGGGAAATTTATCCGGCACATTGTATCGTTTTAGTAAGCAGCGAGCGTACCTCTTGCCACGTGTCCAAGCGCACAAATTCGCCGCGCACCGCCGCCGCGTTTGGAAAACCGCTTAACCAATACCCCGCCGTTTTGCGCGAGCGGTTTATGCCGATACGTTCGCCGTAATAGGCCACATTTTCTTCAATGAGTTTTAAGTAAATTTCTATTCGTTTTTTGGGAGTGTGCGACTCCACTTTGCGGCCTTCAAATGTATCTATAATATCCTGAAAAATAAACGGGTTGCCTACGGCTCCGCGCCCAATCATTACGCCGGCGCACCCCGCTTCTAAAAATTCTTTAACCCGCTCCGCATTGGTTACACCGCCGTTGCCGATAACGGGAATTTTAACTGCGGCGCACGCCTTGGCTAGCGCGTCCACATCCGGCTCGCCGCTGTGCATATCTACCGCCGCACGGGCGTGTAAAGTTACTGCCGCTGCGCCGCAATCTTCGGCTAATTTAGCCAGGCGCGCTCCTAAAAATTCTTTATGATTTAGGGCAATTCGCGTTTTTAACGTAACGGGAATTTTTACACTTTTGACCGCTGCCGATAACATCCGTGCCAGTTTTACCTCATCTTTCATCAGCACGCAACCCGCGCCGGCTTTATTGATTTTTTTTACGGGGCACCCGGCATTCAAATCTACGATATCCGCTCCGGCGGTCTGTGCTTGGCGGGCGGCTTGCGAAACGGTTTCTTCATCAGCCCCAAAAATCTGCATAGAAACAGGATGTTCTTTTGAGTTGACTTGCAACATGCGCCCGCTTTTGGCGTTACCATAATGCAACGCATGCGCAGATACCATTTCCGCACACACCAGCCCCGCGCCGCCTTGCAAACAAAGCACACGAAACGGCGAATCGGTAATACCTGCCATAGGCGCAAGCACCAAATTGTTGGCGAGTTGCACCGTACCGATTTTTAACGGAGAAATCAAACTCATAATACGGATTTCCAACGGCCTAACGAAGGGAGCGAAATTTTCTTTTGGCGCACCAAACACGCACGCATCATTTGCCGTGCTTCCACAAACGTATTTTTGAATTCCAGCGAATCAATAAAATAGTCATGCCCGAATCCGCCCGCCAGTACGTGATCGGTTACCGCAAAGCGGTAAGTGTCTTGCGGACGCACAATTCGTCCGTTTGCAAGTGTAACTTTTTTGATTTTATTGCCCGGGCGGCCTTGCGGATTATATTCCACGGTGAACCCGGCAATTTGCGGGAAATTATCTTTAGACTCCAAGGATGCTTCCATGGCTTTTAGAAAGGCAGATCCTTTCATGGTTAAAAAGGTAATATTATCGCGGTACGGATACATTTTATACAGGTGGTATTCGGTAATTTCTCCCTGTGGCAGCGTACTGCGTATGGAATCGGAATTTAAAATTACGCCATCTAATTTGGCCCATTTATGTAAACAATCGGCCAGTAAATCACCCAGCACCGATTCATGCGTGAGCGAAGATGTTACGGTTTCATCAGCGGACGATACCCGTGCGGCTAATTTTTTTTGCGTTTCCTGCTGTATTTGTTGAGCAAGCGTTGCCAGTTCTTCGTTTTCCCCGATTTTATTTTGCAACAGCGGGACATCTTCAAACGAAAAATCCCGTGCGTGATTGCTTTTATCAAAATCCACCCGGATATGTCCTAAATTATCTAATTTGGAACCGGGATAAACAATATAAGTTTGATGCACACGTTCCGTTTCCGATAATTCACGGTCTTTATTGGCACTTAAAATCAAATCAATACCGGGCACATCTTCCGCCAAGAGCACATCGGCGGGAATATCGGCTGTATTATCGCCTAACGAACTGAGCAGAATAATAAAATCTACACCTTTACTTTGTAACAGCGTTACCATTTCCATAGCCGTTTGGACAGGATCCTGTACGGTGAACCCTGTTAAACGGGTGCGATTCAAACGTATCGTATCGGGGCCGACCAACCCAAACACACCGATTTTAATACCTTTATGAGTAATAATTTTATAATCGTGCAACGGCCATGGAATTTGATTTTCTAATTTCAAATTGGATACAAGTATGGGATAATCCAACTCCCGCACAACAGCGCGAAGAGCCGGCCAGCCGAAAGCAAAATCTTTATCGCTCACCGAAGCCGCATTAAAAGGAATGGCTTTCAAAAAGGGTTGGATAAACATCCCTTGCGAAATAGTGGCTTCCGGCGAACCGCCGAACCAGTTTCCCCCATCAAACAACAGATAAGGGGCTTCCCGCTTTTCCAAAAAGGCTTTTAAAATACCATAGCCGCCGGCCGGTTGGTTAAACAAACGCGGCTCCAGGCGGCTATGATAAAAACCTTGCACATCTGCTGTATAGAAAATATCCACTTGTGTACGCTGTTCTTGCGAACACGCACAAAAAACCATACATACACAAACAGATAAAATCCAACGGCTTATTCTCATAACTTATCGTTCGGCTACGCGTCCTTCCGGGCCGGGTTTAATGGGTTCTTTTTTAGAACTTTTACGCAAGGCATCTTCCATGAGCCCGCGAATTGTTTTTGTGCCCACTTGCGTTTTTTGGTCGGCCGGAATAGATTTAAAAACAAATCCTTCGCTGCGGCCTTCGGCAATAAACGAGTTGGTGGCAATGGTATATTTTTTACGATTTTCAAGCGGTTTATTATGGACCCAAATATGTAAATCTTTCACTTTACCTTTTTTGTTATAGACAAAGTTGACCGCCAAACCGGAAAATGTAAAACGTGTACGTCCTTTGGATAAACCGCTCTTAACAATCCGTTTTAACATGCGTCCGTCCACCGTCATTTTGGTAATGTTATTTTCAAACGGGTGGATATCAATAATATCGCGTTTGGTAATTTCGCCTTTGGGCATATCCACACGCGTACCGCCTATATTGGTAATAAACACATCTACTCCGGCGTAAGCGCGGCCCAAATCGGCCACCCAGTTATCTAACGAGTTATCTAAAAATTTCGGGTTAGATGCTTTTTTAGGCATGGGTTCTTCGGTATAACCGAGCACCACGTCCACCCCCGGCACGCGCAACGACTCGGCCAAATTCAAAATGGCTTTATCTTGACCTGTTTTATTTACGTAAAGCGGGATAAGTTCGGACTTGGCCGATACAAATTTACCGGTTTTATCATCGGTCGTTACGGTTACCTTGCTGACATTTTTTAAGTAGCGCCCGCTTTCAACAAATAACGTACCGTTAAGGTATTGATTTTGGAAAACCTTATGGGCGTGACCGCCAAGTACAATATGTACGCGGCCCGGGAATTGGCGTACAATATCCGCCACGTATTGCCCCTGCATGCCGTGCTTATCATCCGCAAACGAATCATGTACGATAATAACTACTACATCCGGATGTTGTTTTTCTACTTCAGGTAAGATATTCCCTAATTCACGCAGTTGCGGGGTAAAGGTATATTGCTGCGTGGCTTGAGTCGGGTTGCTGTTGGCAAGCCCGATTACGGCAAATTTCACGCCGTTACGGTTGAAAATTTTATAAGGCAATACGTGCGCCGGACGTTTTAACGTATCCGCTTCAAAAAAGTTCGCCGCCAAGATAGCAAATTTTGCATTAGCCAATATCGGGGCCACCCCGGGATCTTTGAAATCAAATTCATGATTACCAATAGTGGCCGCATCATATTTTAATGCATTCATGAGTTCTACACTTTTCAACCCTTTGGAATCTTTGGCTTCTATGGTACCGTTGGAAAAATCGCCACTGTCCAATAGCAAATACGGTTGCGGGCCGTTTTTAAGTACAGCCGCCAATGCAGCAAAACCGCCCATTCCTTTTTGGGCATAATAAAAACCATGCGTATCACTGGTGTGATAGATAACGGTATCTTTCGCACTTAATGCAAACGGCAACGCCAGTGCGGTCAACAAAAGAACTAGTTTTTTCATGAGCACTCCTTAGGGTTTTATAAACGCCGTCCCGTCCAAAAACGAGGCGGCGGGTTATTACGCGTTTTCTTTGGAAAACGGCGAAATTTTACGTAACCGCTCTATAATCGGCGGCAATTCTTTGAGTACCAAATCTATTTCGGCCTCAGTATTTTCATCAGATAATGAAAACCGGATGGAACCGTGCGCAAATTGGAAGGGTACTTTCATCGCGCGCAAAACGTGCGAAGGTTCCAGCGAACCGGAGGTACACGCCGAACCCGATGAGGCACAAATGCCAAAATCATTTAAGTACATCAAAATAGATTCGCCTTCAATATACCCAAAACTGATGTTGGTGGTATTGGGCACGCGGTTGTGAATATCCCCATTGATTTTAACGTCGGGGATGTTAGCCGTAATACCTTGCTCTAATTTATCGCGCAACGCGGCAATTTTTTGGGTAGTGCCGTCTGCCAAACGTTTTTGGGCCAATTCCGCGGCTTTGCCGATACCGACAATATACGGTACGTTTTCCGTTCCGGCGCGGCGGCGTTTTTCCTGGTGTCCGCCTACCAAATACGGCACAAAGCGCGTTCCGCGGCGTACGTATAAGGCGCCAATGCCTTTCGGGCCATGAAATTTATGCGCGCTGACAGACAGAAAATCTACGTCCGCGTCTTGCACATCTATCGCAATTTTTCCGGCGGCCTGTACCGCATCCGTATGAAAAAGCGCGCCATGTGCGTGGGCAATTTTGGCAATTTCTTTGATAGGGAAAATCGTTCCCGTTTCGTTGTTGGCCCACATCACAGAAACAAGGGCCGTATCGCCGTCAATCAGGCTTTTGAGTTCATCCAAATCAAAACGTCCGTTCTCATCTACACGAATATAATCTACGCGCCAACCGCGGCTTTCCAGCACGTGGCAAGGCTCTAATACGGCAGGATGTTCCACCATGGACGTAATGATATGTTTTTTCTGCGGGAAACTTTCCGCCACGGAAAATAAGACAGAATCGTTACTTTCGGTAGCACAAGAAGTAAAAATGATTTCGTCGTCGTGCGCGGCGTTAATGAGCGCAGCCATTTGCTTGCGCGCGGCATTAATTGCGTGACGGTTTTCACCACCGAACGTATGCATACTGGATGCATTGCCATACTTTTCGCTAAAGTACGGAAGCATGGCCTCAACTACTTGCGGATAACAACGGGTGGTGGCATTATTGTCTAAATAAATTTCCTTCATAATTAGGCCTGCTCCACCGTAATAGACGAATCTATTTTTTCTTGCAACGTCTTTTCAATAAAATTTTTAATCGTGGCTTGTGCATTCATGCAACCGCTGCACATACCGACTAAACGAATTTTAACCGTACTGCCCGATAAATCTACCAGTTCGGCAGATCCGCCGTCCATATTAAGTTTGGGGCGAATTTCTTCTTCCAATACTTGTTCTACGGCTTTGATTTTTTCCACTACGGTCATCTCGCCAAACGGTTTTTGCGCGGGGGAAGCGGCTTGTTGGGCACCGTTGACCTTATCTAAAATCTTTTGGATATCGCCTTTGCACCGGCCGCACGCACCGCCGGCCTTGGTAAAGTGGGTTACGTCTTCTACCGTCGTCAAATGATTCAGACGAATGGCCTTGATAATGGCTTCTTCGGATACATTAAAACAACGGCAAACGAGTTTTTCTTCCTGTTGTTCAAACACAACGGGTTTGCCACCTTGGCGGTAACTTTTAATAGCCGCCTCCAGTGCTTCCATGCCCATCACCGAACAATGCATTTTTTCAGCCGGCAAACTGCCGAGTTGATCCGCAATATCTTGGTTGGTAATTTTAGCGGCTTCGTCCAACGTTTTACCTTTTGCCATTTCCGTCAGCATAGATGACGAGGCAATCGCGCTTGCACAACCGAACGTTTCAAATTTAGCATCTTCAATAACTTCGGTTTCTTTATTGACTTTGATAGTTAAACGTAGCGCGTCTCCGCACACCAAACTACCTACTTGGCCGGTACCGTCCGCATTGGGGACTGTGCCCACATTGCGCGGATTTTTGAAATGGTCCATTACTTTATCGGTATAATCCCACATAATTTCCCCCTACAACTGGTTTAAGATATTATACCATTTTACATACTGGACAAACCTACCCCCAAACCTATATAATAAAAGTGTTTACCGCTTTTGTTTAACCTCCTTTATGAAGCGGTAAAATACGGTTGTTGCATTCGGGTTTTTTCGATCCGGCCCATATACAACAGCCGTTTTTATGCATATGTTGGTTCATAATAATAGTTATAATAGTAAAAGGCTCATAAAAGGATTTTCTATGAAAAACACACAAGCATTTACACTAATTGAATTATTAGTTGTTGTTCTTATTATCGGCATTTTGGCAGCGGTGGCATTGCCGCAATATAATAAAGCCGTTTTAAAAGCACGGTTTACACAATTACAAACATCCATGGATGCAATTATCAAAGCACAACAAGCATATCACATGGCCAACGGCACCTATGCCACCGATCCGGAAGAATTAGCAGTAGATTTACCTACCGTCCGGGATATTTCATGTGAAATTTATACCATTTGGGGTACAGCAACTTGTCTCTTAGGGCCCGCCAATAAAAGAGTAACGGCTTTGAGTTATACTTATTCCTCTGCCCAGAGATATTGTTGGTCCTATGAAGACACCCATTTTCAAGCAGATAATATGTGTGCTACTTCCACCGGCAAAAAAACGTTTGAGGAAGGTTGTGGCGGAGGGTGTCACTCTTATTTATATTAACTTGTTCCTGCACAAGTTATTCTTATAAATTGCTACAATAAGGTATGCAATTTAAGCGCGTACTCGTCTTTTACAACGAACAAAAACCGCAAAATAAGCCCTTGGCAGACAGCGTTGCCACGTGGCTAAATGCCCGTGGAAAAACGGCGTGCGTTACGACTTCGTTTGATGATTTATCCGCTACCGATTTACTGATTTGTATGGGCGGCGACGGAGCCATGTTGCGTTGCGCGCGCGAAACGGCCCCGCTGGATATTCCCTTATTAGGTATTAACTGCGGCACGCTCGGGTTTTTGGCGGCGTGCGAGAAAACCGAATTTGAAGAAACGTTAACCGATTTATTTGCCGGAAAATTAACGGCACAAGCGCGCACATTATTGGAAGTGAATATTCAATTCCCGGGCGGGAAAACGCAGCAACTTTTAGCCCTAAACGATTGCGTCTTACGCGCCGAAAAACCGCGCGCTTTAACTATCAACGCCACTTTTAACACGCATGCGTTACCGCCCTATTTCGGGGACGGGGTATTGATTTCAACCCCCACCGGTTCTACCGCCTATGCACTGGCGGCGGGCGGACCGATTGTCGCCCCGGGTGTAGAAGGATTACTGGTTACGCCGATTTGCCCGCACACGCTAACCCAACGCCCGATTTTATTACCGCCCGACGGAAAATTGGAACTCGTCCCGGTCTTAAAAACACCGCTTGACGGAGCCGATTTAACCATAGACGGACAGGAAAATGTAACGCTACCGCCGGACACGCGTGTGCAAATTACACAAAGCCCGTTACGCGCGCAACTTTTTTTCCGCCCGCAACGTGATTTCTTCACTATGTTAAACCGCAAATTCAACTGGGGGTGCCGTTAACATGCTCACCCGGTTGGAGATTCAAAACTTTGCCATCATTGATCATTTAACCCTTGATTTTGCACAAGGGCTAACAGTTTTTTCCGGCGAAACGGGTGCCGGCAAATCCATTGTAATTGAAGCACTAGGTTTTGTACTCGGCGCGCGCGGGGATGCTTCCGTTATAAAAGACGGCGCAGACAAAATGTGTGTCAAAGCCGAATTTGAAAGTAAGGATCTCCCCGAAACCGTCCGCACGCAATATCATTTATCCGCCGACCGTTTTACCTTGCGGCGCGAACTGGATAATAAAGGAAAAGGCAAAGCGCAATTGGACGGACGGCCCGTAACGGTGGCGACACTGGCGCAGATTGGTCGCTATTTAGTAGATTTTCATGGGCAACACGACCACCAAAGTTTATTGCACGCCAGCGTCCACTTACAACTGTTAGACCATTTTGCCAAACACGACACTTTACTCAAACAAGTACAAGCGGCCTATCAAACCGAACAGGAAATTCGTGCCAAATTAGAGGCGTTACGGTTAAGTGCACAAGAAAAAGAACGTCTGTTAGACTTATATGCTTACCAATTAAAAGAGATTGAGGACGTCCGCCCTACGGCCGGAGAAGATGAACAGTTAGAGCAAAATCTACCCAAACTCAAACACGCGGGCAAACTGCTGGAAATGGCTCAAGAAGCCTATGAAGAATTATATAACGACGAAAAATCAGCCACCTCGCGTGCAACACGGGCCGCCAAATTATTAGGCCAGATGGCAGATTTAGATGAAAATTTAGCCTCACTTTCCCAAGATGTAAATGCGGCCCTTGTCACATTAGAAGATGCCGCACAAACGCTCGGCTCTTATAAAGAAGACATGGAAGTGGACCCCAATGCTTTGGACCGAATGCTCACGCGCCATGAAAAACTAAAACGCTTAAAAGCCAAATACGGCCCGGAACTTTCCGATGTCTTAACGACCGCGGACGATTTGCGCGCTAAAATCAAAAACTTACAACACGCCGAAGAACACGCCCAAGATTTAGAAAACGAATTAACAACCGCACATACGGCCCTGTTAAAACTGGCGCGCTCGTTACACGATAAACGCTACACCGCCGCGGACAAATTGGCCAAACTGATTACGAATGAAATTAAACCGCTCGGATTTAATCAAGTAAAATTTGCCGTAGCCGTAGAAATGGACGAAGAAAGTATCGGGCCGACCGGAGCAGACCGCGTGGAATTTTTATTTTCACCCAATCCGGGGCAATCATTGCGCCCGCTTAAAAATATCGCTTCCGGCGGGGAAATTTCACGCGTCATGCTGGGGCTTAAAACCGTTCTTGCACCTACCGTTCCCGTTATGGTATTTGACGAAATTGATGCGGGAATCGGCGGAGAGACCGGACATTTGGTCGGGCAGAAAATGCATCAAGCCGCTCAAGGCAAACAAGTGCTCTGCGTAACACATTTGGCGCAAGTAGCCGCCCAGGCCGATTGTAATTTCCACGTAGAAAAAATGGCTCTTAAAGACACCACCCGCGTCACCATCACCCCGTTATCGGATGAAAATTTAACTACCGAAATTGCCCGTATGCTCGGCGGAAACACTACTAAAAATTCTGCTGCGCTGGCCCACGCAAAAGAATTATTGGCTGCCCGGAAAAAATAATCTATAAAAAAGTAACCGCACGCCCCTTTCTTTTGATACAATGTTAGCAGGGGGATATTTTCCCTGCGTTATCTTAACTTAAGGAGAATGAATATGTCTAAATGCTGCAAATGTGCAAAATGGTGGCCGCACAACTGGCTATGCCTAAAAGGTTTATCTATACTTTTCTTAGTATTATTTTACATAGCGACTGTGTTTGCCATTTACCAAACTGTTGCTATTTTAATGTTACCCGGTATGACCGGAAAAGAAATCGTTGGCGCCTTATTTACCTATACGCTTAGTGATTTGGCCGCCGCGGTCATGTTCTTAACCATGCACAAAATCTTAAAAGCACTAGCCGCCATTAAACACGCAGTTGCACCTTGCTGCTGCGGGGCGCATAAAGAAGAACCTGCCGCCGAAGAAAACAAATAATCTACCAAAGGGCGCGGCACAAACGCGCCCTTTTTGTCTTTTTATTAAACCGTATGAAAAAATCAATTTTATTTTTTATTTTTCTTTTTACCGTTTTAACCGCTCATGCCGAAACCTTAAAAATGAAAGACGGCACGCTGATTAGCGGCTCTATTTTATCACAAACCGAATATACACTCAATCTGGCTACTTCATACGGCAACATTACCCTTAACCAACGCGATATTGAACAAATCTTGCCCGATAAACACCGCTTAATTCTTAAAGGTGGCACCCAACTTATCGGCGTGATTTTAGATATGGATGAGTTTAATTTAAAACTCCAAACCGATGACGGCCTGACCGTTAATGTAGATATGCCGCAAATTGTTTCCATTGAAGCGTATGATTACAACCGCGGACAAAACGCCCAACAGGAATTTGTGGAGAAACAAATCGCCCATGAACAACAAGCCCAAGCCGCCGCAGTTGCCGCGCAAGCCACCGCGGCCACCGGACAAGTAACCCAAGGCGGGCTGACGTTTGATGCAGATATTGACCAAGCATTCGCCGCCAAAAATGCCACCGTTGTCGGCGGGCAAGTAATTACCCCTTCGGCCCAAGTACAACAAGCCGCCCCCCGCCCGTTATCGGACGAAGAAGCCTTCTTGAAAAATGTAAAATCAGGTAACATTTCCCAACAGGAATATGCGGCTGCCGCTAAAGAAGAATTAACCGCAAAAAAAAACGTACCCCAGAAAGAAAAACCCGCCCCTACCAAACGCATAGAAAAAAATTTTAATAAATATTTTGCCGTACAAATTGGTGGCAGCACGTTGGACTTACAAGCAGCCGAAACGCTCCCTGTCGGTTCAACCACGTTAGATATTAGCAACCATCCGTTGGATATGGGTGGAACGGGCGTGGCGGTTTCCAGCAAATTTTTATGGAGAATTAAAGAAAGCAACTTGTGGCTTGGTCCGGTGCTCTCGTTTACCAGCATCCCCAACAATGATTTTACCTTGCAAGACGGCACCGATATCTATGAAATACGCTCCAGCGGAAGCATGCTTTCTCTCGGGGCCGCCGCTAACTATTACATCAATCCAAACAGCCGTTTTGCTTTTTATTTTACCGCGGCCGCACAATACGAAGCATTATCTCTTAATTATCACGGTATAAAAAACGACAACACCCCCGGCGCCACGGCCTTTAGCAACAGCCTTTCTTCCAACGGGCCGTCCGGCTCGGTGGGCCTTGGTGTGGAAACGTGGGTGGACGATTTAATGCTGGGGGCCGAAGTGCGCCAAGTATTTGCCTCACGCAAAGACGAACTGAAAAAATCGGCTACGTCTAATACGGTATTTCAAGTCCAACTCTCTTGGAAATTTTAATGAAAATTCTAGTGTTGCCTAATACATTAAAAGGCTCGCTTTGTGCCAAACAAGCCGGGCAAATTATCGCCCGTACGCTTGCTCCACATTACCATGTCAGAATGTACCCTGTTTGCGATGGCGGAGACGGTCTTTTAGATTTTTTTAAGACACTGGATCCCCGCGCAAAAACTATACTAGTACCTGCTAAAAATGCCTTCTTAAAAAACAAACGCGCTCCGTTTCTATTGTTATCAGACGGCAAAACTGCCGTCGTGGAAACGGCTAAAATTTGCGGTCTTGGCACCGCCCAAAAAAGCGAATTAGATCCGCTTGGGGCATCTTCTTACGGAGTAGGACAAGTCCTTTTATCCGCCGTAAAACATGGGGCTAAAACCATTTACGTAGGGCTGGGCGGTGTAGCCACTAACGACGGCGGAGCGGGCATGAGCGTGGCTTGTGGGGCGCGGTTATTAGATAAAACCGGACGCGTCATTTCGCCCGGTGCGCAAGCCTTATTAAAACTGGACAAGATAGATTTATCCTCTCTTAAAAAACAATTTAAGGGCGTAAAAATCATCGGAATTGCCGACGTAAAAAACCCCTTGTTAGGCCCCCTTGGTTCAGCGCGTGTTTTTGGCCCGCAAAAAGGGGCCACCCCCAAACAAGTAAAAATTTTAGAACACGCCTTAACCGTTTGGGCGCGTGCCTTACAACATGAACTAAACAAAAACATTTCCCGCATTCCCAGTACCGGCGCGGCAGGTGCGATTGCCGCCGGACTATATGGTTGTTTCGGGGCGAAACTCTGTTTAGGCGCAGAAGAACTTTTCCGAAAAGCCCGTTTAGAGAAACAAATTAAATGGGCTGATTTGGTTATCACGGCCGAAGGAAAATTAGATAAACAAACTTTTTACGGCAAGGCACCGGGGGCTGTATTGGCCCTTGCCCAAAAATACCGAAAACCGGTTTTATTTATTTGCGGGCAAGCGGAAAATTTCCGACAGAAAAATTTACCCGATTTGGCAGTTGCCGCTCTCATTGATTTTGCCAAAAACGAAAACGATGCCAAAAAACACGCGGCCAAATACATTCGCCGCGTATGCGAAAACATCTAGGGAATAACAGAGAGTAATTCGCGGGGAGTTTCAATCAGATATTCGGGATGATATTGTTGCAACACTTCGCGCGGGCGAAAGCCCCACAATGCTCCGCACGCATGCACACCCGCATTACGAGCCGTTTGCATATCCACATCAGAATCACCCACATACAAGGCATTTTCCGGTTTGACGTGTGCTTGCAACAAAACCGTATGCACCATGGCCGGGTCGGGTTTTAGTGCTACTCCTTCCTGTTGGCCCAACACGGCCACAAAAGGGATATGTGCAAAAAAATGAGTCAGCAATTTTTCCGTTGCCGGAAAATATTTATTAGAGGCTACCGCCAACTGTATGCCACGCGTTTGTAATGCCGTAAGCACTTCCGTAATACCGTCATACGGATGGGTATGTTCCCAAAGATGCGCGAAGTAATAATCTAAAAACGCACGTTTCATACGTGCCAAATTTTCCGGCGTTTTTTGTCCGTCAGGCAAGGTGCGAAAGAGCAATTTTTCCACCCCGTTTCCGATAAACGCTTGTACTTCCTGCAAAGAACGCGACGCAAATCCGCACGATGCCAACGCCGCATTAGCGGCATAAGCCAAATCGTCTAATGTATTAAGTAGCGTTCCGTCCAAATCAAAAATAACAAGTTGTATCATAGCAAAAACCCGCCGAAGCGGGTTTGTATTATAAATATTTGCGGAAAAAATCGGCGAGTCGCTGTTTATATTCATAGCCCCCGATTTCGGCACATTGAGTATGTTTCGCACCGGGCACGAGCCAAATTTCTTTAGGCTCGCCCGCATGTTTGTAAAGTAGTTTTGCTTGCGCCGCGGGGACTAGATTATCGTAGCGTCCGTGAATTAACAATATCGGACGCGGCGAAATTTTAGAAATATTAAACTTGGGGCTAAAACGTTCGGGATTAACACCTAATTGTTTGCGAACGTAGTGCAGCACAATCGCCATCAACGGGAAATACGGCACGCGCCGTTTGACCCACGCCCAACGCGATACCACCCGCCTGAACGAATAATAAGACGCTTCCGCCACCACACATGAAATATCCGGGTTATGTGCGGTTTCGCAAATAGCCACCATGCCGCCCATAGATAATCCGTATAAGCCTAATTTAGCACAAAATTGCGGACGTGTTTCTTTCAAAAACGAAATGGCCGCGGTAATATCTTTTAATTCTAAGTATCCGATAGAACTGGTTTTACCACCGCTTTCACCTAATGCGCGGAAATCAAAATAAAATAAGTTAAAACCTAAATCATGCAAGAAATAGGTATTTTTCAAAATATCGGCGCGGTTCATTCCCCAGCCATGCATTAAAATAATCGTTTTTTCCGATTCTTCCGGAGCAGGAATAAACCACCCTTTCAGTTGCACTTTATCTTCCGTACGAAACGTAACATTTTCGTAAGGCAGTTTGAATTGGTCGGGCCAAGCATCTAAAGGCTTGCGTTTGGAAATCGGGTGCAAGACTTTTTTAGCCGTATGGATACAAAATAATACAGTTCCCAACACAAGTAGCGCAATAACACCTAAACTAATAAGCACAATATATAAGATCGTCATTTTCTCTCCCGTAAAATTTGTTTAATCACCGGCCCTATTTGCGCCACAATATCCGACGCTAATACGCCATACACCGATTTATCACAGGCAACCGTTTCCCCAGCCGCCCCATGTATATATACACCACACACAGCGGCCACTATTGCCGTTTGTGAAAAGCCGCTTGCTGTACCCAATTGGGCCCATAGCCCGGCAATAATACCGGATAACACATCACCGCTTCCGCCTTTGGCTAAAGCGACATTGCCCGAGGTATTTTCCCAAATCTCAGGCGTTTTTTGCACCAGTGTACCGACCAAAGTGCGATGACCTTTTAATACGCACACTCCGCCACGCGTTTGTAAAAATTGCATCAGTTGTGTCGGGCGTTCTGTCGGCGCACCCGTCCCCAATAAACGGGCCATTTCGCCGGGATGTGGCGTAAAAATAACCGGTTGTAAAAATTTTTTCGGCGTTAACGTAGCCAACTTATTTAAGCCGTCTGCATCTATCACAAGCGGCACATTTAATGCGCCGAATAACTGTCGTAAAAGCGGGCTGTTTCCCATTCCGGGCCCAATTACAATTACCGACGGGCGAACTTGTGCTATAAATGCTTTTAATGTGGGCCACGCCGACGCGGACAGTTCCCCGTTTTTCGTTTCCGCTAAAGGGAGCGTGATCACTTCGGGTAATGCGGCGGCAAATGTTGGCTGCATGGTTTGCGGCAACGCCCAATATACAAGCCCGGCTCCTGCGCTGAGTGCACTTTTAGCACATAAAAGCCCCGCCCCGCACATACTGCGCGATCCCGCCACTACCAATACGCGCCCGAAATTCCCTTTGTGTGCATCTGACGCACGCACAGGCAACAAACGCGCAACAACAGAGCGGGTAATTTTTTTCATAAAAATTATTCTACGGTTACACTTTTGGCTAAATTGCGCGGTTGGTCAATATCACACCCCAACCGTTTGGCTATCCAATACGCCAAAAATTGTAGCGGTACAACATTTAATATCGGTTGTAAAAATTCGCTGGTCTGCGGTACCACAAAAACTTTATCACTCACGCTTTTGGCTTGTGCTTCACCGCCGGGCGTAGTAATGGCTACCACAAACGCTCCGCGTGCGCGACATTCTTGGCAAGCCGAGAGCATTTTTTCAAACAAACCGTCTTGCGGCATCAGCATAAATACCGGGGTACCTTTTTCAATAATCGAAATAGGACCGTGTTTAATTTCCCCCGCGGCAAATCCTTCTGCGGCCCGGTAAGAAACTTCTTTGAGTTTTAAGGCCCCTTCTAAAGCAATCGGAAAATTAACATGACGGCCTAAAAAGATAAACCGATCAGCCTTGTAGATTTTCCGCGTCAAATGGCGGACGGTATATTCCATTTTAACCGTTTCACCCATAGATTTGGACAATCGCAATAGTTCGCGATACAGTTTATCAAATGCGGTTTTGCTTAAATTGCCATTGGCCAGCCCCAATGTAATGGCCAGGGCATACATCGCCGTAATTTGGCTGGTAAATGCTTTGGTAGAGGCTACGCTAATTTCCGGCCCGCAATGCGTAAAGAAGGTGCTATCACAGGTGCGCGTAAGCGTAGAACCTAATACGTTACAAATGGCAAGTGTACGAAAACCAAACTCTTTGGCTTTTTTAATAGCACCGATCGTATCAGCCGTTTCACCCGACTGACTGATGGCAATAGCCAACGTTTTGGTTTGGTGCGGAATCGTGCGATACTTATATTCGCTGGCCAAATCCACACTTACCGGAATTCCCGCAAATTGCTCAATGTAGTATTTACCTACAAGCCCGGCATGATACGCCGTTCCGCACGCAATAATATGAACTTGTTTGAGCCCGCGCATTGCGGTAGTATCTAATCCTAAAATTTTGCCGAAATCGGCACGGGCCGTACGCAAGGTATCTTCCAACGCCTGCGGTTGGTCGTAAATCTCTTTGAGCATAAAGTGATCATAACCACCCTTTTGAGCGGTTTTTTGATCCCAGGAAATTTTAGTGGGTTTGGGTTTTTTCTCATCCCCGTTTTTATCCAAAACCGTTACTTGGCCGGCACGGAGTAAAACGATTTCCCCTTCCTCTAAAAAGAGAACCTTATTGGTATGTTGCAAAAAAGCAGGAACGTCAGAGGCTAAAAAATTCTCGTCCTTTCCGATGCCCACCACCAGCGGGCTTTGGTTTTTTACACCGATTAGCAAGTCCGGTGTATGTGTCCAAATGACGCCGTAAGCAAACGCACCGGAAATTTCTTTATTTGTTTTTTGAACGGCTTTTAATAACCGTTCTTCCTCTTTGCCGGAACGAACATGTTTCAAATTTTCTTCAATAAGATGGGCAATTACTTCGGTATCGGTTTCACTTTTAAAACGATGCCCCAGCGCAGTAAGTTGCTCGCGCAACACTAAATAGTTTTCAATAATACCGTTATGTACAACAACGATTTCACCGGAACAATCGGTATGCGGGTGGGAATTTTCTTCGCTGGGTTTGCCGTGTGTGGCCCAACGGGTGTGCCCGATCCCGAGCGTACCCCTGGGGCTTACCTGTAAAGTTGCTTTTTCCAACTCGGCCACTTTTCCGACGGCACGCACGGTGACAAGTTTGCCGTCTTGTAAAATAGAAACCCCGGCCGAATCATATCCGCGGTACTCTAATTTTTTAAGTCCGTCAATGATATAGCCTACGCTATTTTTCTTACCGATATAGCCAATAATTCCGCACATAGCGACTCCTTATAAAAGATCTTTCATTTCGGTAACCGCGGTAGGCAAACCGGCAAATAAAGACCGCGTAATAATGGAAAAACCGATATTCATACAAGCAATGCCGCCCAAATCGGCTACGGCAAGCACATTGTGATAATCCAATCCGTGTCCGGCGTGAACTTCCAACCCCAACTCATTAGCGAGCAAGGTAGAAAGTGCCAAATCTTGCAGTAATTTGCGGGCTTTGGCGGCGGTGGTTGCTTCGGCATAATCGCGTGTGCAAAGTTCTACAATATCCGCGCCGAGTTTGGCAGCCGTACGAATATCGGCCGCGTCCGGGCTGACAAATAAACTGACTAAAATATGTTTTTTGTGCAAGTGTTCAATCATCTTGGCTAACTGCTTGCACACCGCGGGCGTAAATTTAAGCCCGCCGGTGGTAGTGACCTCACCGGGTTTTTCCGGCACGATGCAAACGGAGTAGGGTTTGTATTTTAACGCCACTTTTTCCATCTGCGGCGCGCACGAACATTCTAAATGAATTTTACCGGGAAAATTTTTGCACAAACGGGCCACATCTTTTTCGTTAATGTGACGTGCATCTTTACGCAAGTGAACAACAATATAATCGGCACCGGTACTTAAACAAACGGCGGCAGCATCCACCGGATCGGGGAATGCTTCTTGACGCGCTTGGCGCAAAGTAGCGATATGGTCAATGTTGACTCCTAATTTCAAACTCATTAGAGCACCTCCGTTTTGGCTTTGTAGATTTTCTCTACTTCATCGATGACATGGTTCACTAAATTTTCTTGTTCGCCTTCTACTAAAATACGTAGTTTCGGCTCAGTCCCGCTATAACGTACCACGATACGGCCCTTACCGTTCATCGTATTTTCCAATTCTTTTACAGCAGGCCAAAACCCGGGCAAACTGTCCAGCGGCGGCTTTTGGCTGACAACTACCGCGCGCAATTTGCTGGGATAGCGTTTCCATTGGTCGGTAAAGAAACTGGCCGGTTTGCCGGAGCGTTTAACAAATTGTAAGAATTGCAACGCCGATAAAATACCGTCGCCGGTATTGGCAAATTGTCTAAAGATAATATGGCCCGATGTTTCCCCGCCGATAGACAGATTTTCTTTTTCCAACGCTTCGGAAACATACTTATCGCCCACGGTCGTAAGGGTAACATCTACTCCGTTTTCTTTGAGATAATTGATACATCCCAAATTAGCCATAATCGTTAAAACGGCTTTATTGGCGTTCAAAAGGCCTTGCTCTTTCATACATAATGCCGAAGATGCAATGATATTATCGCCATCTAATTGGCGGCCTTTTTCGTCGGAAGCAATCACGCGGTCCGCATCCCCGTCAAAACTAAAGCCCATAAACGCATGTTCTTTTACGGTCAATTCTTGCATGAACTGCGTATGAAGTGCCCCTACATTTTTATTGATATTGGTACCGTCGGGTTTAGCGGCGGTAACGGTTACGTTCATACCTAGCCCCGTAAACACATTTACCGCTACTTTATAACTGGCTCCGTTGGCGCAATCTAACACAATTTTCGTACCTTTTAACAAACCGGCATCCACGGTAGACATCAAAAATTGTTCGTAGAGTTTGACTAATGTTTCATCTTGCGTAAAAGTGCCTTTCGGCAAAGGGACGGAAGATAAGGTTTCAATTTCTTGCTCAATCGCGTTTTCTAATTCTTCGGGGAGTTTTGTGCCGCTATTGGTAAAAAACTTAATGCCGTTAAATTCGGCCGGGTTGTGGCTGGCCGAAATAACAACACCACATAAACTGCCTGTCTTTTTGACCAAATACGCCACACAAGGCGTCGGGGCAATACCCACACTAATCACATTTGCGCCGCTGGCACGAATTCCTTTTTGCAAGGATTCCAAAATAGCAGGGCCGGACGCGCGTGAATCTTGTGCGATAATTACTTGCGGTTTTAATTGGCTGTTTGGGCAAAAGGCTTGCAATTGGCGCAAAGCAACATAGCCGAGTTTTTCAATAAAATCATCTACGAGCGGAAATTGGCCGGCCACTGCCCGCACTCCGTCGGTTCCAAAATACTTTCCCATAGGATTCCTTCCTTCGCTTGCACCTGTTTTACGCAAGCTTAATTTTATCCCGTCTGTATTATTCAAACAAGTCCGCTTGTTGAGCCTGGGGCCTGACGGCCTTTGACGCCTTCGGTGCCGGTTTGACTGGTTCAGACGGTTCTGGTTGCGACGGTTGTACTTCGGGAGCCGCCGCAGGTACTAAACCTAAAATTTCATCAATTTCATTGGCTTCTACCACTTCTTTTTCTAAAAGCGTAGCCACCAATTTATCAAAGCCCTCGCGATGTTGCGTAATAATTTCTTTAGCGCGGGCATACGATTGATTAATCAAACTTAAAATTTCTTCGTCAATAGTGCGTGCAAGTTCATCCGAGAAAGTAGTATGACGCGACAAATCACGCCCTAAAAACACTTCTCCGTCTTCCCCGTTGGGCAGCGCAATCGGACCGAGTTTTTCACTCATGCCGAGTTCCATTACCATTTTGCGCGCATAAGACATGGTTTTGTTTAAGTCGTCACTGGCGCCGGAAGTAATCTCGCCGAAAACGATTTCTTCCGCGGCACGTCCGGCGAGCAAAATGCACAATTTGTCTAACAATTCCGATTTGCTGGTTAAGAATTTATCTTCCAGCGGGAGTTGTAACGTATAACCGAGTGCTTGTCCGCGCGGAATAATCGTTACTTTGTGTACCGGGTCGGAGTGATTGGTTAAGCGCGCCACAATAGTATGCCCCGATTCGTGCGCGGCAATAACGTGTTGCTCGTGTTTGGAAATAATGCGGCTTTTCTTTTGCGGTCCGGCAATCACGCGTTCAATGGCTTCTTCCACATCGGGTTGTCCTACGGCCTCTTTATCATTGCGCGCGGCTAAAATAGCGGCTTCATTAATGACGTTGGCCAAATCAGCCCCCACAAAACCGGGCGTTCCTTTAGCCACTTGTTTTAAGTCCACATCATCGCCGAGTTTCACTTTTTTAGCGTGTACTTTTAAAATTTCTTCGCGGCCTTTCAAATCCGGAGCCGGAACGGAAATATGGCGGTCAAAACGTCCGGGGCGGATAAGCGCCGGGTCTAATACGTCGGGACGGTTGGTAGAGGCCATTAAAATAATACCTTGTTTGCTTTCAAACCCGTCCAACTCAATTAAAAGTTGGTTAAGCGTTTGTTCGCGTTCGTCATGTCCGCCACCGATTCCGGCAAAACGACGGCGCCCAACGGCATCTAATTCATCAATAAAAATAATAGCGGGTGAATTTTTCTTGGCTTGGTCAAACAAATCGCGCACGCGCGCCGCACCGACACCCACAAACATTTCCACAAATTCAGAGGCAGACGCAGAAAAGAAAGATACGCCGGCTTCCCCCGCTACGGCTTTGGCAAGTAACGTTTTTCCGGTACCCGGCGCCCCGTATAACAAAACCCCTTTAGGCAATTTGCCGCCTAATTTTTGGAACTTTTTGGGATTTTTCAAAAACTTAATAACGTCTTCCAATTCTTCTTTGGCTTCGTCACACCCGGCTACGTCCTTAAACGTGACGGTTTGCTGGGACGGGTCTTGCATTTTGGCTTTGGAACGGGCAAAATTAAGCGCGCTTTTACCGTCGTTTCGTTGCGGACGAATGAAAATAAACCACCAGACCGCCACGAGTAAAATAATCCACCCGATATTAAACAGGATATTTCCTACCCAACTGCGATCGGGTTGGGCTTTGTATTTTACTTTTGCTGCCGAAAGTTCTTGCACCAAATTAGGGTCTTCCATACGAACCGTCGTGAACGGAACAAATTTCCCTTCGGCATTTTTATATAAACCGGCAATATCCCCTTGCCCCACCGTCAAATCCGACACTTCCGCCGCTGCTACTTTTTGCTTAAATTCGGAATAATCTAATACGGCTTGTTTTTCACCCGATTTATTGAAAATCAGCACCATCAACAAAAAGACGGCTAACCAACCGAAAATTTGTTTATAGGAAATTAAACTGCGGACGTTCGGATTTTTCTTTTTCATTGTTTTTTAAATACTCCAATATAAGGTAAATTACGGTAGAGTTCGTTATAATCTAATCCGTAACCGATGACAAATTCATCTTTAATCGTAAACCCGACATATTTGGGATGAACTTCTACTTTGCGGTTGGCGGGTTTATCTAACAAACAGCAAATCTCTATACTGGCGGCGCCACGGTCTTTTAAGTGATTTTGCAAATATTCCAAGGTAAGTCCGGTATCTACAATATCTTCCACAATAATCACATGACGGTCTTGGATACTTTCGCGCAAGTCCAGCATCGTGCGCACATGCCCGGTGCTGCTGGTGCCGGAATAAGAGGACAAACACATAAAATCAAGCGTGCAATCCACACTTACGTTCTTAATTAAATCGGAATAAAATAAAATGCACCCACGCAAAATACCGACGAACAACGGTTTCTTGCCCCGGTAATCGGCCGAAATTTGCCGGCCGAGTTCTTGCACCCGCGTAGCAAGTTGTTCTTCCGAAATTAAAATACGTTCCAAAAAGGGTTGTTGAGCCATAAAATCTCCTATAAGAAAATATACATATAGGATACCTTTTTTGAGCCCTAAAATAAAGTAGTACAGGACCTATTTTCAAATAGGTCTAAAGTCCCTGGACAATCTTGTTTGTTGTTCTTATACTGTAAGTATGAAAAAACTATTTTTATTAACTTTTTTATGTTTCGTCTTATCCCCGGCAAATGCCCAATCCATCAACATAGTTAGGGGGAATAAACATCCCCAACTGTCAGATGTCTTATCGGAAGAACTGGCCCGCCAAAGTGCTACGGCCCCCACACGTGAAGAACAGATCCGCAAGGCCTTGGCCGATGAAGTGTTTATTTCCCCGAAACAAAAAGATTGGTCTTACTTTTTAGCCCAAAATCAAAAAGTCCAACAAGCCGAACAAGCAGACATGGAAAATTCTCTTAATCTGTTATACCACCAATATGATACCGACTGTCTGCAATTCACAAAGAATCTGGGCAGAACTCTATGGGGAAAATTCCGTCTTGATTATGTAAAAGAAGCCAAGGGCGTCAAATACATTTATGTATCAGACGCGTCCGACCACCAAACAAAAGATATCCCGACCGAAGTTGCCTATTTGCTTCAACAAGTACGCAAGGCCAACCCCGATGCCCGTATTTTATTGGCTACGGAATTTGCCGTACATACGGACTCCGCAAAAACTCCTATCCGATTTGCACACGATAAAAATCGTCCCTTTCAAACAATAGAGCAGTACGCACAACTTGTAACGGCAAGTGACAAAAACAATATAGATATCTTGGGGCTTGATGATTCTTTATATTCCGCAGAAGAAGCCATCAAAGTCGGTGATATAATTATTAAAACTCCGTTTGATAACTCGCAAATACAACATATTTTAACCCAATATAATCCCGATATTTTACCTTCTTATCAAAATCTTCAAACAATGATTTCGGAATATACACAATCCTTGCAATACTGCTGGAACTTTCCGGAAGACGCGGCGAAACAACTAAATATTTCATTAGATAAATTACCGGAAGTGGAACAACAATATAGCACTTTTTTAGATGCATGCATGATAAGTAGATCCGAACATATTACTTATCTTCAAGAATGCATGCGTGATTTCCTATTTCGCTCAGATTGGGGCGTCTTGCAACGTAACCGCCAGTGGGCTCGTTATATTAAGGCGCTCAGCCCGTTTTATGACATCATCATTACTTATGCAGGCAGTGCCCATTTAGGGGAAAAAGGCGATACGCGTAACGTACCCGATTTAATCGGGGAAGAGTATGTTTTATTTAATTTTTACACTACCGAACAATTGCCGGAAGAATTACAAGCGCGTTCCGAACTGGTAAACAAAATCCAAGCGCAAGAAAACACATTTGTCATTCCGTGGGAAAATGAAACTCTTCGGGAAGATGTACTCAATAAAAACGACCAAGTATATGATTTTTGGCGCTATGCCGGCCACCGCACCCCGCCCAATGGCAAAGAATCTAACCAGTATTTTTTTATTCAATGGAAACCCATGAATTTTTCTGCGGAAGAACAACAGGAAATAGCAACACAATGTAACCAATTCTCTGTGCCGCCTTCCTCTATGCAAATGAAATTTGATGTGTTTTTGGCCACTAATGAAACGCTGCTAAATGACATTATAATTCTTAATCCGTAACAAGCAACGAAACCTAAAACAAAATGTTTTAGGTTTCGTGCATCAAGCGACCTATAACAAAGCCGTTATTACCGGCCAAATAACTTGCCGATATCTTTAAGCGCCACTTGCGCTACGCAAGGCCGCCCGTGAGGACAATGCATCCCGTCTTTACACTTCTTCATATTTTCTATAAGGGCCTCGGCTTCGGCTGCGGAAATTTGGTCGTGCGCTTTGATGGCTTTTTTACACGCAAGCATCGCCACCATTTTGCGTTTTAATGTTTCGGTAGATTTAGTCGGGTCGCCCACCAATTGGGCCAGTGATACGATAAACTCTTTCAAATCGTTTTCATGGAAACGAATAACATGCGGGCGTGTATGTACGGCTACCGTACGCACCGAAAACGGAGAAATCTCAAATCCGGCACTTTTAAGCCACTCCCCCCAAGAGAGTAATGTTTCCACATTGGACGGCGGCAAATCTACATGCAAAGGGAATAATAATTTCTGCACCGCCACTTGATGTTGTTCAAATGCCTCTAAATAATGCTCAAAGAGCACCCGCTCTTGTGCGGCATGTTGGTCAATCAAAATAAGCCCTTCGGGGTTTTCAAACAATAGATAGGTTCTGTGTAATTGCCCTAAGTAATGATACGGCCCAACAAACCACTGCGGAGCCTTCTCTTGCGGCAACGCGGCGGAAGTATTTTGCACAACCGGAGTTTGTTCTTGCCGCTGCGCGGAAATCGGTTTTTCAATGGGTTGCGGCGAAAACGGCTCTGCCCTATATTCTTCCGGCGTTTCCGTTTCGTGCAAACCATCTACCGGTTTTTCCGTCCACAAATTATATCCGGTGGTATCGCGCTTTGGCAACCGAACTTCGGCAGAAACCGGCTCTTGCGATGACGTAGGCGTTAGCAACACTCCCGCTGCGGGTTGGGCTTGCTGTGGCAACGTAACCGATGGTGCCGGTGTTACTTCCACCGGACGGCTATGGCTGAAAATTGTTTCGCCCGCCGAGTGCATCAGAAACCCAAAGACTTGATTTTCGTTTATAAACCGGATATCGCGTTTTTGCGGGTGGATATTTACATCAAACTCATCCGGATTTAACGTCATATACACGATGAATGCCGGGTGGCGGTCTTTGGGGCGGGCATTTTGATACGCCTTATAAATGGCTTGCGAAACGGTTTTTGAATCAATCGGGCGGCGGTTCACAAATACATACTGCATATCACGCACATTGACCAGTTTTTCTACCGGAGTTACAAATAGGTGCAGCCCCATCTTATCAAATGATTTATACACTAAACTCGCGGCGACTTCTTCGCCTAAAATAGCTGCGGCACGCGCGATGACGGCTTGCTCTGTCGGGCCGTTTTGTGCGGGCAAATTATACACTTCCCGCCCGTTAATATACACGCGGTATGCAACAGACAAATTGGCCAGCGCGCTTTCTTCTATTACTTTTAATAAACAAGCGCGTTCATACGAATCGCTTTTCAAAAATTTAAGCCGCGCGGGGGTATTATAAAACAAATCTCGTATCTGCACCGTGGTGCCTTTTATAGCCGGAGCCGGACGTTGGGAAACTACTTCTCCGGCATGAATTTCAAGCGTATGCCCGCCGCTTTCCCCGGTACAACTTGTTAACGTCATGCGCGAAACGGCCGCCACCGAATATAAGGCCTCGCCGCGAAAACCGAACGTCTGTAATTTTTCCAAATCGGTAAATGCCTGAATTTTGCTTGTGGCGTGGCGCAAGGCGCACGCAGCCAAATCGTCCGCGTCCATACCACACCCGTTATCGTTAATGCGGATGAGTTCCTTACCGGAACCGTCAATATCTATACGCACGGCTGTTGCGCCAGCATCTACGGCGTTTTCCAACAGTTCCTTAAGCACACCGGCCGGGCGTTCTATTACTTCGCCCGCGGCAATTTTTGCCGCGGTGGCTGAATCTAATACGTGAATTTTACTCATTGATACGTTTCTTCCATTCGCAAATTAACTGCAACGCCGCCATCGGTGAAAGTTTATCCGGATCGGTGAGTTTAATTTCTTCCACAATCGGCGAAGAAAATAAGTCTTTCACCATATCTTTTTCTTTAGCGGAAATTTTGGTGGCTTTTTTGGCTTCCAAATCTTTTAATACTTTGCGCGCACGCACCGTACACGCCGCCGGAAGACCGGCCAGTTCGGCTACGTGAATCCCGTACGAACGGTCTGCTGCTCCGGGTAAAATTTGATATAAAAACGCCAACTTGCTTTTGCCGTCCGCATCCTTATATTCTTTGGCATCCACGTGGAAATTGCGTACGCCTTCGTATTTATTTTCCAAATCGGTCAGTTCAAAATAGTGCGTGGCAAAAAGCACTTTGGGGCCGCCGTGGGGTTTATAGACATACTCTACAATCGCCCACGCAATGGATATGCCGTCAAAGGTAGAAGTACCGCGCCCGACTTCGTCCAATAAAATCAAACTGCGCGGCGTCATAGATGTTAAAATATGTGCGGTTTCGTTCATTTCTACCATAAAGGTAGAATTTCCGCGGTTGAGGGCATCGTGTGCACCGATGCGCGTCATAATTTTATCCACCAGTCCGATATGCGCTTCCTGCGCCGGGACGAAACTGCCCATTTGCGCTAAAATGACAATAATAGCCGTTTGTTTCAAAAATACACTTTTACCGCCCATGTTCGGCCCGGTAATCAGCATCACTTGCGTGGCGGGTGCGCCGAGTTCCAACGAATTAGGCACAAAGTCCCCCGCCGCAAGGGTGGCTTCCACCAAGGGGTGGCGCCCGTTTTGATACCGAATTTGCGTGCCGGTATCCACGCTCGGCTTAACGTAATTTTCTTTTAAAGCAACCAGGGCCAGCGAGCGGTACACGTCAACTTCCGCGACAATTTGCGCAAACGCTTTGACGTGGCCGATTTGCCCCGCCAGCGTTTTACGTACTTCATCAAACAACCCACTTTCCAAACGTAAAATGCGTTGTTCGGCGTTCAAAATTTTATCTTCCAATTGTTTGAGTTCTTCGGTAATAAAGCGTTCCGCATTGACGAGCGTTTGCTTGCGAACAAACGAATAAGGCACTTTGGATAAATTAGATTTGGATACTTCAAAATAATATCCGTAAACGGAATTGAAACCGACTTTCATATTAGAAATGCCGGTATTTTCGCGCTCACGGGCGCAAATTTCTTCCATGCGTACGTTGCCGTTTTGTTTAAGCGAACGCAATTCATCTAATTCCGCATTATATCCCGCGCGGATCACAAACCCATCCGCCAAACGCAACGGAGGATGTTCTTCAATGGCTTCGTACAACAACCGCGCCATATCGCGAAGCACCGGTTCATGCGAGCGGAATTGCGCACACAAATGCGGTACCACTTCGCCGTACGATTCAAACCAACGCGACAATGCATCCACGTTAAGCAACGATAAACGAAGTCCCGCCAAATCACGCGGAGAAGCGGTGCCGGTAGCGGTGCGCGTCATAATGCGCTCCACATCGGAGATGTTTTCCAACAAGGCACCCAAATCGGCTAACGCACTTTGATTATTGATAAAATTTTCTACACAGTTTTGACGTTGGATAATTTCCGTTACGTCCATTAACGGATGCAACAACCACTCTTTGAGTTTGCGGCTACCCAACGCGGTGCGGGTGTGATCTAACTGCGCCCACAAACTACCGCGCCTTCCCCCGTCTTGGCTTTTAACAAGTTCCAACGCAAGTACCGCATTTTCATCAATTTGCAAGCAATCATTCAGTTCGCGGTAGGATGGGACAAGCACCTTATTAAAACTCGGCTCGGTTAAATTCAAATACTTGGCTACTTGCAACGCACAGGCAAGCGCGTTACGTTTATTTTCCCACGCTTGGGCATTGGACCACGATTCGGGCACATCATACGAATCGTCAAATTCCTGTTCGGTCAGCGTAAGCGTGCCGGGCAACATAATTTTTTGTTTGAGTGCGGCGAGCGAGTTTTTATCGCCCACGATTTCCGCCGGATTGATAGCGGCAAGCGCGGCGGCTAAATTAGTTAAAGAGGAATCTTTGTCGTTTTGGTGGGCCCAAAATTCACCGGTAGAAACTTCCACGCAGGCCATTGCCCATCCCGTAGGATATACGCCAACGCTGACTAAATAATTGGCTTGGTTGGCATCTAATAAAGAATCTTCCATGACCGTCCCGGGGGTGATGATACGCGTGACCCGACGTTCAAAAAGTTTTGTATTTTTATCGGTGCCGGAACCGGTCTGTTCGCAAATACCGATTTTTTTGCCGGCCGCCAACAACCGGACAATATAATTGTTAGCCGCGTGATACGGGATACCGCACATAGGGATACCGTTGCGCGCGGTAAGAGTAAGCCCTAAAAGTGCGCTGACTTCTTTAGCCTGTTCGTCAAACATTTCATAAAAATCACCCAACCGGAAAAATAAAATAATTCCGGGGTATTTGGAACGGACATCATAGTATTGCGACATTAAAGGGGTTAACTCTTTCTTAGCCATATGAATATTCTAGCAATTTTTTTCAGGCACTTGTGCCGACGATAAAAAAAGGGAAAAATTAAAAAATGGAAATGACAGCGCGCTTATTTTTTGTTATAATAAATATACCTAGTTGTTTAAGTAACATTAAACCGGGGCGCAAGTTCCGGTGTTTTTAATGAACAGATCGGTAGGGTGGCTGAGTGGTCAAAAGCAACGGTCTGTAAAACCGTCGGGCTACGCCCTACATAGGTTCGAATCCTATCCCTACCAAAAATTTAAGGCTCCGCGAAAGCGGGGCCGTAATTTTTGTAGAGAAACAACACCAACTGCTTGGTGTTGTGTTAGGATTCGAAGCTCGGAGCGATGTTTTTGTTTGAGCGTGCGTAAGCCGCGAAAGGCAAAAACCGCTAGAGCCGGCCTGTAGGCATTTTGCGTCAGCAAAATGACCGGAAGGCGAATCCTATCCCTACCAAAAATTTAACCTGCCAAACGGTAGGTTTTATTTTTGTAGAGAAGCGACATAAACTGCTTTATGTCGCATTAGAATTCGAAAGGCGCAGCGATGTGCGAGTTTTGCCGAAGACAAAGGCGAGTACCGCGAGCCGGGGCCGCGAGCGGCGAAGGTTAATGAGCCGACTTGTGGCCGAATCCTATCCCTACCAAAAATTTAAGGCTCCGCGAAAGCGGGGCCGTAATTTTTGTAGAGAAGCGAATATAAAATATTTCTTAACACACTTATTTTTGATAAACTGAATATATTGAGCCAAGGAATATACCATGAATAATCATCAAGCCTTTACATTAATTGAACTGTTAGTAGTCGTGTTAATTATCGGCATTTTAGCCGCTGTGGCGTTGCCGCAATACGATAAAGCCGTAGAAAAAGCCCGGGCGGCGGAAGCGTTATCACTCATGAAAACTATTGCCGATGCTAATCAAGCCTACTATATGGCCAACGGAACACACGCTATTCATATGGATGAATTGGATATAGAAATACCCGGAACAAGTATCACTAACTTTGATGCGCACCGCGTGCAAACCAAATGGTTTGAATACGGCGTTGCTTGGAACAATGACCCCCATTTATTGGCGATTGCCAACCGCCTACCGTTAAGCACCTTTTATGTATTTAATCTTTTTGATGATAATGTAACTTGTTGTTATTCATACAGCACAAAAGGTACTGATTTTTGTAAATCTTTAAGCAAAGGGAAAACAAATTCAGCCCATACGAGTGGTGGTACAACCTGTTACCAACTTCAATAAACCAATTATACTTGCAAAAAAACGGCAGACTTGAATCTGCCGTTTTTCGTTTATTAGAAATACTTGTTATTGCAAAATAGCCAATAATTTTTCCATCGGTTCTTTGGCTTCGCCGCCGCCTTGGGCAAAATCAGCACGTCCACCGGCGCGGCCATTTAAGTTTTCAGCCAATTTTTTGGCCACGGTTACGGCGTCCGTGTTGGGCAACTTGCCCGCCGTTTTAACAACAAACGCACGTTTGCCGTCTTTATCACACGTCACAATTACGAGAGCCTGTTTATGTTTCTGGGCAATCGTATCGGCAATATTACGCAGTTCCTTGGGTTGAGCATCATCAGCGTGACGCAAAACCACGGTGGTACCGTTTTTAAGCGCAAACGTCATTTCGTTGACACCGCCCGCGGCTAACGCTTTTTGACGGAAATCTTCGTATTGTTTTTTGACGTCTTTGAGTTCGTCCATAATCGCATGGACACGCACAAATACGTCTTTAGCCGGAACAACCAACCGTGCCGCCAACGTTTCGGCTTGGCGATTGACTTCTTTTAGGTAATCAAGGGCCGCCGGGCCGGCAATACCTTCAATGCGCCGCACACCCGCCGACACAGAGCCTTCTTTAAGAACTAAAACGGTAATTACTTCAGAAGTATTTTTTACATGCGTTCCGCCGCACAGTTCCAAACTGTACTTTTGGTCGGTATGTTCAAAATCGCCCCCCATCAACACGAAGCGGGCCGGATCGGCATATTTTTCACCCAAAAGGGTAACTGCGCCCAATTTTTCCGCATCGGAAAGCGGACGTGTTTGGCAGGTAACGGGCAACGCATCAGCCGCCGCCTTATTGGCAATTTGCCATACGCGGTTTAGTTCTTCGGCTTTGGGGGCTTTGGAAAGCGTATAGTCAAACCGGAAACGTTCCGGTGACACAAACGAACCGCTTTGATGCACCGTCGTGCCGAACACTTGCCGCAAGGCCGCATTGACCAAGTGAATGGCGCTGTGGTTAGCACGCAAACGGGCGCGGCGTGAAGCATCCACCGACAAGGTTACACTATCGCCTTTGTGAAGTGTTCCCGTAAATTTATGTAAGAAAATTTTACCAATCGGTTTTTGCACATCGGTAATTTGTGCCACTTCTTCGCCGTTAGAAATAATCACACCCGTATCGGCTACTTGTCCGCCGGATTCGGCATAAAAAGGCGTGGTGTCAAAAACGGCAAAACCGTCGGTTACGGTATCGGCTTGTTCAAATTGGCTGTTAAGCAATACCAACACTTTGCCGGAAGCCGTCAACCTATCATAACCCACAAAATTCGTAGCGGGGAAGGCTTGCTCTAATTTTTGCATCACAATTACTTTGCCTTTTGTAAATTCATCCGCGTATGAGCGGCTTTTTTCTTGCGCGGCTTCTTTGGCTTCTTCATAGCCTTTCTCGTCCACACTTACACCGCGCGCAGCGGCAATTTCGCGCGTAAGTTCCAACGGGAAACCATACGTTTCGTGCAAGTGGAAAGCATCCGCTCCGGAAATGGTTTTTTTACCGTTGGCTAAAATTTCGGCTAATTTTTCTTCGCCTGTAACAAGCGTTTTTAAGAAAGTGGTTTCTTCTTGTTTTAATACGTCTTGGATGTGTGATAAATTTTTATCAATTTCCGGGTATAAGCCCGCAAAGATTTTCTGTACAACGGGCACAAGCGTATAAAGATACGGCTTGTCGTTACCCATCAGTTTGGCATACCGTGCCGCGCGGCGAATCAAACGGCGCAAAATATAACCGCGCCCTTCGTTAGACGGCAAAATACCTTCGGCAATTAAGAAACTGGAACTGCGCGCGTGATCGGCAATAATGCGCAAAGCGGAATCTTCTTCTTTGGTATTACCGGAAATGTGTAAATCTTTTTTGGCTTGGTTAATAAGCGGTGTAAATAAGTCCGTGCCGAACACGTTTTTCGCATTTTGTAACGCCATACACAACCGTTCCAACCCCATGCCCGTATCAATGTTATTATGCGGTAACGGTTTTAAGGAGCCGTCCTGTTGGCGGTTATAACTTTCAAACACGATGTTCCAAATTTCCACAAAACGCCCGCAATCACACGTGATATCACAATGCGGATTTTTGCATCCTTTCTCACCGAAATCATAATAGATTTCGCTGCACGGACCACAAGGGCCGGTAGGGCCCATGGTCCAAAAGTTATCGGCTTCGCCGAGTTCAAAAATACGCTCGGCGGGGACGTATTTTTTCCACGCTTCGTAGGCTTCGGCGTCGCGCGGAGCAATACCGCCTTTATAGATACTGACGTATAATCGGTCAGCGGGCAAACCGAGCACCTGTGTTAAATATTCCCACGCCCACGCAATCGCTTCGTTTTTGAAATAATCGCCGAACGAAAAATTACCCAACATTTCAAAGAAGGTCAAGTGTCTTTCCGTAAAACCGACGCTGTCAATATCCGTCGTGCGTACGCATTTTTGGCAAGAAATGGCGTTTTTAAGCGAGTTATCAATGCCTAAAAAATTGGCCTTAAACTGCACCATCCCCGCCGAGGTAAATAAAAGTGTCGGGTCGGAGTGCGGAATAAGCGAACTGGACGGAATAGTCGGAAGTCCCTTTTGATTAAAAAACTGAAAAAAACTGTTTCTGATTTCGGTACTTGTTTTCATATATCCTTCTTTTTGGGTAAATTAACTATATATAAAGTATATCAAATAGCCGGGCTGTCCCGCCGATTTTGTTATAATAAACGGTAAGGAGAATATATGCATAAAATTTTAGGTTACTTATTTATTTGTATCGGGGTACTGGGTATTTTCTTTGCGGCAATCAGTATGTATAAGGTGTTTGTGGACCGTCAACCGGTGGCCCCGGTCGTGCAACTGACCGACATGAACGTCAACACACAATACGGCGCTCTTTCCATGCCGATGCAAAACATCAACACATTAGCCAATTTAGGGTTATTTGCACTTTTTATGATGTTTGTACTTTCCGCCGGAAGCAAACTATCTCTTATCGGCGTCAATTTGGTAAAAACGGAACGGTTGCGCGAAGCATTATTAGAGCGTGGCGAAACCGTTTCCCCGCAATTAGAACAAACCTTAAAAAAATTATGAAAATACTTTTTATCTTAAACCCGGTTAGCGGCAACCGCCCCGCCGACACCGAACATTTTGCCCGGTGCATCCAACTTAATTTCCCGGGGGCGGACATGCGTTTAACAAAATCTGCCGGGCACGCTACCGAACTCGCGCGCGAGGCCGCGGCGGCGGGTACAGATGTGGTGGTAGCCATCGGCGGAGACGGCACGATTAACGAAACCGCCCGCGGACTCGTCGGTACTAAAACGGCGCTGGCCGTTGTACCGCGAGGATCGGGCAACGGGTTTGCGCGCGAATTAGGTATGCCGCTTGAATTTGAAGAAGCCGTAATGCGCTTGCAACGCGGAACGATTTCGCCCTGCGATATCGGGCGCGCCAACGGCGAATTATTTTTGAACGTAGCCGGAGTCGGGCTGGAAGCGCAAATTGCGTGGGAATTTATGGAGCATGGTAAAAACGGCGCGCGCGGAAAATGGCCGTATTTCAAACTCGGCGCGAAAACCGTGTTTTCCTACAAACCGCCCGTATTTGATATGATTGTTGACGGCAAAAAGACGTCTGCGGCTCCGCTTACGCTGGTGTTTGCCAACGGGCGGCAATACGGCAGTAATTTCAAAATCGCCCCGCGTGCTAATTTAGGGGACGGATTATTAGATATGGTAGCCGTTAAAAATGCGCCGAAGTGGAAATTGGCACTTGCTTTGCCCGGTTTTTTTACAGACGGGTGGAGACCGTTTGGCATAACGGCTACACATCCCGTTAAAAACGTCATACTTACGCGCGAAGGGAATTTCCCGTATCATATTGACGGCGAGCCACGCCAAGCATCGGGCAAATTGGAAATTACCGTAGAAACACATGCCCTAAACGTACTATATCCGGAGAAATAATATGGCCAGACGTAAAACTTCTTCCCGCCGTAGTTCGTCCACCCAAAAGCAAGTGAAATTTTGGGCTTCGGTCATTATTGCAGTCATTTTATTTTTTATGCAACAACAAGGAAAACCGCTCACTAAAACCGGCCCGGTTACCAGCGATGAAACCTTTGAAGATGTTTCCGTAGCCTCTATTTACGACGGGGATACCTTCAAAATCAATTTGAACTGTTCGTTAGCCGTGTATTGCGAAAAAGTACCGGTGCGTGTGCGCGGAGTAGATACTCCCGAGGTAAAAGGGAAAACAGAGCGCGAGAAAAAACTTGCCCAAAAAGCCAAAGAATTTACGCAAGATTTTTTAAGTGTACGCCCCATTTCGCTTTCTAATTGCGGACGCGATAAATATTTCCGTTTATTGTGCGATGTGCAAAACGGCGAAGGGAAAGATTTAGCACGCGAACTTATCAAGCGCGACTACGGATATTCCTACCAAGGCGGCACAAAAAGTAAAAAGTATCAGTAAAAATAATAATTTGACTGTAATGAATTCAAAAAAAATCCCCGGCAATACCGGGGATTTTTATTCAGAACAAACAATCTGTTTATTTCTGCTCGGCAGCGGCAGCAGCGGCCTTTCGGGCGGCGACCCGTTCTTTATGGTGGGCAAACTTTTCTACGTATGTTTGCACCAACAGGTAAAATAACGGAATCAAGCACAACCCGACAAGCGTACCAATCAGCATTCCGTAAAATACCGGCACGCCTAACGCGCGGCGGCTGGCGGCACCCGCACCGGTAGCAATTACCATGGGGAGCATACCTAAAATAAAGGTAAATGCCGTCATCAGCACCGGGCGGAACCGTTGGGTTAAACCGTCCATCGCGGATAAGAAGATAGAAGTGCCGTGTTCGTGTTCGTCTTTGGCGAACTCCACAATTAAAATAGCGTTTTTGGCGGCAAGACCGACCAGCAACACCAACCCCAATTGTGCATAAATACTCATGGGAAGTCCGCTAATCCACAAGCCGAACAATCCGCCCCCTACGGCCGCTACTACTGACATGAGCACCGGTATCGGGATGGTCCAACTTTCATATTGCGCCACCAAGAATAAATACGCAAACAGAACCGCTAATATAATAAGCGTATTGATTTGTCCTTTGTTCTGTTTTTCCTGATAACTCATCCCCGTCCATTCATACGCATAGCCGGGCGGTAAGTTTTTCATAATGCGTTCGGTGGCTTCCATAGCCTCTCCGGTACTCGTTGTAACGGCGGGTACCATAATGGTAGCAGCCGGATATTGGTTATAGCGCGAAATTTGACGCGGCGACAAAATGTTTTTCATATCCACCAGCGCCATTAACGGCACGAGTTCACCCGTGGCACTGGTAACATACATTTTGTTAATATCTTCGGGCGTCATACGATATTTACTGTCCGACTGCATAATTACTTTATTGATTTGCGTTCCGAAGTTCACATCGCCTACATAAGACGAACCCAAGTAGTTTTCCAAAATACCGAAGATACTGGAAACAGGCACTTTCATGGCTTCGGCCTTCGTACGGTTGACTTCCAAATACAAGTTGGGCGTATCTGCGCGGAACGTAGGATAGGCAATTTGCATAGACGGATCCGCCATCATTTGCCCGCTCATCATATAAGATACATTGGCAAGTTTTTGATAGTCAAAGTCATTCAATGTTTGCAAACGCAAATCCAATCCGCCCGAGGTGCCTAGCCCCGGAATAGACGGCAATTCAATGGCACGTACCGTAGCATCGGCAATAGCACTAAACCGTTGGGTAAATTGTTGGGCAATACTGCTTTGCAACAAATCTTTTGATTTGCGGGTATTCCACGGTTTTAACGCCACGAAAGCCACACCGACGTTCTCCCCCGCTCCGCCCATCAAACTGAACCCGAGCACGTTTGTAACGTGTTTAACACCGGGCGTTTTTTTGATATCTTCCACGATTTGTTTCATGACATTTTGCGTACGTGCAAAGGTGGCCCCTTCCGGCAGTTGCACGTCCACCAGCACGATACCTTGGTCTTCTATCGGAATAAAAGACGTTTGTGCAAAGTTCAAAAACGCAAAATCTAACAACACAAACCCGACAAATAAGGCCAAAATAACTATTTTGCGGGCCAGGCGGCGCACCAATTTACGGTATCCGCGGGCCCCTTGAAGTACAATTACGTTAAACCAACGGAGTACGAAAATTTTAGTTTCCGCAATCGGTCGCAACATGGTAGAACAAATGGCCGGCGAAAGCGATAAGGCGTTTAAGGTAGAAAAACATACCGCCACCGAAATCGTTACCGCAAACTGCGTATAGATTTTCCCGGTGATACCGCCCATAAATGTAATCGGTACGAAAATGGCTAGCAACACCAACGTAGTGGCAATTAACGCGCCGGATAATTCTTCCATGGCTTGTGTAGTGGCTTGTGCCGGGGTTTTATTTTCCCGGTTCATTAACACAATCACACGTTCTACCACACAAATAGCATCGTCCACCACGAGCCCGATAGCAAGTACCAAGGCAAACAACGTGAACATGTTGATAGAGTAGCCCAAGCCCATCATCACTGCAAATGTGCCGAGTAACGAAACGGGAATCGTGGCCGCAGGAACAAGCGTAGCGCGCCAGTCCTGCAAAAACACGTAACACACGATAACCACGAGAATAAACGTAATCAGCAGCGTGAACAACACTTCTTCTACGGAAGCGTTAATAAAGTCCGTTGTATCCACCGAAAATTCATACGTAAGCCCGGGCGGGAAAAACGCTTCCAAACGTTTTAATTCGGCGCGAACTTCTTTAACGGTTTGTAAGGCGTTAGCACCGGAAGACAAGTTAAGCATAATCGGCACAGACGGGTTACCGTCAAAGGAAGCCGCAAAACTATAACTTTCCTGTCCTTCTTCCACTTTGGCAATTTCATTCAAATGGACCAGCCCGCCTTGTTCATCGGTGCGGACAATAATGTTGCCAAATTCTTCGGCCGAGTTTAAGCGCCCCTGCGTTTGCAACGCATACACCGTTAGCACCGAACCGTCGTTTGGACGTGCCCCGATTTTACCCAAAGACGGCTGATAGTTTTGGCTGGCGATAGCCGATTTAACGTTTGCCGCCGAAATGTTCATAGCGGCCATTTTGTCGGAATCTAACCACACGCGCATACTTTTGGCAGCACCGAATACGCGCGCTTCACCTACCCCGGTAATACGGCTTAAGTTCTTTTGAACGTTGTTATTTAAGTAATCACTAATATCCAACGTGCTCATTTTGCCGCTGGGATCACTAAACGACACGAGCCCTAAAATATTAGACGAACGGCGGAATACGCTCAACCCTTGCGCCGTCACCGCGGGCGGCAAAAGCGGCGTGGCTTGCGAAACGCGGTTCTGTACTTTTACTTGCGCGATATCGGGATCTACCCCGGTTTTGAACGTAACCGTAAGCATATACGAACCGTCGGCAGAGTCAGAGGACATGTAGAGCATGTCTTCCACCCCGTTTACGCTAGACTCCAGCGGAATACCTACCGTCTTAGCAATAACTTCGGCGCTGGCCCCGGGATACACGGCACGCACCACCACTTCGGGCGGTGTAATTTCCGGATACAACGCCACCGGTAACGATTTAAGTGCGATAATACCGGCTAAACACAAAATGAGCGAAATGACGATAGCAAAACGCGGACGTTTAATAAAAAATTTAGCAAACATCTATTTCTCCTCAGCGTCTTGAACGGATTGTGTTTCCGGTTGCGGGACTTCCCCTACCGTACTCACGTTGACTTTCAACCCGTTTTGTAATTTTTGCTGGCCCACCGGAACCACACGGTCGCCATCTTCCAAACCGGATACCACAATATATTGTCCGTTCACCACGTCACCCAAGGTAATATACTTTTGAACCACTACATTGTCATTATTGACCGTCATAACAAATTGACCGCTGGCATCTTGGGAAACCGCCGTTTGCGGAATTAAAATGACAGGACGTAATTTATCCATACTGACCGTAGCATTAACGTAGTTGCCGGGAATCAACTTATTATCTTTATTATCCGTTTCGGCATACACAGCCACCGTAGCGGTTTGCGCATTGATTTCGTTATCGGCAAATATTTTGGCTTGCGGCATTTCAATCGTTTGACCGTTAGGCAAGGCAATTTGAATATCGGGGCGTTGGTGTGCAAGTTGATCCATACCCGACAAGCGTTCCTTATCCGTAATGGAAAACACCACACGGATCGGATCCATCTGAATGACACGGGCCAATTTATCTACTCCGGCAGTTGCCAAATTCCCTTTTGTTTTTAAGGCTTTACCGATATAACCGCTAATCGGAGAGCGCACTTCGGTATATTGCAAATCTAATTTAGCCAAATCCAAACTGGCTTGTGCCGCTTTGACGTTGGCTTTAGCCGTAGAGAGATTACTTTCGGCCACTTCCAAATCGGCCTTAGAAAGCATTTCATCGTCAAAGAGCGATTTTTCACGATTGTAGTTACTTTGAATTTGTTTCAAACTGGCTTTGGCTTTTTCTAACGTGGCTTCCGCAGCCGATACGGCGGCTTGGTAGCGCGATTGATCAATCACAAAAAGCACGTCGCCTTCTTGCACAAACGAACCGTCTTCAAAAAGAACTTTATCAATATAGCCCGACACTTGCGGCGTTACATCGGATGCGTTAATGGCTTCTACGCGGGCAATAAAAGTTTTTCCCAAGGCAACGGGCTGTTTGTTGACCGTTTTTACAATCACACTGGCCGCGCCACCCGCTCCGTGCATACCTGCCGGCGCGCTAAAAAACCGCGCTTTTACAAAAAACCCAATCATTGCCCCTGCGAGCAAGACGAGTACATATTTTCCATATCGTTTTACTTGTTGTTTATTCATAATTATTATTCCCCAATACTTCTATATAAATTGGCCTTGCTTAAGAGCAGGCTGTAAAAAGCCGTAATTTTATTTTGGCGGGCATCGGCCAGTTGCGCAACCGCGGAAAGCAAATTCAAAATATCCGTCTTGCCCACTTCGTAATAACGAAAAGCAACGCGATGGTTTTCTTCGGCACTTTCCAATACCGTTTTACTGATTTCGTAAGAGCGTTCGGCTGTCTTGTAATTTTGATACGCGCTCCACACTTCGTTTTCCACTTGGCGTTTGACATTTTCCGTTTGGTTTTGGGACTGCTTATATAAGTAAGACGCTTGTTCGGCAGCGTACATGTTGGCAAATCCGGAGAAAATCGGCCATTGAAGCACTAATCCGGCCGCATTATTAGTAGCATAAAGCGAATGATGTTTCCAGTTATCGCCCAGAGCGGCACTGGCGGCCACTCTTAAGGAAGGAAGCATATGCGCGCGGGCCGCCGTCAAATTGGCCTTGGCGGCTTCCTGCGTATTTTGCTGGGCTAAGAGTTCGGGACGTTTTTCAAGGGCTTGCGTCATGAGTTCTTGCACGTTATCGTTTGCGATTTCAGTATCTTGATCGTTAAAAGTAGGTTGCACCAAACTGATCGGCGTATCCGGATGCAAGTTAATAAGCACGGCTAACTCACCACTATATTGTTTGACGCGGTTTTCCTGTTGTACTACCGCCAATAGCGATTGTTCGTAACGGGTTTTGGCTTGCAATTTATCACTTAGCGACACCATGCCCAATTTGTAGCGTTTTTGGGCTTCTTCATACGATTGTTTATAGGTATCTAAACTGGCTTTGGCACTTACCAAAGATTCTTGCGCGGCCAATAAATTCAAATACGCTGTCTGCACCGACAAAAGCAAATTATGCACCGCGGCGTTATATTGCGCTTCGGCAGCGCGGGTATATAAACGGATACTGCGCGTATTGGCTTCGCGCCCGCCGAAATTAAAAAGCAACCACGAGGCTTCCACCTTGCCTTGTATCGGCTCGTCCTGCATATAATTTCCGCCTTCTATTTTATCGCCGGTAATTTGCCCGACACCCGTTAATGTAACCGCCGGCAAATACTCCGCACGCGACGTACCGAGTGAGGCTTCTTGCGCTTTCACATTCATATATTGTGAAGCCAACGCCGGATTTGTACAAAGACTGATTTGAATCAGGTCTTCCAAATTCAAACTCTGCGTAGTAATATCTTTATCCACGCACCCTTGCGGCGGACGTACTTGATACGCGCCCATGGGATCAAATGCCCACGCCGGTAGCATCAGCGCTCCGAACGCAACTAATAATACATATTTTTTCATTTCTTTTTTATTCCTTTTTGATACGAACTTAAAATAGCTTCTGTATGACGCCATACAATATCTTTAATTTGCTCACGCAGTTGCGGGGAAATGTGTTTCACCCCCAACCGGTATAAAATACCCAAGCGGTGACATTCCGATAACATCACTTGCCCGAAAATACTGTGGGCCACCACCATTAACTCCGGTGATTTGGCGGGCAGACCGGTTAATTTTTCAAGCAACTGATAAGGGAGTTCCTGATACGGTGCCAAATACGACAAAAGCATTTTGCGCATCGGGGCCGACTCCAATTCCACCCGCGTAAAAATACGCTCCAACGGTAAATTATGGTTACTTAGGCCACACTCCAACAAATAATCTAACATGTGCCGCAACAGTTGCAACGCTTGTTCGTGCGAATAGGCCGCAATATCTCCGGCGGTGGGCAACGGTTTTTTTGTCCCCCACGATTGGCGGCGGTGTTCTTCCGCCAAAAACTGTAAAGTTTCTTTATACAGTTTGCGTTTGTCGCCGAAATAATAATGGATGGCCGACACGTTGACCCGTGCCGCGTGCACAATATCACGCACCGACGTGCCGGAAAACCCCTTTTGGGCAAACAGACGCGTAGCGGTGCGTAGAATTTTTTGGCGTGTATCCTTCATTACATAAATTATATAAAAATAAAGGTATAAATTCAAACAAACGTTTGAATTTATACCTTTATGTGGTCATTGTAAAGCAAGAACCCCGAAGAATCAAATCCCGCTTATTTGAACGTCCACGCATTGCCCCACGCGTTTTCTATATACTCAAGGAGTCCCTTGTGCAATTGAATCCGCTTATTGGTGCGTATACGGTGAATTTTGGCCGGATCCTCTTTGGAAGGAACTTCCAAAAACACTTCCGTCGCGCCGCGTGTCATATCTAAATATGCTTTGAGTTTTTGCAGTTGCTCTTTGGTGTAATTCGCGGGCAAACGAACGGTAAATTCTTTGGCGATATTACTGATTAAATCGGTAACTTGCCCGACATTTTGCAAATTTAATTCTACGCGCGCGCTGTCTTCTTCCACGTCAATATCACCCAGAAAACTGAAAATTGCGTTAGGAGACAACAACGCCCCGATTTGCTCATACTTGCGCGGGAACACATTAACAGCCAGCGACCCGGTGCAATCTTCTATGACCAGTTGTGCCCAATCTTTTTTCGTCTTTTTATTCTGCCGCCGTTTATATAGCGTAATAATACCCAATACAGTCAACCGCCCCGAGGCGCGCCCTTCCAAAATATCAATAATCGGCGTAGCATGCAGTTGGGCTAAATGTTCTTGGTATTTTTCCAACGGATGGCCGCTGAAGAACAACCCCAATACTTCTTTTTCATATCCTAAAAGTTCCCCACGCGTAAGCGGCGCAAACTTTATTTCGTCTTTTTTTACACTAACAATTGCATCCAACTCGTCACCGAACAAACTAGCCGTTTCCTGTTGGCGTTCGCGTGCCATGCGGTGAGCGGTATCAACAATTTGTTCCAGATTGGCTAGGCCGTATGCACGGGTAATACGCGGGTCCTGCCCCGGTGCGGTAGAATCTACCACGCCCGCTTTAATAAAACTTTCCAACGTTTTCTTATTGACGCAGTCAGCCAGTTTCGGACGTTTGAAAATATCTTCTATGGAAGTGAACGGCCCGTTGGTTTTGCGCTCTTTCACAATTTCCGCGCACGCTTCTTCTCCGGCGTTTTTAATAGCATTAAGCGCATAACGGATGCACTCCTTACCGTCTTTTTCTTCTACGGAAAAATCGGGCTCGGACGCATTCACATCCGGCGGCAAAATTTCAAACCCTAATTTGCGCGCCTCGGCTAAATAAGTAACGATTTTATTTTCTTTATCATCCGCCCCGATAGCGTTGTGGCCGATTTCGTTGGTCAGCGCGGCACACATAAATTCAATCGGATAATTGGCTTTTAGATAGGCCGTTTGATACGATACGAGCGCATACGCAAACGAGTGTGATTTGTTAAACCCATATCCTGCAAAGGCTTTCATCTGTTCGTAAATATGCGAAGCGGTTTTTTCGGGGATTTTATGCGCTTTGCACCCTTCCACAAATTTATGGCCGAACTTTTCCATTACATCTAATTTCTTTTTCCCCATGGCTTTGCGCAGCGTATCGGCTTCGCCGGGGGTAAAACCGCCCAACCGTTTGGAAATTTCCATAATCTGCTCTTGATAAAGCATGCAGCCGTAGGTATCTTTAAGCGGTTCTTCCAAAAGCGGTGTTTCATAGACGATTTTTTCCTGTTTGTTACGCCGGCGTACAAACATATCCATCATACCCGATTCCATGGGCCCGGGGCGGTATAACGCCACCAACGCGGATAAATCGCTAAATTGCGCGGGTTGCATCTTTTTGATTAAATCGCGCATGCCGCCGCCTTCTAACTGGAAGATACCCAACGTCTGACAAGCACAGAGCATATCGTACGTTTTTTTATCGTCCAACGGGATCTTGTTAATGTCAAAATCGGGATTATGGCGGGCACGAATCATTTTTTCGGCATGATCAATTACCGTCAAGGTGCGAAGACCCAAAAAGTCCATTTTAAGTAGCCCTAAATTAGAGCAGGGTTCCCCTTCAAATTGAGTGGTAATTACATCTTTGGCTCCGCGTGCCAAAGGTACATATTCCGACACGGCATCTTTCGTAATCAACACCCCGGCCGCGTGAATACCCGTATGGCGTTTTAACCCTTCAATTTTGCGGGCCATATCAAACAGTTTTTTGCTTTGCGGGTTTTTGTCCAATTCGGTGCGAAGTTCGTTAATTTCCAACGCTTTTTCCAACGTCATTTTCGGGTCGTTGGGAATCATTTTAGCAATACGGTTGGCATCGGCAAGCGGTACTTCCATCACGCGGGCCACATCTTTGATAGCCAATTTGGCTTTCATCGTTCCGAACGTAATAATTTGCGACACTTTGTCATGCCCGTATTTTTCGCGTACATAATCTATCACGCGCTCGCGCCCGGCGTCGGACATATCAATATCCAAATCGGGCATGCTGACACGATCCGGATTCAAAAAGCGTTCAAAAAGCAGTTTGTTTTTGATAGGATCAATACGCGTAATATCCATACTGTACGCCACCAACGAGCCCGCACCCGAACCGCGGCCCGGGCCTATCGGGATGTCATGCGCGCGCGCCCAGTTGATAAAGTCTTGCACAATCAGAAAATAACAGTCAAACCCCATTTTGATAATGACATCAAATTCAAATTCCAACTGTTTCCAATACGCTTCGGGCACATGACCGTCCATTTTTTTAGTTAAACCCTTGCGACATAAATCTTTGAAATACTCTTGCGAGTTCGGGTACTGCGGCGGAATATCAAATTTCGGCAAAATAAACCCGTGTTTGGGAAATTCCAAATTGCATTTTTCCGCAATAACCAACGTATTTTTACAGGCTTCGGGCGTGTGGGAAAATAAGGTACACATTTCATCGGGCGACTTGAAATATAACTCGTGCGACATTTTCATGCGGGTTTCGTCTTTGAGCGTTTTGCCGGTAGCAATACAGACATGAATATCGTGGGCTTCCCAATCTTCTTTTTTCTCGTAGTGGCAATCATTCGTGGCTACCAGCGGAATACCGGTGCGTTTGGCTACGTCTTTAAGCAGCGGCAAGGCTTCAATTTCCTCGCGGATACCGTGGTCCATCAGTTCAATGTAATAATTGCCTTTACCGAAAATGCTTTCATATTGTGTGGCTAATGCACAGGCTTTTTCAAAGCCGCCTTCCTGACGGACATATTGCGACAAATACCCTTTCAAACAGCCCGACATACATAATAACCCTTTACTATGTTGGGCCAAAATTTCACTATCAATACGCGGATGATAATAAAACCCGTCCACCCAAGCCATGGAATTAAGTTTCATTAAATTCAGGTAGCCGTCGTAATCGCGTGCGAGCAGAGTTAAATGTCCGACAGATTTATTTTTCTCTTTGTAATTTCCATCCGTAATGTAAAATTCGCACCCGATAATAGGTTTAATGCCGGCGGCTTTGGCCGATGAATAGAAATCAAGCACCCCGTACAGGTTGCCATGGTCGGTAATAGCCATGGCGGGAATGCCCTGCCGGGCTAAACCTTGTAAAAATTTAGAGGGTTTATGATCTTCCGATACGCGCAGCATACCGTCCAACAGCGAATATTCGGTGTGGTTGTGAAGTTGAACAAATTCAGCCATATAATCTCCTACAGTTACGGGCCCGACTTTAGACGGGAGAGAACAAAAAAAGGTAAAATGTATGTATGAAACATTATAGCAGATTAAAAGAAACAAAGATTTCTTCCCAAACGCTCTATAAAGGCGTATTGGATGTTAAGTTAGATGAGATTAAATTGCCTAATGGCAAAACCGGCACCCGCATTTATCTAAAGCACCGCGGGGCAAGCGGTATTTTACCGGTGCAAGACGGGTGTGTGTATTTAGTGGAACAATTCCGCTACCCTATTGGGCAATCCACCTTGGAAATTCCCGCCGGCAAACGCGAACCGGGCCAAACTTTTCTCACTTGCGCCCGTGCCGAGTTAAAGCAAGAAACCGGACTTTCGGCCCGCTCCTTGAAAGAGATTCTGACATTTCACCCTTGCAACGCTTTTTCCGATGAAGTGCAACATTTGTACGTAGCCACCGGGCTTTCGCGCGGGAAAACCGATTTGGACGAAGATGAATTTATCAACGTCAAAAAAATCCCACTTAAAAAGGCTTATACCATGATTAAAAGCGGAAAAATTACAGACGCTAAAACGATTCTGTCTTTGCAGTGGTATAAGATGAATCATAAAGAGTAAAATATGCCGCAAGCAAAATCACACTGGTTAATTACGGGCGGAGCCGGTTTTATCGGTTCCCATTTGGCACAGGCCTTGGTTGCTCAAGGCCAACAAGTGACCATCGTGGATAATTTAACCAGCGGGAATTTGCATAATTTAGAACCGTTTCGGGATAAAATTTCTTTTATACAAGCAGATATCTGCGATTTATCCGCGTTAGTCAAAGCCTTTGCCACAGTAGATTACGTACTTCATCATGCCGCATTTATTTCGGTAGCCGAATCTATGGCCAAACCGCAAGAGACCGCCCGCATTAACGTTTTGGGCACGCAAACCGTATTGGAAGCCGCCCGCCAATGCGGGGTAAAACGGGTTGTATTTGCTTCATCCGCCGCGGTCTATGGCACCCTGCCGGGATTTCCGTATAAGGAAACTTCCCCCACCGATTATCAATCGCCCTATGCTTGGAGCAAACAAGCGGGCACGGAACTTTGCCAACTTTATACAAAATCGTTCGGATTGGAAACGGTCATCTTGCGCTATTTTAATGTGTACGGCCCGCGGCAAAACCCCAATGCCGTATATGCTGCTGTCGTTGCCAAATTTATGCAACTGGCCGCCGCCAATCAACCGCTCGGTATAGATTGGGACGGAAAACAAAGCCGCGATTTTATCAACGTGGCCGATATTGTACAGGCCAATTTGTTGGCCGTTCAGAAAGGCGTGCCGGGAGAAATTTATAACGTAGCATCCGGCCAAACCTATACGCTGTTGGAACTTGCCGATACGATAGAAAAAATTTCCGGACGTAAATTAGCCCGCGTATCACGCCCTAAACGCCCCGGAGACGTCCATGAATCTTCCGCCAATATTGATAAGATCCGCGCGTTAGGCTTCAACCCGAAAATCACCTTGGAAACGGGCCTGCGCGAAATGTGGCAAACCGAAAAAAGTTACTCTACAAAATAACAATTATAATGGACATTAGGGTTAAACCAATCGCGTGTGGTTTTATGCGCCAACGAACGGCACACCTCATCCGCAATTGCATCTTGCTTACCGCAACAACTGATTGTACCGAGGCCATACTCGGAACTGACCGCATGATTTAATGTTTTTTGTACGTAAAAATCATCCGCAAATTTTCCGCAAGCCACATAATGGGAACCGATAATAATACACTCCATTCCGTCGGGATAAAAGGCCGCCGGAATAGCCGAAGTGGTAAAATTGACACTGTTTTTGATTTCGGCTCCGCTTGTAATATCTATATCTATATCACGCAAATCATTCGGGTAGGTGCCATTGGCCATGTAATATATTTCCGCACCGTCATGCAAGGCCTTAACATGTACCAGCATCTGTACGATCCGGCTTTTCGTCACCGCTTTTCGGTACTGCGGCAAGGCCACCGCCGCCAAAATGCCGATAATAAGTACAACCACTAATAGTTCAATAAGCGTAAATGCGTGATTGTTTTTCATAAAAATTCTCCTTAAATTGCATTATTTAATAAAAGTTTAACAAAAAAAAAAACAAAGTCAAGTAAAATAATTCTACCCATCAGATTTTTGTGCAATAGATAAGAAGTAATTCAAAAACATATTGATGTGCGATACATATTAAATAACCCTTTTTACGGGGGTTGTTTTGGCGTGAAATATAGTCTAATGGAAGTATCTTAATTAGGAGAATGCACATGAAAAAAATAAGTTATAAAATACTGCTTGCCGTACTTACGGCAGGACTTTTCCATACACCGGCGGCTAACGCTTGTACCGGTATTGCCATCCACGCGCAAGACGGCACGCAGTTGTTTGCGCGCACCATTGAGTGGAAAGGCGGCAACTTAAACAGCAAACTCATCATCATGCCGCGCGGCCATAAAAATACCGCTTTAACTCCGGCAGGGGAAAACGGCAAAACATGGCACAACAAATATGGGGCTGTCGGTGCGAGTACGGTTGAACCGCGCTTTGTAACCGAAGGCGTGAACGAAAAAGGACTTAATGTGGGTATTTTTTACTTCTCGCATTACGGCAGTTTAACACCTTACAAACCTTCGCATGCCAAAAAATCAGTCAGCGACGGGGAACTGACACGTTACCTACTCACCAATTTTGCTACGGTAGATGAAGTGTTAGCCGGTCTGCCCAAAATTGAAATTATCCCCATCGGCAAAGCCGATGCCGAAGGGCACTACGCCACCGGGCATTGGCGCATCAGCGACGCTTCCGGGCGCAGTATTGTATTGGAAATCACCGACCGCGGCGAACGCCATTTCTATGAAAATAATTTGGGGGTATTTACCAACTCGCCCGATTTCCCGTGGCACCAATCTAACTTAAACAATTACATTCATCTTTCCGGCGGCGAAACACCGGATAAAGTGATGGGTAACGTGCGTTTGTTTTCGCTTGGCGGCGGCACGAATTTAACGGGGCTCCCCGGCGATTTAACACCGCCTTCGCGTTTGGTGCGGGCATTTTTCTTCTTGCACAGTGCTCCCAAACCAAAAGACACTTATGCTGCCGTCACACAGGCTTTTCATATCTTGAATAATTTTGACTTGCCTATCGGCGCGGAATATGCCCCGGGGCAAACGATTCCCGATATGCCCAGTGCTACCCAATGGACGGCTGTATCCGACGTTACACACCCGGCCTTTTATTACCGCACGATGTATAATTGTGCCATACGCAAAGTGGACTTAACGAAAATTGATTTTGATAAAGTTCCTTATACGGTAGCGGATATGGACGAAGTGCCGCAAGAAACATTTCACGAGCGGACGTTCTAGAGATATCCCCGGGCCAACCCCGGGGATTTTTTACAGACACCCAATAAGGGATAACTTTTCTTATTAAGTTAGATTTTGTATAATAAGAATAGATTTAAGCCCAGTTGGCGCAGCGCTTGTAACATAAAGTTCGTTCCCGTTTTCGGGAACGCGCCAACGAGAAAAATAATTTGAGTAGTAGAAACTATTTCAAGCCCAGTTGGCGCAGCGGTAGCGCGTTCCCTTGACATGGGAAAGGTCACAGGTTCAATCCCTGTACTGGGCATTTTTTATAATCCTCGTTTCCCGACGAGGATTTCTTATTTTATACCCATTTAACCACTTTTCCGATCAGCAGCCCAAAAGGGCCGCTTTTTGCAGTTTTTTGCGCGTTTTTGCAGCTTTATTGTCAATATTCTGGCAATGCGTCGTACAATACAAATGTAGCTTTTTAGCTATCCTGGTTTGGCAATTTGTAAAAATCATCTCGTCTAAGCTGGCAAGTCCGCGCGGGAAAGGTGAAGAAACAATCCTATAAAAATAATTAAATAAAAACTTGAAAACCTAGCGGCATATATGCTACAAAATGATTATCGGGATGCTATTTTGTAGATAAAACCGCTAGGCTTCTAGCAAAACTATTTGTAAAATAGCTTTGCCGTTTTAAGGGCTTAAATTATCCGTTAATTTAAGCTCTTTTTGTTTTTACCCAGAAATGAAAAATTTGTGATCTTTTGGGAAAAATCGTTTTTCCATTTCGGATAATGTGGCGACAGAATACTTCTGTCATTTGGCTTGTATCCATTTTCTCACCTCCTTCTTAAGTTGTACTACCTTAAATCTTTGAGAAAGATGGATACTCTTATGTATTAGACACTAATTAGTCGTCAAATACCACCTCCTGTTCTGCACGATTATAAATTTCAACTTGATTATTAACATCTATATGATTCACAAGCCAACCTTTCAACTGACAGTTTTGAATAAAGTCTTCTATCTTATTTTCTCCCTTAATATGTTTTAGGGAAATGATTATACCGAAATGAAGATCCCATTCGTATCCATTATCCAAGCGTTCGTTTCTTTTTAAACTAAGGCCCCAAAGGCCTGTTTGATAGGCTTTTTTACCTTGGTTCCTTCCGGTAGCGATTTCTCGAATATGTTTTATATTATTCCATTTACGAAAGTATTTCCTAGCATCAGCTTCTAACACATGGTGGCCTGGTACGGTTTGATAATTATTATCAATTGGTTTAATTCCCCCATCTATTCGTCCGAATTGAATATCCAATTCTGTATTAGTATAATCTACCCCCTGATTACGCGAACATGAAGGAAAGTAACACAAGGTAGCTTTTGTAATAAATGGATGCTTCCCTTGGTAAGAAGGTACCGGGATATTATATGTATACGTATTATATTTTTTCGAATTCCCCGCTAACATAAAACGAATTTCATCATCACTGCTATGGATGATCTGATTGATATCAATAGGGACGATTCCATAACCAATAAAATTTGATATATCCATCGGCTGAGCATCCCAATTAGTTGCTGAATGTATAAGTAGAGCCTTGGCCAATTCACGGTTTAGTCCTACCACATCTATTAAATAACATAGTTTCCTAGCAATCCAAGGAGCCGCAAAAGATGTCCCACAAACAACCGATTCCCCTGTTGGTGTACACACTCTAATCAATCGATCCCCTTCTCCTCCATAATAGCTAATATCGGGTTTTTTAAAAAAAGATAATACTGGACCTTGGCGACTATACGAAGCTGGATGGTTTTGAAAATCAACAGAATTGACTACAAGTGAATTTATCGAATCAGCGGGAGCTCCCAACCTAGATACGTTGGGCTCATCGTCCGTTTTATTGGTGCCGGCAACAACAAAAATAACATTATTCTTATACTGAATCTCATCCAGAATAGCTGCTTCGGGCGAAATAGAATTCGGGCTGACTTCCATTTTAGAGCCCAGTGACAAATTCCATACTTTTATATCTCTGTTTTTTGTTACGATCTCTTGAATTGCACGTAAAATAGAAAAAGAACTAAATCGTTTGCCAGTAGCTACCCCAAAATGTCTAACTCTAAATCTTCCACAATTATCATTTAGTTGAGGATTAAAAGCAGGGCCATCCACAATAATAGAAGATACGGCAGTTCCATGGCTAAAATCTTCCGGATTTCTAGAAATATTTGGATTTACCATATCGTAATATTCAACCCACTCGGAAAAATAAACTCTTTTATCGAACAAAGTGTCAATTACCCCAATAGTTGGTTCTTTATCAGGTGAAGGGATGGTGATAGATGAAGATTTTTGAGATAAAAAAGTCTCCTTTGTGATGTCATTTAAATCACTTACTGCCATGGAAATTAAAAAAGGCGCTTTCTGATGTAAAATAGATAATTCATCAGGTGTTAGCAAAATGGTGGTCTCATTCAGAATACGATCTTCCAAAATTGGAATCCCAATCCTATTTAATAAGTCCTTTGTATTTACATTTGTATTATACAGCGTGATAATTGATCTGTGTTGAAAAGAAGACGTATCGGTCAAAACATCAAATTTTTCTACATAATAACAATCCGCTATGGCCTTTACAAAACAACTTTTTGAAATGTTTGCTTGTTTAAAAGGTAAGAGTAAGTTGTTGTTATTGATAGCATCAATTTGAGCATTTGTAATACTGCCATTACTAAAGCAGGGAAGCGTTAATAAAGTAATACACTTTTGCAATGTAGTAATTGAATGTTCAAGCACATTTAGAGTTACTCGATGTGTAATGATATGTTTTTTTTGAGAATCACCATAAAATCGCGCCCCTACTATTGACAGATTCGGAGATTTTGACGACTCTGAAAGCAACTGATGGACACGGTTACTCTTAGCAGCAAGTTTAATGTAATATACGCTAATTAATGCCCCTTGAATTATATGTTGTCTCTGTATCCAATACGAGCGCAAACGCTGTAAATCAGCCAACAATTGCCGGACTTTACTCACTTCTACTATTTGATTGGCGGGAATATTGGTAGGACCAACCGCTTGAGTGCGCGAAGATTGATTAAATGTTCCTTTTAAATATAATACGTTATTCACAACTATATCCCCTTTAATTCCCGAGAAACAGAGCTTTTCGAAACGCCTGTTAATATTTCTATTTCTCGCAGCGTAAAACCTTGAGCTTGCAAATCCTTTAAGGATGTTTGTTTATTTATTGAAAAGTACAATTTTCTTAAATAATCAAATTCATCTTCAGGGGAACTGAAGGCTAAAGATGTGCGAATTAAATTCCGTAATTCTCCGGGATATGGAATCGGTTTCATACTTTTGATTATTTTCCTAAATAAATGGATATTGCGACCCGCAAATTTAAATTTTGCGAGAAATTTGTTTAAAATAGAATCAGCTATTAACGAAAGATCCTCTTGCGAATAATTACTAAAATCAATAACGGAATCAAATCTTCTAATCAAAGCCTTATCAAATGATTTATATAGATTGGTAGTTGCAATAAGAACCAATTTATCATTAAGCTCATCCAATCCTTTAAAAACGGCAGATGTTGCTCTGCCCATTTCTCTTAGATCATTTTGGTTGACTCGATCCATAGCAATAGAATCTATTTCGTCCATTAAAATAATAGCTTCTTCCGGTTGAGGAATATTAGCTAATTCATCAAACATTAAGGCAATATTCTTAGCAGTTTGCCCAAGTCTACTATCTATAATGATGTCAAAATTAACAACAAATAATTTACGATTTAAAATGCGAGCAATCTGTTTGGCAGTTTCCGTTTTGCCTGTTCCCGGAGCTCCCACAAATAAAAATTTATTGACTCCTACATTGTGCTCTATAGCATTCAATACCCCAATAATTTGGTCTTTGATTGCATCAGGCAAAGGCAATGAATCTGTTTGAACATTTACCGACTTAATGAATTTAAAATTTGTTACATTAATCTGTGGAGAAAAAGTATTTACATCAGCAAGTAATGCCATAATATATTCTGATAACTGGGCATCATTATTTTGATCGAAATATCGAGCTATTTCATAAGCTTCATTTCGAAATGCAGAATCGTTTTTTTCCACATGGTATTTAATGAGATTCAATATGTTTTTCTTTTTCATAATCCAGTCCTTTTTGATAGTATAACTAATTGGGACAAAAAAGTCAAGTAATGGACAAAAATTATATAAAACTTATAAGCGGCTCTTCGTTGCAGTTGATGAGATGACCTATATAGTAGAGATGCACGCGGCGAAGGTATACTGCAAAAATATAGGACTTTTCCGCTGGTTTGGAGGTAGATATTAAAACTTGGACATATAAAAACCACACCAGATCGCCCAGTATGGTTTTATATAGTGGAGATGAAAAATTCTTTTTCCTATTCTTTTGTGCCACCATCATACGGGATGGCATGGCCCGCTTTAATCAGTTCTTCACCTAAACTTTGGCCGTTGACTTTGACATCACATAACAAACGGAAGTATTTATCACGACCGCAGTTTCGCAGCAGTATTTTACCGCTTTTGAGAAAGGTTTTAGTAAATGTTTTAGCTTGCTTGGCTAGTGCTTTTGTTTCTGCAGAACCGCCTTTGATTTCCGGACAATCCACTCCGCGTACACGAATAGGAATAGTTTTGCAAAATACCCCATATTTGCACGCTAAATGTACGCGGAAGGTGTCGCCATCATATACAGATGCCAATTCTACTCTGTTAAAGTTTTGATTAAGATCGCTCCCTTGAGCCAAAACATCAACCGAATAAAACAAAATAGCAATATATAAAACATACAGTATTATTCTTTTACTCATGACTATTTTACAACTGTAAATAGTTGCTGCATGTTCTTTTCAAGTGTCTTTTCATCTATAGTTGAAGTGTCTTTAACTGTTGGATAAAAATAAAAATTTTGAACAATTTTCCTATACGGAGAAGTGTCTACTATTTTAAAAGCATAGATGGTTTTGTTAACTTTCAGGACCGTACTATATGTCTTTGTACCAGTTAACAATACTGGGATATTATCCAAAAGAGCCGAATCTACGAATTGACGGCTTGTAGATACAAAAATTAATTTATCGCTATATCCATTCCGCAGTCGGGCCAAAACACCCCCAGGAATAGTCTGAAACACTTCCAATCCGTTTAAGTAATATAAATAGTGCTGAACAGGGTCTTCGGCGACTCCGCTCATATAGGGAATTAACAGATTATCCCCATCTATATAGAACCCGGCCTTTCTATAAAATTCCTTCTTTTCCAAGCCGTAAGCATAATCGTAAATATTATCTGCCAAAGCATCAACCAATTTATAGTTTTTTACTAACTTTTTATACTCTTCCTGCTCGACGAAACTATCACATATGTCAGAATCTTTGGGCCATCCGGTCAAGCCATAGTCTGGCTTCTTTTCGCCGACTCTCATTTCTTGATAATTTCCACGTTTTTGTATAGCCTCCACAAAAGTTTTCATAGTATCAGCATATGTGCTGACGTCATTAAATAATAGCGCAAGTAAAACAGGATTACTTTTCTGCACATTGCTCTTCAAAATCATCTTTGAGCTACCCTCTGTTTTTAATCTGTTAATAAAAGAGTCGTAGCTGCTATTTTCCAATGTTTTGTATATATCTTCAAATGCCGCCCCCGCTTCACTAAAATAAGCTTCTTTAAACTGATGAAAAGATTTCGGACATTCTTTAACTTTATACTCTTGTATTCTTTTTTCGTTATACCCGTTGGGATCTATCATAGCATGCCCTAGTCTTTTTCCACCTTCCGCAATTTTAGACATTGTATTGCATCCGACTAATAATAATGGTAATAATAAAATCAATGTTCTCATTTTTCATCTCCTAAAATAATTCAGCTTGATTTGCGATTTCGATACTAACATCCTTACAAGTTTTTTCTACACTTCGGGAACCCATACACCATACAGCAAGATAATCTTTAGATCTGTAAATAAAAATATCAACAGAAATTCCTCCGTCCTCCGTCTTTTTGGGTTTTCCAATCACCATCTCAGTAGCACCTACTTTTAAGATCTCTTTCGAATTCTTTTTAGCTAGGTTGCGACTTTGTTCCGACATATAAAATGCCATTGTATCTTCATCTCCACTACAAGAATTTTTGCGTAGCATTATAGAATCATTTTTTAAGCTATAAAACAGCGTATCTTCTTTGCATTTTACAAGTGATTTCAGGGTTGCATTAGTGGGTTTGAGCTCCCAACCTTGAAGAGTGGTTAGAATCGGCTCTTTTTTAGTGACAGAAGCAGAACCCTTCTTTTCAATATCTTCCCTCCCTAAAATTGCATGAGAAATTAAACCTATAACAAATACACATAAAATAATCTTACCGGGACCCCATTTTTTTGAGTTTTGTGCTACTGGATTGGCATCTTGGCAATCCTTTTTTTGTTCCTCTGATACGGAAGCAGATTGAGATGGTTTATTCTCTTCTGCCCGGTTAGCGTGAAATTCTGATAACAACTTCTTTCCTATAGCCGTATCTGTAGGGATCATTGTGTTTTGTTGTTTGCATTTGGGGCAGCAATTGCCTACCGCCGCAAATACCCTCCAAATACTATATATAATCGCTACAGGTAATAAAAAACCAGTACCTATACCCAATAGCCATAGGCCTATTTCCAGTCCCCCACTACCTGGCTTAATTTTGACTGGTGTGGCAACTTCACCACAGTTTTTACAAATTTGCTGCATATTTCCCTCCTAATTCCTGTTACTCCAACAAAAAAGCGGCGATATCGGTTAAGAGCGATTTCAGGTAACCCTTAACAAATAATCGCCGCCTGACCCAATCTCTGTAAAGAGGGATGGGTAAGACAGGGCGACTATCTGTTGACCTGAAATCTGCTCGGAAAGAATATGGAATCCTTCCTCTGCTCGGTGTGGTCTTCCTCCACACTTCAACAAATAATCTTCACAAATTGTATGTACTAGCTATTTTAATTCGCTTCTAACTCCTTTGATCTGGATACACTGCCTATTTTCATTGTACTACATTATGTGAAGTTCATTACAGGCTTTATGCTTGTGGCAGCCCCCGCCCGCGCATGCTTACGCATGCTTGGCGGGACGTCCTCCGTTCGTACTTACGCACTCACTCAGCCTTGCTGCCACAAGGGGGCAACGTATTATATAGTTCTTATACTGGGAAGTACATACTTACGGATTGCATACAGCTCTAATTCACTTAATAGATGATTACCTACAATTGCCCGACGTTCCTGAGCAGAATGGGCACAAAGCAAGTTTAGTACAGCTACCCCACGGTGTATATTGCCTACTAAGTTAAACGCGTAGACCACTTCTTTATACTGCATTTTTGTCTCCTTATAATCTAATTACTTACCCCTTATCTAACGCCACAAACAGCACGTTAATCGGCCTGGGGGGTATATAGTATATCACGTCTTAGCAACCCTGTCAACTTGATCAAATATACGTCGGAAATTAACGGGGATTAATCCTACTGTAATTTAGGCTCTAAAATCCCCTGGAAATTAGAAGTTTTGGCGTACTTTCTCCATGCAGAAGACACCTATTTTGTTAATTGTGCTGAAAGGGGTCAATGTGGTTTTTAAAATCAAAATTGGCGAAAGTTAGCGTTCCCGGACTGTGTTTCCCTGCAAATACCGCATGCCGGATGTACTGTTTCAGACGGTGTTAAACTTAGCTGTAGCAAAATTGAACACATAGGTTGTTAGTAGGAGGATTAAGAGCAGTTAAACCTCCACAAGTGAGCAAGTTATGATTAACACAGTCGGTTTGCTACTGCGACCATATACAGAGTTTGAGCTAAGTCCAAAAGTGTGCGTAGACGATATTGTACAGCACTGGAGGTATTTACGCGGGAACGGACCGTACTTCCCGTATTTAGAGCTATTGCCGGATGAGAAGTTAAAGGTGGAGTTCTGTCCGGCACGGATTTTGTACCCTAATAATTTATACGAAACCAGCCCAAACGACCTGTTCAAGGTTATGACCGATCTGACCGCGTATCTAAAGAAAGCCTTTATTCGTACCTGCCCGGCAATCTTGTTATATGCCCATGTATATCGTATTGATTATGCCAAGGTCTGCTATCTTCCGTTTGACGGGCATATACTGTTACCTTACTTGCAGGAAATACATCAAGGCGGTTATTACAAGCAAGCATTTACGTTTTACGCGGATGACGGACACATGGCTGCCAGTGCTTTAAAACGTCGCAAGGTGGCGTTCTACAACAAATCAGCTGAAATCCTGCAGAATAAACGTACCACAACCGATGTAGCGGATATACTGAACAATCTTCCGGGCACGTTTTACAGGTTTGAGTGTTCGCTCAAAACAGCTAAAGAAATCAAGCGTGAACTGGAACAGTGTGATATTGACCTGTCGCAATGTTGCCTCAATGAACTTGCTACCAAAGATGTTGTTTACGCGGTACTACACAAGAATTTAACACGAACTATACAGCACTGGCATGTGCCGGATAAATGGAAGACACTGGATAAGGTGCGGATTTGGCTCTGCAAGTACAAATACGAGAATGTCCGGTCTTTACTGCTGGACATGCTCTGTGCCTGTGTCTGTGTGCGGATAGGAGTGGAAAACATGCGACGAATCGTGGAGAAACATTTAGATAAACGGCATGCCCGGGATTTTATGAAACGATTTGAAAGGTTACAGCTAGAGGATGTTAATTGCCTGGCTGTCTTCAAAAAGAAGATGACGGAAGAAGTAGAGGCATTAAACCCAATCAGCAAACACTATGTGTACGGTTTAGGACGTAAAGAGAGGGTTAAAGATTTAGGTAATCGTCTTTTTGCCTCAGTACTACTAGCACTGATTGAGTTGTTAATTGCGATGCCATTGTGGTGATTGATAAGGAGAACAACATGAACAGTAAATTAATGACCGTAGAGGAGTTAGCAGAATATCTGCGTACGACCCCTGGCACGGTCTATACCTGGAAAAGCATGGGTATTATCCCTGCCAAGTGTGTAAAGAAGATTGGGCGAAAGCTGTTGTTTGTCGCCTCACAAATAGATGAGTGGCTGAACATGTAAAGATAAGCAGAACTGCACAGAGGCGTTGTTTTGGCCCGCTAATTACGTGTTAAAACACCCTTTGTGCAGACAGTTACCAGAGATTTCATATGCCAGAGAAGGAACAAAAAGCAGTAGGCTCAAACATTAAGAGTCCGTTAATGACACCGGATGAGGTGGCGGCTTATTTGCGTATTTCCAAGGCGACTGTATATTCCAAAAGATGCCGCGGAGAGTTCCCGGAAGGCAGCGTTGTTAAACCCTTCGGCAAGCTGATGTTCCTACGGGAAAAGATAGACCAACTGATTGCTGACTCAATAGAGCCGCCATTAGGACGTTCTAAGTAAAATGCTGTTATTTGGCTTGCTCAGATTCCAAAAAGCGTTTCAGAGCCAACCGGATAACCGATGACAAGTTGCGGTCTTCCCGCTGCGCATAAGCTTTGGCTTGGTTCAGCAGGTCTTCCGGTAGCGTAAAACTGATGGTTTTGATCTTTTGCTCATTATTTTGTTCGGACATACAGATATAATAGCAAATTTTGTTGGATATGAAAAGATAATACTTGACAATATAATATATTATTATGTAATATGATATTATAATATTGGAGAATATTTAATATGAAAGTATATAAGAATGCAAAGGGGTTGTACGGAATTGATTATATAGACGAGAATGGGAAAAGACATCGTTGTATCGTGGCTACGAACGAATCGGCAGCCAAGCAAGAGTTAGCCAAACGGACTACCGCTTTTTACAAAGCCAAAAATGACCCGTACTTGAGGCAGGAAAGCCAGTTATTCAAAGACATGGCTCCGCTATTTATTAAACATCATATCAATACGCTGCCTTCCAAAGACACCTATTTGGCCATGTTCGAAAAGATCGCGGCCTATTTCGGTAATTATCGCTTAAAAGACGTGACTCCGTTACTGGTGCAAAGCTTTTACTATGAAAAAGCCCAGCTAACTTCCTACTCCAATGCCAACCGATATTTTGGCATCATTAGCAAGTTCTTTAATTGCCTAAACGATTGGGATCAATACAGCGGACCCAATCCATGCCGGAAAGTTAAAAAGCAACCGGAGGAACCGTTCCAACCGCATCCAATCAACGAACAGGAAATTCAGCAAATACTTCCCTTTATCAGTGATGCGGTACGACCTTGTGTAGCAATCGGCTTTTATACTGGATTAAGGCGGCAAGAACTATTGGGATTACGTTGGGAAAACATTGATTTTACCCGTAAGACGCTCTATATCCCAAAAACCAAAACAGAACAACCACGTACACTGGGATTAACGGCAGATATTGAGCAAATTCTATGTGGACTGAATCCTCAAAAAAGTGGCTATGTATTTAACGTTAAAGAGAACCAGCTCAAATATCAACTCAACAAGGCAACCGCAAAAGCTGGGATTGAGCATCTAAGACCGCACGATATGAGACATTCGTTTGCCGTTAATTTCCTCAATCGTGGCGGCAGTTTGGAACACTTGCAACGGTTGCTTGGACACAGTAAAATAACCACCACCCAACGCTATTTACGGTTTAAAACGGGCGAAATTGCCAGTAAAATGATGGTAATGGATGGAATGATTCCGCTTAATATTGTATAGTAGAAAGCCGTAATCTACGCATAAACTACGCATTTTTTGCGTACTTTATGCGTAGTTTATGCTATAATAGGTATACAGGAGCGATTTATGTATATCTATCAAAATGAAAATTGGCCGCATTTTACGTGGGATGAAACAAAGATTTTGGCACTGCTTGCACAGGTAAAACTGTCGCAAGGGTTGTTATTGGGTAAAATGCAGAATATAGGTTTTGCCATGCAAGATAACGCCTTGCTTCAAACGCTAACTGAAGAAATTTTGAAATCCAACCAAATTGAAGGTCAACTGTTAGATATAGCACAGGTTCGCTCCTCTATTGCACGACGTTTGGGGTTGCCTAATGAGGATATTCCCGTGGCTCGCAATGTAGATGGCACGGTAGAAATGATGTTAGATGCTATTCAACACTATGATGCCCCTATCAATAAAGCCCGCTTATATGCGTGGCATCAGCATATGTTCCCGGATGGTAAGAGCGGATTTTATACCATTAAAACGGGGGATTATCGGGATGATAAATTAGGCCCTATGCAGGTTGTTTCGGGACCAATGGGAAACGAAAAGGTTCATTATGAAGCCCCTGCCGCAACTGTACTGGACGGCGAAATGGAGAAATTGTTTGAATTTATCAATACGGACGAAACTGACAACGTTCTCAAAGCCGCTATTACGCACTTATGGTTTGTTATTTTGCACCCGTTTGACGATGGAAACGGACGTATTGCCCGTGCTTTGACGGAATTATTACTGGCACGGAGCGAATCTTCTGCTAATCGGTTCTATTCTATGTCCTCTCAGATTGCCAAAGAACGTAAAGAGTATTATAAGCAACTGGAAATTACGCAACAAGGCGATTTGGATATTACCGATTGGCTTGAGTGGTTCTTGCGGACATTAGAGAAGGCCATCAATGATTCCGAAGAACTGTTAAAAACTGTTCTAGCCAAGGCAACCTTTTGGAAACAACATTCTGGCCAAACCTTTAATGACCGCCAAAGCAAGATGCTCAATATGCTTTTTGACGGCTTTACAGGTAATCTAACCAGTACTAAATGGGCTAAAATCTGCAAATGTTCCCACGATACTGCTTCCCGCGATATAGCCGACCTGCAACAACGCGGCATTTTAGAGCAACTAGGTGCAGGCAGAACGACGCATTATAAACTAAATAAATAGAGGTTTTTATGGATAAGACTTTTGAATGTCCTTTTTGTCACAAAGAACACCCAATTAATGGAGAAAATGTTTGGTTCCCTTGTCTTGGAGGGTTTTTTCTAAATTGGCAAAAATGTAATGACTACATTCAACATCATTCAGAAGGAAATAAAGATAGAAAACGATACTACTGGTCCGTACTTGCCTATCATATTGCTCATAAATTTGGACTCAAGCCATATCAGCATGACCTGAGCGGCAATAAATATCGAATAATTGATTTTGAAAAAGTATTAGAAGAAAATATTTTACCAACTCCAATGGAACAAGTTGATAATATGATTTTATTTATAGGAAGTCACTCTCCGTGCTTAGGGCATAAACTGCTTCTTGTTCCTCCTCTATCTTATCAATTAGAAGCTTGGATTGGAGTAATTACTGATGAAAATTTTTGTGCTATAACAGAAACTTTACAATCTTTAGGATTTATTAAAGCCTTGATTGCAGATAGCGGTGTCGTTATCCAGATAGAATTACTAATCGACGGATGGCAACATTTTAGAGCATTGCAAGAACGCAACCCTGAAAGCAAACAAATATTCATGGCCATGGAGTTTAATGAAGAAGCCGAAAACTTCATGAATACACATCTGAAACCATTAACCAAAGAAATGGGATTTGAACTTAAATTATTGAACGAAATCATTAACGAGAAAAGTTTAATTGATGATAAATTACGCGTAGAAATTAAAAGAAGTCGCATCCTCATTTGTGATTTAACACACGGCAACCGAGGGGCATATTGGGAAGCAGGTTATGCCGAAGGTTTAGGCATTCCTGTATTATATATTTGTCGTGAGGATGTATTAAAATCCACATCAAAAGAAGAAAGGCCCCATTTTGACGTGAATCATCAGGAAATTTTTACTTGGGAAAAGGACAACGACAATAGCATCGTGAAATTCAAGCATCAAGTAGAAGCAAAAATCGCTTTCCTGACTCAGTAACTAACCTGCTAATTATTGACCATTGTCAATATTTTGGCAATGGCAACAAGAAGCAAACGCAAACCCCATTTCCTCGTCGGAGAATTAGCAAGCAAAAACCCTGTACGCCCTTGACATGGGAAAGGTCACAGGTTCAATCCCTGTACTGGGCAAATTTGAAAACCCACCTTTTTGGTGGGTTTTTCAGTTATTATATATAACCAAACCGAACTTAATTATTTTCGGCGGAAGAAGAAAGCGGCAATTCGGCTGTATTTTCTTCTAACAGATCCGGCAACTTTCGGGCTGATTTTACCTGCAATTGCTCTAATTTTTTAGCCGATGCCACAATGCCTTTGCTACCGCGCAATGTTTTGTCTGCTTTATCGTAGGTATCTGTCAACTGGGTAATTCTGGTGTGGATATCGCCCATGCGCTCGGTAAATAACCCCACCCGATCCAACATCTCTTGCGCCGTCTTAAAAATTTGTTCTATCAGCTGGCTGGCACGTTCCTGCCGCCATAAATTTTCGGCCACTTGTAACACGGAAAACAAGTTGGAAGCCGTTACAATGGCTACGCGGTGTTTGCGGGCGATTTCGTTCAATTCCGGTTTGGCCTGTACGGCTAAAAAGTAGGCAAACTCTATTGGAATAAACATAAATACAAAGTCCATTTTTTCATGCGGAAGTAACGCAGAATAATCTTTTTCAGATAATTCTTTAATATGTTTTTCTACTGACAGGACATGCTCTTTTAAGGCAACGGCTTTTTCTTCTTCCGTCGCGGCGGCTTGCCATTTCATATAGGCGGTTAATGACATTTTGGAATCAATCACAAAATCGCGGTTGCCCGGTAAGTGCAAAACAAAATCGGGCTGGACGCGGTCGTTATCTTGCGTCGTTATAGATACTTGTGTATCAAATTCTATCCCCTTGCGAAAACCGGATGTCGTTAATACATCTTCCAAAATAATTTCCCCCCACGATCCTTGCTTTTTAGGGCTTTTGAGTGCCTCGGTCAAATTTTGGGCTTCTTGGGATAAATTTTTATTTAACTCTAACGTGCGGTTGATAGCATCTTGCAGCCGCGTATGGTGTGTACTGCTTTCGGTGCGCAGATCGCCGACTTGTTTGGTAAATTTATCCATAGATTCTTTTAAGGGAGAAACCATTTCATCATTTTTGGCGGTAAGTTCGGCACGCTGTTCTTTTAACGTATCGGCAGCGAGTTGCTTAAATTCGGCCTTGGCGGTAGCCTGCAACGCAGCAAATTTTTTATCTTGTTGGGCAAGTAACTGATTGGCAAAATTTTCCGCACCGGCCTGTGCGTTGCCTAATGACACAATACGCTCGTTTAGACGAGCATTTTCCAATTCTGCTTGTGTACGCGCTTGGGCAGTTTGCTCCAACCGCGACGATAAATTTTTGATTTTTAGATACGCCGCCACGCCGCACAAAACGGCTCCGGCAATAAAGGCTAGTATAATTTCCATAATTTTCTCCTGTTTTTATTTTAATTTATTTTGGCGTTCGGTTTCAAAAACCGATGTCTATATAATATAGATTAAACGCGCGACGACCCATTGTCGTTCTATCTTTGCCCGCAACCCTTTCGCTTTTTCCCCCCGTTTTGGTCTGCTGAAAAGAAGCCAAGTCCGCCGATTCAAAATTTTCTCTTGACAAATCAAAAAAAAAACGATAATAAAGGGACAGAAAAATATATTAAGGAGCAAACAATATGAAAAACAAACAGGCATTTACACTTATTGAATTATTAGTGGTGGTGTTAATTATCGGTATTTTGGCAAGCGTGGCCTTGCCGCAATACACATTAGCCGTCTATAAAAGTAGATTTGCCAATCTGCGCACAACGGCCTATTCCTATAAACAAGCCATGGAAGTTTATCACATGGCTAACGGCACATGGCCCACTTCGTTTGATGAATTAAGTTTAGATACTCCCAGCGGGCTTACCCCTATTGCCACCAATGCGCAATCGGGCGAATGCGCGGCTAATAACGAAATGTATTGCTGTATTACTCCGCAAAGTAGTAGCGGCGGGGTCCCCGCCAGCGTGACTTGTGGGCGCAACGACTATTCTTTTGCCATAGAAAGATTTATCACCAGTGTCGGAGGGGTTCCGGAAAACACAGATGTGTGTATCGCCAAATCGACGGACGCTAATGCTATCAAATTGTGTAAAGCATTGGGCGATTCCCCGCTTAATCTAAATTTAATAACCGCTAGCGGGCTCATAAACGGGTATAAGTTTTATCCAATGACTAAATAGCCATAAAAAACCCCGCGTAAAGCGGGGTTTTTATTCTGTCTGGAAAAACAACCTAATCAATGTCCTTCATGTTCTCAAATACGGTGTTGAGTTGTTTGTTGACCGTATAGAACGTGGTGCAACGCGGAATATCTTTCAAGCGTCTGGCCCCAATATATGACATGGTACTGCGAAGCCCACCCAAAATATCTTCTATAATATGTTCCACCGGGCCGGTGTACGGAATCAATTTTTCGCGGCCTTCCGTAGTGCGATATTTGGCCATGCCGCCAAAGTGTTTTTGTTGCGCCAGTTTAGAACTCATCCCGTAGAATTTTTTATAGCGGCGAAGTTCTATGGTCAAATCTCCGCTTTCTTTATCTACCCAACTTGTTTGCACATACCGTTCTACCAGTTCTCCGGCGGCTTCGTCGGAACCGGCAAGCATACCGCCGATCATCACGAAATCAGCCCCCGCACCAAATGCTTTGGCTATATCCCCGGGGACGGTACAACCTCCGTCGGCGCAAATCATCCCGCCTACCCCGTGCGCGGCATCCGATACTTCCAGCACGGTAGAAAGTTGCGGTCGGCCCACACCGGTTTGCGAGCGCGTCAAGCATACCGACCCCGGCCCGATACCGGCTTTGACAATATCGGCCCCGGATAAAATCAAGTCTTGCGTCATATCGCCCGTTACGACGTTGCCCGCCATCAGTAACAAATTCGGAAATTTTGCACGCAATTCTTTAACGAAACCCAACAATTTCGGAATGTATCCGTTGGCGATATCTACACATAATTTATCAATATGCGGGTTTTCGGAAAGCAACTTAAATAATTTTTCTTTGTCATCTTTAAGCCCGGTGCAAATAAAAGTAAGTGGGTGCGGTTTTTTAAAATACGCTTTGATTTGCTCGTGCGTATAATGTTTATGCAAACACGTAATCGCATTAAATTTTTCCAAAGCGTCATTCATTTCAAACGTACCGGTTGTAGCCATATTGGCAGCAATAATACCGCACGCTTTGATCGTTTTGGGATACCATTTGAAAGAATATTCACGCAAAATATCGGCTTCACTGCGCGAATTTAAGGTAGTACGTTTGGGTTGGAACAAAACGTCACAATAATCTAACTGCACATCATTGATTAAACGGGTCATAATTTCTCCTAATTATTTATCCTTAAACTGCATGGCATACAAGGCCGAGTAAGCGCCATTGCGTTTTAATAACTCCGTATGGGTGCCTTCTTCGGCAATTTTACCGTCGTTGACTACTACAATTTTATCTGCATTTTGAATCGTACTTAAACGGTGCGCGATGACGATAACCGTGCGGTCTTTCATCAGGTTATCTAATGCTTCTTGTACCACCCGTTCGGATTTATTATCCAAGGCACTGGTGGCTTCATCCAGAATAACAATCGGGGCATTTTTCACAAATGCACGCGCAATAGCCAACCGTTGTTTTTGGCCGCCGGAGAGCAATATCCCCCGTTCGCCGATTTCGGTATCTAAACCGTTAGGCAGTTCACGCACAAATTGGTCTAAACACGCATTTTTCAAAGCGTGCCACATAACTTCTTCGCTAATATTAGGGTTGCCCAGCAAGATATTCTCACGAATCGTACCGGAGAACAAGAAATTATCTTGGAACACCATTGCAATTTGACGGCGCAACGAAGATTGGGTAATGTTTTTAATATCGGTACCGTCAATTTTAATACTTCCTTTGTGCACATCATATAAGCGCGGCAATAAGGCAGAAACCGTTGTTTTACCGCCGCCGGAATTTCCCACCAACGCCACCGTAGAACCGACCGGAATATCCAAATTGATATTGTGCAACACTTCGCGACCCGGTACATATTCAAAGCAGACATTTTCAAACGTAATGTCTTTCTTCACTTCTTTTAATTCTTTGGCATCGGGATGATCTTTAATAGTAGGTTGCAAATCCAGAATTTCAAAGATACGGTCAATGGCTAAAAAGGAGTTTTGGATAGCCACATAGTTATTGCCGACGCCTTTAAGCGGAGAATATAACATCATAAGCGCCGCAATAAATGCCACAAAGTTACCGCTGGTAATCTTACCATGTACAATTAAATAACCGCCGTAACCGATAACAACAGCCACCCCGATAGACATTAAAATATGCATCACCGGGGAAAGCCAGTTGGTGCGCTGTACCATTTTCATAGCCAAGCGGAAAGTTAAATCGGTTGTTTCGCGGAAACGTTGTTGGAAAATTTGTTCCAACGTAAAAGAACGGATTGTTTTATTTCCGGCAAATGTTTCGTTATAAATAGTCATTACTTTGGATAAATTTTCCACCGTACGCGCCAAAATATCTTTCATTTTTCGGCGCACCCACGCCATGGGCGGCAAAAATAGTGCCAAAATCAAAATAGCGAAAATAGCCAATTGCCACGAGTTATAAATTAATACTCCCACTAAGGCAATAGATGAAAATACGCGGGATAGAAATTTCTTTAAGTTTTCTACCAAACTGGTGGAAGCAATTTCGGCATCATTGGAATAACGGAACAAAATCGTACCGGAGTTATTTGTATCAAAATACGATGTATCCATAGCAAGCAGTTTTTCATATAATTTGCGTTTTACACCGATAGTAATTTTTTGTCCCACCCATGTATTTAAGTAGTTAGCCGAGTAGAGCAATATTCCCTGTACCACCGTAAACCCGACAATCAAAAACGGAATCATTGCCGAGAAGTGCGGTTGTTTTTCTACCATGACTCTATCCATAAACGGTTTTAAGAACATGGCAATTACACCATCCAGCGCGCCAACCGGTACCGTCAGCGCAACCCCCAACAGCGCCCGAAACCAAAACGGTTTAACATAGGGCCACATCCGGCGGCAATTTTTTACAAAGTTATTTTCGGCCAATTTGGCTTTTAGTTTTTTCATTACTGCTCCCTGTTATAAACCCAACTTGAGTAAATCATGAATATGAATAATACCCACCGGTTTATTTTCCACCGTTACAAATAACGTGGTAATTTTTTTCTCATTCATAAAGTGCAACGCTTCGGCCGCCATCATTTCACCCGATACATTTTTCGGGTTTTTCGTCATTACATCCGCGCCTGTTTGATTAAACAACGCGGGGGACATTTTACGGCGCAAATCGCCATCGGTAAAAATACCGGTCAGTTCGCCTTTTTCATTGGTAAAACCGACACACCCGAGCCGTTTGTTGCTCATTTCTACCAAAATAGTAGGGATAGGTGTATTTTCACTAAGAAGCGGAATTTCGTCCCCGGTATGCATAATATCTTTGACGCGTTGCAATACGGCCCCTAATTTGCCCCCCGGGTGACGGACCTGAAAATCTTGTTTGGTAAATTGCTTACGGTTCATAAGTGCCACCGTCAGCACATCCCCCAATACAAGCGTAGCCGTGGTGGACGAAGTCGGGGCCAAGCCCAACGGGTCGGCTTCCGGCATATTGGGCAAAGGCAGGACACAATCGGCATATTTGGCCAATGTGCTATCTGCGTTTTTAGTAATACCCACCAAGGTAATACCAAAGCGTTTGCAATAATTCAAAATGTCGGCCAACTCTTTTGATTCACCGCTATTGGAAATAGCTACTACCATATCTTGGGAAGAAATCATCCCTAAGTCGCCATGGCTGGCTTCGGCGGGGTGGACAAAAAAAGCCGGCGTGCCCGTACTGGCCAGCGACGCCACAATTTTTTTGGCCACAATGCCCGACTTGCCCATACCCGTAAAAATAATACGGCCTTGTGTCTGCTGCATTAAATCTAAAACGTGCGATAAAGGAGCGGTTGCCAGCAACTCTTCTAATTTTTTTAGACAGGCAATTTCACGCGCTACCGTATCCTTAACGGCACAAGTATCTTTTTCCATCACAGATTTTTCAGACATAATATCCCTTGGGAAATGCTTTTGGCTTTCCCTATACATAGATATTATTATTATACTAAAAAATGGCCTAATTATTAGAGAAAATCTCTCCCTGTCTGTGCAGTAAATAGTAGGTTTTTTTGCTTTTTCTGCGAAAAAAAGTAAAATGATTTTTATGATACGGTTTAATTGTGATTACAGCGAAGGCGCGCACCCGCTTATTTTGGAAAAGTTAGCGCAAACCAATTTAGAACAATTGCCCGGTTATGGGGCAGACCCATATTGCGTGCAAGCCGAGCAACTGATTAAAGACCTTTGCCACGCGCCGGAAGCGGCCGTTCATTTTATCAGCGGCGGAACACAAACCAATTTAACCGTACTGGCCGCACTTTTACGGCCCTATCAAAGTGTCATTTCCCCCGATACCGGCCACATCAACGTCCACGAAACCGGGGCGATAGAAATGACAGGCCACCATATTGTTGCCTTGCCCCACCAAGACGGAAAGATTACGGCAGACCAAGTGGCGCAAGTATGTAAAAACCATTGGCAAGACGAAAACCCGGAATTTTCCCCGCAACCTAAAGTGGTATATATTTCATTCCCAACCGAATTTGGAACACTCTATTCCAAAGAAGAACTCTTTGCCTTGCGCCGCGTGTGCGACGAACACAACTTATTTTTATTTATGGACGGAGCGCGGCTGGGTTATGGATTAAGTGCTCCCGGCAACGATGTATCATGGACGGATATTGCCACCTGTTGCGATGCCTTTTATATCGGCGGCACCAAACTCGGCGCACTTTTAGGGGAAGCGGTTGTACTTACTAACCCGAAACTGCAAAAAGATTTCCGCTACATTATGAAACAACGCGGCGCTATTTTAGCCAAAGGGCGTGTGTTGGGTATTCAATTTTTAACGTTACTGCAAGACGGGTTATATAAAAAACTCGGCGCGCATGCTAATAAGGTGGCGTTGCTTATCCGCGATGCATGCAAACAAGCCGGGCTGAAATTTTTGTACGATTCCCCCACCAATCAACAATTTCTTATCATGCCAAACGACGTACTCAAAAAATTAGAGCAAACGTATGTGTTTTCGCATATTCGTCCTTATGGCAAAAACGAAACTGTTATCCGTATTTGCACCAGTTGGGCCTCTCACGAAGAAGATGCTAAACAACTCATTGCGGATATCAAACAACTTTTGGGGAAATAATATGTTCTATATCGGATGTCATTTATCCTCATCGGACGGTTTTGAAGCCATGGGCAAAACCGCGCTTCAAATCAACGCAAACACTTTTCAATTTTTTACGCGCAATCCGCGTGGCAGCAAAGCCAAACCCATTGATCCGCAAGATGCGGCTGCGCTGTGCAAACTGTTAAAAGAAAATCATTTTGCTCCTATTATCGCCCATGCCCCTTACACCTTAAACCCGGCTTCGGCCGAAGCCAAAACGCGTGAATTTGCCTTAATGACCATGCAAGATGATTTACAACGCATGGAATATGTGCCGGGCAACTTATATAACTTCCACCCGGGCAGCCACGTCGGACAAGGGGTAGAAAAAGGCACCCAATTTATCGTAGAACTGTTAAATGAAATTTTAACGCCGACACAGACAACCACCGTTTTATTGGAAACGATGGCGGGCAAGGGAAGTGAAATCGGCAGCAAGTTTGACGAACTTAAACGCATTTTAGACGGTGTAAAATTAAACAGGAAAATGGGTGTTTGTTTAGATACTTGCCACGTCAGCGACGCCGGATACAATTTAACAAAATTAGACGATGTATTAACCGAATTTGATAAACAAATCGGCCTTTCTTTATTAAAGGCCATTCACCTAAACGACAGTCTAAACCCCGTAGGGGCGCACAAAGACCGCCACGCGGTTATCGGCGGCGGTACAATCGGCACGGAAATACTGGCCGGCGTTATCAATCATCCTGCCTTAAAAAATTTACCGTTCTGTTTGGAAACCCCTAATGATTTGGACGGTTACGCGCGTGAAATTAAACTTTTGCGCGGGTTGTATCACGATTAGTTTTTACTACCAACATTAAACTGTATCCACCGATAAAAAATGCGGGCAACGCATGCGGCAACCAATGCGCCATTTTGCGGATACACATACCGATACGGCTCTTAAAATGTGTCAATTCCGGTGGGCGCTCTACATATTTATTAGTGTAATGGGAAGAAAGAATTTGACAGTTGTTTTCCCTCAAAAATTTTCGTAATGAACGTGCCGTAAAAAAATGAATATGTCCAACGGTTTTTCGCTCGCGCTCTAATAGCGACGGAAACAAAAACGAACGGACAGACAAATCCAGCGGAACATGTAATACAAGCAGCGGCGCACGCGCCGTTAATTTTTTAAGCCATGCACTCGGATCATCCACGTGTTCAATCACATCAATAGCCAGGGCTAAATCAAACGGCCCTGCGGGTGGTTCGTCCGCGCACACAAAGCGGACGTTTTCCAACGCGTTTTTTTGTGCCAGTGCGTTGGCTTGCGGAGAGATATCCCAACCAACAAATTGCGTTTTCGGTTCTTTTTTCCCCCACGCTTTGATAATATCCCCACTGCCGCAACCGCCGTCCAATATACGCATTAAATGACTTACATGTGCTTTTTTTAATGCACGCAAAATGTGAGACAATTTCCATGAAGCATCTTCGGCATGCCAAGAAGGATTATTTGCTAGATAAGAGCCGTCCGTATATTGGTTTTGCATATAAGGTATTATATGAAAAAAGCCGCTTAAAAGCGGCTTTCAAATTTTGGACCTGACGAAGACCCAACTTGCGACCTTGCGCCGCAACGGCGTTGCCGTAGCGCCTGCATGTCTGGCCAAATTAAAAAGCCCCGCTTTCGCGGAGCTTTCAAATTTTGGACCTGACAAGGATCGAACTTGCGACCTCCTGCATGCCATGCAGGCGCTCTCCCAGCTGAGCTACAGGCCCGTTATGTATTTATTATATCAGTTTTAATAAAAAAGTGCAAATCAATGCAGAACCTAATTTAATACAATAAACTTATGGCGTGGTATAAAGATAAAATTTTATGGACGATAATAGCCGTGGCGGGAGCAATTAAATGCGCCATGCTACTTTATCTATACTTTTTCGGGCCACTCGGGGAAGAAGTCCTTGTATTTCCCGATTCACTCACCTATGTTTATCCCGCGCAAACGTTGCTTACATACGGGCAACTGTGGGAAGCCGTTTCCGTCAACCCGCTATTGTTACGCACGCCGGGATATCCGGTCTTTTTGGCATTCATACAACTTATTAGCGGCAATATGACATGGGCCGTTGCTGTTGTACAAAATATATTATCACTCGCGCTTTTACTGCCTGTTTATTTAACCGCGCGCCGTTTGGCAACTGTAACCGCTGCGCGTTGGAGTGCTGCATTTTGCGCGGCAAGTGTGTTATATTTCTCGCTTTCTTTTGCCGTACTTACCGAAGTAGCATGCGTGTTTTTGCTCGCCTGGTTTATTTTTTTAACGGTGCGATGGGTGCAAGAATTTCACGCACGTGATTTATTCGGCGCCGCCTTGTTATTAACGGCGGCCGTATATGTACGTCCGGCCGCGTATTATTTTGTACCGGTAGCGTGTTTATTTTTCTTTGCTTTGGGCGTGTGGAAAAAATCAGCCGTACCGGTAAAACAAACGCTTTTGTATTTTTTAGCACCGTCTGTTTTGCTAATCGGCGCGTGGCAAGTGCGTAATTTTTATCAAACCGGATATAGTGGTTTTACGTCAGTCGGAGCGTATAACTTATACATTTGGAACGAAGATTTTGTGGCCAAAGAAAAACAAATTTCCGTGGCGCAAGCACACGATATATTAGAAAAAAACTTGCCAGACAATTTTGAAAAATTATCCGTCAAAACGCAAGTGCAAACATATAAGAAATTAGCCGCACCGCTACTTAAACAAAGTTGGAAATATAAATTATCGCGCGTTCCCGTGTGGGCGGGAAAAGTGTTATTGGGAACCAATCATGTTCACCTATCCCGACTTATTTTCGGGCAGGCAGATGAACCGGAAAAAGCACTCAATCAAACTTCCGCTCTACCCAAAGCATGGCTGATAACAGGCACCGAAAAAATACTCTTTTTGCTGGCGTTTTTACAAGTAATGAGTGTAGTGCTGCTGGGGATAATCGGGTTAGTTTCACTTTGCAAGACACAACCGATAACGGCTATATTCTTCGTCGTATATATGGGTTATTTCTGGGCGATTAGTTCTACTTTTTTAGGAGCGTATGCACGTTTTCGCGCGCCGTTTGAAATAGTGTTGTGCATCGGGGCGGGGATAGCGGTAGCGACCTATCTTTCACCCCTAAAAACTAATAACCGATAGCCAAACTTTCAATCAAGAAGGATGGAAATTTATAACGACGCATTTTTTCTTGCGTAATGCGCACATCATACGATTGGCGCAAAAAGCGAAATGTATGGGCTTGTGTATCCCAAATGCCGAAAGCGGCTTGCGGATTTTTATCGCGCGGCTTGCCGACGGCCCCGGGGTTAATGACATAGCGCGATTGTTTGGTAAATGTAATCGTTACGTCGTCTTTGGTACACAATGCTACCGTACAATTACGCGCGGTACCTTTCATGGAAAAAGGCAAGTGTGTATGCCCCACGAAACAAACAATTCCTTCCCATAACGATTGATATTTCAAAAACTGTTTGGTACTGGTAAAATATTCTTTAATCGGGTCTGCCGGCGTGCCATGCACCACACAAAAACTGGGCATCTGCACGATAGGTGGCAACGTGGCCAAAAGAGACGAAGAACGGGCCGAGAGCAACTTGCGGCTTTTTTCTAACGCCATAGAAGCATCGTAATTGAAGAATGCTTCCAGTTGCGGCTCGTTAAGGGCGGCATCGTGATTCCCTTGCACGATAGCCAACAACGGTAAATCTAAAATTTTTTGGACGCATGCCTCCGGGTCGGGCCCGTAACCGATAATATCACCGCAGAAAATAAATTTTTCTACGCCTTCTTTTTCAAATCGTTCCAAGCACGCATTGAGTGCTTCCAAATTCCCGTGAACGTCTGTAAACACACCGATTTTCATTAGGCCTCCGCCATGGCTTCAATGGCTTCTTTCTTTTTAATGTCTTCGGGGTTCGCTCTATCCGCCAAATTGACCGACATCACTTTAGACACCCCGCTTTCTTCCATGGTAATACCGTAAAGCATACGGGCGGCTTCCATGGTGCGTTTGTTGTGTGTAACGACGATAAATTGTGTCGTTTTGGAAAATTCTTTAATCAAATTGACGTAACGTTCCACGTTGGCTTCGTCCAAGGCGGCATCGGCTTCGTCCATAATACAGAACGGTGACGGATTATGCGTGAAAAATGCAAACAGAAGCGACATCGCCGTAAGTGTTTTTTCACCGCCGGACATAGATGAAATATTTAACAGTTTTTTACCCGGCGGCTGGGCAAAAATTTCAATACCCGTTTCCAACAAATTATCGGGTTGCGTAAGCACCAAATCGCACTCGCCGCCGCGGAAAAGCGTTTGGTAAATATTCTTAAAGTGCATACGTACCTGATCAAACGTATAACGGAAATTTTCACGCGTAGTTTGATTGATTTTATTAATGGCCGATTTCAAATCTTTCTTGGCACTTTCCAAATCGTTGATTTGGGTTTTTAAGAAATTATTGCGTTCGGTCAGCGCATCATATTCTTCCGGTGCGGTCATATTGACAGCGCCCATGTTTTCAATACGTTTGCGCATCATTTTTACGCGTTCGTAATCTACCGTTTTTTCGCCGTAATTCAGTTGCGCTTCTTCGGGCGTGATGTTCCAACTTTCAAACAAATTATTCACTACCGTAGTGCGTTGGCGCCGCGCGTTGGAAAGAGCGTTTTCCAAATCGTTCTTTTTGATAGTTACGTCGGATAATTCCTTTTTGCACGCATTAAGCGCGGTTGTTTTTTCGTTAAATTCTTTTTTAAGCGCTTCCATTTCGCCGCGCATTTTATGCTCGGTCAGTTCCAATTGCGCCAAGGTATCGCGCTCGGTAGATAACTTGGCTTGGGTGGTCAGTTTTTCTTCAGCTAAATGTTGCAAACGAACATTGGATGACGCAATTTTTTCGTTGCGTTTACCTTCGCTGTCGGTTAAACTGTTAAATTCAAATTCGGTTGATTTTAAATCCAACTCTACATTATTCTTTTTAATACGCACGTCGTAAAGTTGCGCGCTTAATGCATTGAGTGTATTTTTAAGCGTTTCGGCTTGAGCGCGTAATTCCACTTGTGATTTTTTAAGCGTTTCGCCTTGCTCTTGAATTTGCGCATGACGTGTTTTTAATTCTTCTAATTGTTTCTTAAGTGCGGCAACCGTCTGTTTACGGTTGTCCACACGCAAGGTAATCTCTTTCTTACGCTTAGCCGCCAATTCTAATTCCTGTTTGAGTTGTGCAATTTCCCGTTCGGCATTCGCACGTTCGTTTTGCACCGTATTAAGTGCCACGGCGGTTTCTTGCAAGTTAGTGCGTAAAGTTTTTAAATTTTCTTCTGCTTTTTTAAGAGACTCGTAGTTTGCGATAATTTGCGAAGACAGTTTTTCTTCTTCGGCAGCGGCACTTTCCATTTCGCCGCGGACGGTTTCTTCTTCGCCCCAATAGGCTTCCGGCGCGCGGACGTTTTCCGCCCCGCCGCCCACGAAAAAGGTTTCTTGCACCGTTCCGTCGTTATATCCGGTATTACCGATAATAAAATCAATTAAATCTTCCAACTCTTTTTTATATGTAATTTGCGTTTTAAGCGCATTGGCTACGGCATGTGTTTTACTGGACGGCACATTGGCAAGCACAATAAATTTGGCACGTGCCTTACCATGTTCTTTTAGTAACGTAACGGCAGCGTTGACCGTTTTTTCGTCGGAACAAAGCACCGCATCTAAATATTTACCGAAGGCTTCTTCAACGGCCACCCCCAATTTAGCCGGATATTTGAGCGCCTTACGAAGCGTCCCTTTCACGCCGGCAAGGCCGCTCTTGCTGACCAGTTGCGCACCTACCCAGTAGGGATCGTTCTTACCTTGAATCTGAATCATTTCTAATTTCGTTTTCAAGGCCGAGGCGGTTGATTTAACAGCGGATAATTTTTCATTTAATGCAGCACGCTCTTGTTGCAACTGTTGCAAGGAAGTTTCGGCTTTGGAAATATCTTCGCGCGCTTTTGTATCGGCCTGTTGGGCAGCTGAAAAACGAGTAGCAATTTCTTGTAGTTTAGTTTCTTTTTCGGCAAGTCCTTGGCTTTGGGCTTGGCTCGCTTTTTCGGCGGCGATTAAATCTTCGTTTTCACGTTGAGCAGAAGATTCTTCCAAGGAAATACGATTGGAAACTTCCATCTGCTTTTGCACCAAATTCATCAGTTCGCCCGATAACCGTTGCACATCGCTTTCGGCTTGGCGCAATTTGTTTTCCAACTCTTGCGCTTGGGCAGTTTGCGTATTGTAATTTTGTTGCAAAGGAGTTAATTGTGCCGTAACCGCGGATAGTTGTTCTTTGAGTTTGGCAATCGTCGGAACTAATTCTTTCAGGCGGCTTTGCCCACGTTGGGCTTCGGCGCCGGATGCGGAAATTTGTGCGGTCAGTTCGGCCGTCAAATTATCACAGTTTTTAATGGCCCCTTCCAACAAACCCACTTGATATTTGCTGGCCGAAATTTTTTCGTTAAACTCCGCCATCTCTTTTTGCTTGTGCGTTAAATTCAAGTCCAACGCTGCCGTAGCGCCTTCTTGGGCAGAAATACGGTTTTCCAAATCGTTTTGCTTGGTAACCAGCGGATCTAACTCAGCGGTGTGTTTGGCAATCAAAGCGTCGGCTTCTTTAATAGAGCAAACGGAAATAGCGATTTCGCTTTCTTTTAACTCGTCGCGGTATTTTTGATACAAGCGTGCTTTTTTGGCTTCGCTGTCTAACTTTTTAATTTGCTCTTGAATCAGCGCGACCGTATCGGCCAACCGAGCAAGGTCCAAATCTACACGTTCCAAACGGCGCACACATTCTTCGCGCTTGGCTTTGTATTTGGATACGCCGGCTACTTCTTCAAACATTTCGCGGCGTTGTTCGGGGGAGGCGGAAAGCACACTTTCTACGCCGCCCTGGTCAATAATAGCATATCCTTCTCCGCCGATACCGGTATCTAAAAACAAATCGCGGATATCGCGCAAGCGGCATTGTACTTTGTTCAAATAGTACTCGCTTTCGCCGGAGCGGAAGATTTTGCGCGTAACGGTAATTTCATTAAAATCTAACGGAAGTTGGCGCGAAGCATTATCAAATACCATACTTACTTGCGCCATATTTAAGGGAGCGCGTTTAGCCGTACCGTTGAAGATAATATCCACCATAGACGCGGAACGCAAGGCTTTCCAACTCATCTCGCCGATGGTCCAACGCACCGAATCAATCACGTTTGATTTACCGCAGCCGTTCGGACCGACTACGCAAGTAATACCGGGTTCAAAATCTAAGCGGGATTTATCCGCAAACGACTTAAACCCCATAATTTCTATGGCTTTTAGATACATAAACTCCCCTATACTATATGTAAGATTATACCATTTTCCCTATATAATATAGGTAAAAACCCGTTTTTTATACTATTACGCGTACGGGAAAATTCCTTTTCGAGTGAGCATCGTCTAAAAAAAACGCTTGCAAAAAATTATTTTTTTTATTACACTTGATTTGTACGTTAGTGTACGTTAATATTAACGACTATTCCTTATAAGGAGGAGTTTAACATGGCAGAAAAAGTAGAAAAAGTAGGCTTGAAACGCGAAGAAGGTTTCTTGTACTACATCGACAAAGACGGTGATATCGCTCGTGTACAAATGGCCCGCGGTGGCAAAAAAGGCGGTAAACCGAAAAAAGTAGAAAAAACCGGTATTAAAAAAGAAAAAGGATATCTCTATTTCTTAGATAAGAAAGGTGATATCTCCAGAGCCAAAATGGTAAACGCCAAATAAGTTTACGTTTTGCAGAAACACCCCGACGAAAGTCGGGGTGTTTTCTTTGGGAAAAGGAAAACTCCTGTCTGAGGGGTGTTTTCTTTGGGAAAAGGAAAAATTTTTTTATTTTTTACGGCGTTTGAATTGACAGATATGATGCCCGAACAAAAAGACGTGCTTGTAATCTTTAATATTAGTCAAACAAAATACCCACTTCCAACCTGTTAATATTTCGCCGTTGACAAGTTGAATGGTTTTGCCGCGTTGCACCTCCGTCATCAGCGCGGACGGATGATCAAATTTGGCAGATGTTAGCACCGCGCGGAAATCGCCGCAGGTTTGTGCGGTTTGTTTGTGACTTAATTTTAACGACAGGAAAAACATTTGCTTAAATGCAATTTGTAAATAAGGTTGATATTCTTTCCACAATGCATGCTTTTTATAAAAATCAACCAATGCTCCAAACACACGCGCGAAATTGCCCGCGTACGAAATATCGCCCCGGTACAATTTACCAAAAACCGAACTGTCGCGTTGGACGTAGTTATACCAATATTCATTGATAAACAACATCTGTTTTACATACGGTGCGTAACTCCAATAAAAGCCGTTATCTTCAAAAAGACCTTGTGTAAAAACGATTTGATTATTCTGTATAATCGTCCGCTTAAATGCTTTGTTCCACACGGTAACGGTCGTTTCTCCCAACAAAGCCGGTGTTGCCGTTTTTTTACCTTCTTGTTTAATACGGTGATAACTTTTCGCCGTACGCATCCATTCCAAATCTTGTTCGGAAACAATGTTTGCGCCCCAACAAATTAATTCGCATGAATTATCTAACGCCTGTAAAATTTTTTCTACCGCGCCGGGAACAAGAGTATCGTCCGGATCGCAAAAAGTGATCCATTCCCCACGGGCTTTTCCCAAAGCAGCATTACGCGCGCTGGCAATTCCTCCGTTTTGCTGGCGGATAATTTGGAGCGTGGGATACTTTTGTTGGTATTGTTGCAAAATAGAAATACTGTCATCGGGAGAGCCATCATCTACGCAAATTACTTCTACATCCGCGGGAACGGGGAAAATACTGTCCAAACACGCAGCGAGTGTTTCTTGACTTTTGTACACGGGGATAATGATAGAAAGACGCATGTTTACTCCTTAGCGAAAACAACGGCTCCAAAAAATCATACTGTTTGGGCCACACCCTTTTACCAAACCAAACAAGGTGCGCCACCGCAACCATGCCAATCCGGTACAAGACGGAATTTCTTGCGCGGCGGCTGCCCATGCTTGCATAATAAGCGGGCGGTGCTTATCGCAAAATTCCGGCGGGAATTTATGAAAACGCGCTACACTCCACACCACCGATTTTATCCATAAATTTGCCACTTGCGCATTCCATTTATTACGCGCGTGTAATTGCGTGGCAAGATCTATCAAATTCGCAAGTAAATCTACGGCCATTTTTTGGCTGTTAGCGGTAATGGCTCCGCTTACTCCTTTGCGATACAAATATAAAGGTTCCGGCACATAAACAATAGCATTAGCAGCCATAAAAGATTGTACGACAAACGGCAAATCTTCGGCCACGTGCCCCGGACGAAATTGTAATTTGTTTTCTATTAAAAAGGTGCGACGGAATAATTTACCCCATACAACGGAATCATAATAACCGGCGGAAAAACGTGCTTGCCATGTATCGTCAGGACGCATGTAAAAACGGCTGCTGCAATTAGCGGCAGAACAAATGTCATTTTCATCAATCTCTTGAAAAAAACATTTAGAAATATCGGCCTGTTCTTTTTCGGCCGCTACATATAATTTTTCCAAATACTCCGGTAAGACTTTATCATCCGCATCCACAAATGCGATATATTTTCCTTGTGCTTCTTGGATAAGGCGGTTGCGCGCCACAGCCACGCCGCCATTTTCTTGCGTAACGATTTTGAGGCGTTTTTCCTGCGTTGCGAGTTGTTGCAAAATTTCCGCGGAATTATCGGTGGATCCGTCGTTTAAGCAAATAATTTCAATATCGGAAAATGTTTGTTTGGATAACATATCCACACACGATTTAATATATTTTTGTGCATTATAAACAGGGATAAGTACCGATATTTTTGGTTGCATAATTACTCCGCGAAATAACGCTTTTATTGTACTAAATTTCCTAATTCTCTTGATTTCTCTTTATTTTCTTTTACACTATAACCATAAGGAGAAACATCAAAGATATCTAACATCCCCCCCTACGCGCGAACGCGCGCATAATTGACAGCCGCCCCCGTAAATGTTTTAATACTACTACGGGGTAAAATTCCCGTAACTGATTATTGGAGGACTTATGGATATTAAAATTACGGCCAAAAACATTAAATTAACTCCGGCCATTAAAGACTTTATCAATACCCGCGTGGGCAAAATTGAAAATTTCTTTGACAATATCGTTTCCGCCCAAGTATTGATTTCGGTAGAAAAGAAAATTCACCAAAAAGCGGAAATTATCTTGCACACCGGAGCCAAAACCACCATTAACGCCAGCGCCGTAGAAAGCAATCTCTACAAAGCCATTGATGCGGCCGCCGTTAAAGCCGAAGCGCAAGCCAAAAAAATTAAAAACAAAGCCAAAGCGCGCAAAACCACGAAAAAATCGGTCAAAATGGTAGAGATGGAACCTTTTACCGATACCGTATTATTGCCGCAAACGGACGTGAAATTCTCCGTCATCAAGCAAGTGGAAGTCTTGCCGATGAATCCGGAAGATGCCGCGTATGAAATGGAACGCTTAGGTTATTCGTTCTGGATTTTCTTAGACGAAGATTCCAAACAAATTAACTTAATTTTCAAACGATTAGACGGCACGTTTGGCCTTATCAAACCGATTAAGAAAAAATAAGTCGGAGTGTCAATGGAATTTACCAAGTCCATTACCGTAGCAGAACTACTCCAAGTTAAGCGACTTAACTTGGAGTTGGTCTGCGGGAAACGTTATATTCAACGCGAGATTACGTTAGGCAGCGTCAACCGCCCGGGTCTTGCGTTGAGTGGGCACTTGGATAATTTCCGCGCCAAATCGGTACAAGTATTTGGACGCGGCGAATATGCGTTTTGCCAAAAAGAAAATAAAACGCGCTTGCGCGCCAACATTACCAAAATGCTCAGCGAAGGATACGTGCCGTGCGTTATTATGACGGCCGATTTAACACCGCCTGCCGCTGTACGCAAAGCCTGTTTAGGGGCAGACGTCCCTGTATTAAAAACGTCTATGGAATCTTCCGCCTTTGTAGCGGAATTTTCCCGCTTTTTAGATGAAAAATTGGCTCCCGTTACCCATGTTCACGGCGTTTTGGTGGACGTAAGCGGTATGGGGGTGCTTATCCGCGGAGAATCCGGCATCGGCAAAAGCGAGTGTGCGTTGGAGTTAATCAAACGCGGACACATTTTAGTAGCCGATGATGTGGTAGAAATTCAAAAAAGCCGCGGGCGTTATTTGGTCGGCTCCTGCCCCACGATGCTCAAACATTATATGGAAGTACGTGGATTAGGAATTTTGGACGTACCGCTTTTGTTCGGTGTCGGCTCTACGTTAGACGAAACAAAAATTGATATGGAAGTGGTGCTGACTTCTCCTACCAAAGAACCGTTAGACCGGTTGGGAGTCGAGCAGAAAACGACCGATATTTTAGGAGTGGAAATTCCTTGTTTAGGCTTACCCGTTACACCGGGGCGCAACTTGGCGGTTTTAATTGAAGTAGCCGCCCTAAACCAACAACTCAAAAGCCAAGGAATTTTTTCCGCCAAAGAATTTAGCCAGAAAATTTTAGACAAAATGAAGAAAGGAAACGGCAAACCTTATGTCAAATGAAAAAAGACGGTTATTTATTATTACCGGCATGAGCGGCGCAGGCAAATCACAAGCATTAAAAATGTTTGGTGATTTGGGATTTTATTGCGTGGATAATTTGCCGTTAGCCTTATTCAAAGATTTTATTAACTACGTCCGTCATAACGACGCCACCCGCGATATCGCCCTAGGCATAGACGTGCGCGAAGGCGACCGCTTAAAAGAAATGCCCGATTTGCTGGCCACATTGACGCACGATGAATTTACTATTAAAGTAATTTTTTTAGATGCGTCCGACGAGTGTTTAATTCGCCGTTTTTCCGAAACGAAACACAAACATCCGGTGCATAAAAAACTCGTAGCGGCTATTGCACACGAACGACAGGTAATGTCTCCCATCTTAAAATTAGCCAATGACATTATTGATACGTCCGGCTTAAAACTGGGAGAATTAAAAGAAAAACTATCCTCCTTACTTTCGCTTAAGCGCATGGGCGACATGCAGATTTCGGTGATGTCATTCGGATTCAAATACGGCTTGCCCAAAGAGTGCGATATCGTCATGGATGTGCGCTTTTTACCCAATCCGTTTTATGTACCCGAGTTAAAAGAAAAAACCGGCCTAGACCGCGAAGTACAAGAATATATTATGTCGTTTAAACAATCGCGGGAGTTTGCCGAAAAATTTGCTGATTTAATTAAATACTTAATTCCACAATATATAAAAGAGGGAAAAAGTTATTTAACAATTGCCATGGGATGTACCGGCGGCAAACACCGCAGCGTATTTATGGCACACAAGTTAGCAGAGTATTTGAATAAATTAAAATTAAGCGCCTCGGAATTCCACCGAGATATAGAGGTATAACTATGTTAAAAATCATTTTAGTTACACATGGTAATTTGGCTAAAGAGATGTTAGATACAGCCTCCCAAATTATCGGCAAACCGGCAGATGATGGTTTTGCTACTTTTGCAGTTACTACCACCGCTTCCGTAAAACAAGAAGCGGAAAAATTGCAAAAAGAATTAGCCACCTGCCAAGACGGGGCCATTATCCTAACGGATATTTTCGGCGGAAGCGCTACCAATATTTCACTTACAGCCAGCAAAGATTTGCCGAATTGCCATGTAATTACCGGGCTTAATTTAAGTATGCTTTTAACAGCGATGAACAGCCGTAAAAAATTATCCGCTAAAGAACTGGCGGAAAAAATTGAAGCCGACGGCAAACGCGCTGTTATTAACGCAACGGAATTACTTATTAAAGGATTGTAATGGCTATTGTTTTTACGCGGGTAGATGACCGGCTCATTCATGGTCAGGTGGTACAAGCATGGTTACCTCAACTCAATGTAGATGAGGTCATCATCCCTTGCACCAAAACAAACCGCGAAAACCTCAACCAAGGACTCCTACGTTTAAGTTTACCGTATGAATATGAACTCTCTATTTTAGACGTAGAAAAAGTAGCCAATCACGTAGCCAAATTTCCTAAAAAACGGTTTTTCTTGCTATTGTCTTGTTTGCAAGATTTAGCCGATACCATTACAAACGCCGTTCCGATACGGGCCGTTAATATCGGCGGTATGCACTTTAAGGAAGGGGCACAAAAATTAGCCGAGCACGTGTTTTTAGATACGCAAGACCGCAAATTATTAAAACTGGTGCACGATTTAGGCATTACCATTGAAACACGTGCCGTACCTAACGATACGACATTATCTGTAAGCGAGGTATTAGATGAGCATTGAGTTGTGGCTATTGTGTATATTTGGTGCCTTGCTGGAATTAGATACCGCCTATGCGTTTCAATTAACGTTTTCCCGTGGAATTATCGCCGGACCGTTGTTGGCATTACTTACCGGAGATTTTGCCACCGGCATACAAGCCGGCGTATTTGCCGAACTTCTTTTTTCCGATGTTAATCCGTTAGGGGCCATCTTGCCCCCCAGTGCCACCATCTGTTGTGCTATTACCGTGGCCTTGCATGCACTTGGTATAGAACTTTGTTACGCATTTATTGCAGCCGTGCTCGGCTCCTTACTGTTTATACGGGTAGAACATTATATCCGCAAACAACGGGTCAAATTTTTGCCGGTTTGGGAAGATAAAATCATGAAACGTCCCAAGGCGGTCACCCGTATTTTGTTTGATGAACTTTTACGGTGTTTCCTTATCAATTTTGTATTTTTAGCATTGTTTATCGGGTTAATCGGGGGCTTTCTCTCTTGGTTACAACCCCATATCAATCCGCGGGCATTTTTTGCTTGCCAATTTGCATTTATGGCCGTGCCATGGATCGGGTTAGCGTCGCTTATCCCGGAATTTCGGCTTAAAAAGAGGTAACGTATGAAATTCACGCAACAAGTCGGTTTTTTTATGCGCTCGTTCTTTTTGCAAGCCGGGTGGAATTACCAAAAATATCAAAATATAGGGTTATTGTTTATCATGCGGCCGTTTCTTAGCCGGTTATATAAAAAGGATCCGAAAAAATTAGAAGATGCCGTCGCTCGTTATCTGGCCACTTTTAATACCCAACCTATTTTAGCCTCGTTTTGTTTCGGGGCACTTGCTAAGCAAGAAGAACATATTGCCCATGCTCAAAATTTTGCCGAAACGCATGAAGAAACCCAAGCATGGAACACCATTAAACGCGGGCTGTCTATTACTACGGCTTCTATCGGTGATCGTTTGTTTTGGGGGACATTAAAACCCTTAACGTTATTACTGGCACTATTTATTTGGCTGGTACTGGGCGTACATATTTTTGAAAGCACGCCGGAACTTCCGCTGCCGTGCTTGTATATTTGGGCCGGTAGCATAGCGGCTTTTTTGGCCTTTAACGTAATTGCTTTATTTGTTAAATGGGAAGGATTTAAAACCAGTTATAAGGCTGTGTACGGGGCCTGTTACGGGCTTACCAGTTTTGACTGGAATAAAACAATTTACAATGCTAAAAAAATCGGATTGGTGTTAACCGTTGCCATGATTTTACTCGGTATTTATTATTACTTACGGGAATTTCAACAATCTATTGACGTACACTTTATTACCCGTGCCGTAATTGTGTTATTTTTCGTTTGTATTAGTTTTATTACGCGGCGGTTGCGTATTCCAAATATGTACTTATATTTGGCGGCAGTAGTCGTATTTAATCTAGTGTGTTATTTATAGGAGAAGTATGGTACAACACGATTTGAAAATTCTTAATCAACTTGGCTTACATGCCCGCCCTGCCGCGCTTATTGCTCAAACTGCCGGTAATTACGCGTGTAGCATTTCGCTCACCAAAGACGGCGTGCGCGTAGATGCCAAAAGCATCATGGGGGTCATGATGTTAGCCGCCGAACATGGCTCCACATTACACCTAACAACCGAAGGGAAAGACGAAAAAGAAGCGGCCAATGCTATAAAAGCGTTGTTTGAAAATAAATTTAATGAGGAATTTTAGATGCTTGTTTTGAAAGGAATTGCGGCCAGCCCGGGAATTTCTATTGGCCCAGCCGTACTTTTGCCGGGAGAAAATTTCGCATTGTCGCGCCAGTATATTGCCGATAACGAAATTCCCGCCGAAGTAAAAAAATTGGAAGAGGCTATCCGACAAACACTTACCGAGTTAGATAATTACGAACACAAAGTGTTGGACTCGCTTGGGGCGGAGTATGCCAATTTGATGTCCACGCATAAACTGATTTTGCAAGATCCGGCGTTCACTTCATCTATTATCCAGAAAATCAAAAACGAACAATTGTCCGCCCAAGCGGCTATTTTATTTACATTACAGGAATTCGCCGCGCAATTTCAAAAGATACAAGATCCGTTTTTCAAAGAACGCCGCAACGATTTATTTGACGTCGGCAAGCGGTTGGCTAACAATTTAACGGGTAGCCAAGATAATTTTTTAGCCTCTGTACAAAAACCGTCGCTGCTGGTGGCGCACAATTTATATCCGTCCGATACGATCAATCTACAAGAGCACCAAATTTTAGGTTTTTGTACGGACGTCGGCGGAAAAACAAGCCACACGGCTTTACTTGCACAAAGTTTGAATATTCCGGCAGTGGTCGGGTTATCTACGGCATCTAAAGATGTTCACGCCGGGGATACGTTAATTATTGACGGCGAAAACGGGTTACTGGTCATCAACCCGGACCGATACACCCTTTCCAATTACCGTAAGCTTCAGCGTGACTTGAAAAAGACGGAAGCCTTATTAAAAACGATCAATCATTTACCGGTGATTACGCAAGACGGGCGCCCGGTTAAACTGTTTGTCAATTACGATCCGCGCACCGATAAAAAAGATAATAAGCACCTTATTACAGACGGTTTGGGCTTACTGCGTACCGAGTTTATCTTTATGGGGACTCCGGTTCCCCCGTCGGAAGACGAACAATATAATATTTATTTGGCAACGGCCAAACGCTTTGATATGCGCCCGGTTACTATCCGTTTAGCCGATTTGGGTGCAGATAAAATGCCCGATTTCCCGTTAGACGAATTTGATCAAGACGAAAACCCGTTTATGGGTTGCCGCGGGATTCGGCTTTTCTTAAAAAATCCGGATTTATTAAAAACCCAACTGCGCGCCATTGTACGTACCGCGTGCGAAGTTCCGGCGCAACTGGGCATTATGATTCCGATGGTTTCTTCGGTGGAAGAAGTGCGCCACGTGCGAAAAGCCTTTAACGAAATTTTGGAAGACTTTGCCAAACAAGGCAAACGGCCCGTCAATAAAATTGCGCTGGGCGCGATGATTGAAGTACCGTCCGCGGCCATTGCATTAGATGGTATGATTAACGATTTAGATTTTATTTCCATCGGCACGAACGATTTAATCCAATACTTAATCGCGGTAGATCGCGTCAATCAAGAAGTGGCCCATTTATACGATCCGTGCCACCCGGCTGTTGCGCGGACGTTAAACCTAATTATCCAAACGGCGCATAAGCGCGGCAAGACCGTCAGCATTTGCGGGGAAATTGCTTCCGACACCAAAATGTTGCCGTTGTTACTGGGCTTAAACGTAGATGCGCTTTCCGTTACGCCGCGTATGTTTTTACGTGTAAAAAACAATATCAGAAATTCCAATTTTGAGCATTGTTCCGACTTGGCCCAAGCCGCTCTTTTAATGGGCAGTTCGGATGAAATCAGAAATTTAATTGAACAGAATAACGAAAATGAAAATCCGTAATTTTTCCATCGTGGCCCATATTGACCACGGCAAAACCACCTTATCCGACCGTATTTTAGAAGATACCGGCACCGTTCCCAAGCGCAAAATGCAAGCGCAATTATTAGACGGTATGGATCTGGAGCGCGAACGCGGCATCACTATTAAAGCCAAAGCCGTACGTATTGCCTATAAAGATTACATCTTAAATTTAATTGATACTCCCGGCCACGTTGATTTTTCTTACGAAGTGGCGCGCTCGTTGCGCGCGTGTGAAGGGGTGCTGCTCTTGGTGGACGCTTCGCAAGGGGTGGAAGCACAGACGGTAGCCCACGCGCATTTGGCGCAAAGTTTGGGGCTTAAAATCATCCCGGTGATGAATAAAGTAGATTTATCGCAATCGGATGCAGATGCTTCCGAAGAACAATTATGGGATATTTTGCGCGAACCCATTGAAGCCGAGCGCGTAAGCGCTAAAACCGGTATGGGTATTGAGCATTTATTAGACCGCATTATTGCCGATATCCCCGCCCCGCAAGGCAACCCCCATGCGCCGCTACGCGCGCTCATTTTTGATTCTTATTACGATCCGTTCCGCGGGGTAGTCATGTATGTCCGTTTGGTGGACGGCACACTTAAACCGGGCCAAACGATACAATTTATGTCTTCCGGCACCAGTTATAAAACGGAAGAAATCGGGTTTATGACCCCTAAACAACTTCACAAGTGCGACCAATTATCCGCAGGCGAAGTGGGTTATTTAGTCGCCGGGATTAAAGATATTCACCAAGTAAAAGTAGGCGATACGGTGACACTGGCCGAACGGCCCGCCACCGAAGCACTGCCCGGGTACGCAGAAGCAAAACCCGTCGTGTTCGCCTCTATCTTCCCGGTGGAAACAACCGATTTTCCGCTCCTTCGCAAAGCACTTGAAAAACTGAATTTGTCCGATTCGTCTTTTCACTACCAAAGTGAAACATCCAAAGCGCTCGGGTTTGGTTTTCGGTTAGGGTTTATGGGTATTTTGCACATTGAAATTGTGAAAGAACGGTTGGAGCGCGAGTTTAACTTGTCGCTGATTGCCACCAGCCCTAACGTCGTATATCACGTTAAATTCACGTCGCGCAAATCGCACCCGCAGGAACTGGCCGCCCTGCCCGACGCACCGGACGACCCCGGATATAAAATTATTGATAATCCGGCCAATTTCCCGCCGCACGGCGATATTATTGATATTAAAGAGCCCGTCATCCACATTACGATTGTAACGCCGGTGGAATTTATGGACGGGGTCATGACACTCTTAAAAGAAAAACGCGGAACGTTTATGAATATGGACCACTTGTCCAACCAACGCGTGATTATCAAATATGAAATGCCGATGGGCGAAATGGTCATTGATTTTTACAACAAATTAAAATCGGTCTCCAAGGGTTATGCGTCATTTGATTATGAAGTGGCCGGATTTAGGAGTTCCGATGTCGTGTTAATGGAAATTTTACTGCACGGCTCGCCGGTAGATGCCTTGTCCGTAGTGGTGCATAAAGACAAAGCACAAACCATGGGACGCGCGCTCTGTGCCAAATTAAAAGAGTTAATCGGACGCCAACAATTTGAAGTGGCCGTACAGGCCGCCGTCAACGGCAAAGTGATCGCGCGCGAAACCATCCCCGCGTTCAGAAAAGACGTTATCGCCAAATGCTACGGCGGCGATATTACCCGCAAACGCAAATTATTAGAAAAACAAAAAGAAGGTAAAAAGCGGATGAAATCTATCGGCAGTCTCAATATTCCGCAAGAAGCGTTCGTGGCCATGCTTAAAATTGACGAAGAATAAAAAATCCCCGATACAATGTATCGGGGGTTTTAATAAATCATTTTTCGGTTAAGGCATTTCGTAAAAACGATATCCCCATTTCGTAGAAACATTGTTCGTTGCGTTAAACATTTTCCCGCAGAAACTTCCTTGGGCAAGAGCAAACCAACTTTGGCTTTCCACGCAATATAACTTTTTCTTTAGTACGCCGTCCGGATCGTCATGCACAAACATAAAGCCGCCGCCTTTATATGTACCGTCGCGAAAGACCGCGGAAGATAACAAAAAAAGCCCTGTATGGGACACATTGACCACCAACTCAAATTCGTTCGTTCGGCGCACAGCATTTGTTGAGGTTACATGCAAGCCAAGTGAACTGGTAGAAGCCGAAGACAGGTGGTCAAAAGATAAATCCAACACGTCAAAATCATTGGCATATTCCCCATTGGCTAAAAAATAAGCCTCTTGGGCGGTAGCCAAACTTCTGGCAGCGGTTTGCAATTGTACCGAGCGGCTTTTCCACACCGTTTTTTGATATTGCGGCAAGGCTACGGCAGAAAGGATCCCGATAATCAACACGACAACTAATAATTCAATAAGGGTAAATGCTTTGTTATTTCTCATAAAAATTTTTCCCGGCAGATGTGTACTACTACAATATAGTATCGGTTTTTTACCGATTGAGCAAGAAAAATTTCTACCGGTGGCGAAGATCTAAAGACAATTTACCCTTTATAAAAAATATCTTTTTATCCGAAGTTGAGCCGGAACGCCAGCGAAACATAACTGCGGCGCGTATCTTTTCCGACAAGGGCCCCGCCGATATCCCCCGCCAAGCGGCTGTCATCATAATCAAATACGTTGTAACGCGCTTCTATACTCCACGAATAGTTGGTACCTTGGTCAAATTCAAGCCCCAGCCCGACATATCCGCCCCAAGACGCATCCGTCACGCTTTCCTCTCCCAAGTCAAACTCTTCGTCCCACGTATATTTCATCGTTCCGTTAGACAAAGTAAGCCCCGCCCCGAACGGAATATACAACCGCACGGGAGATTGCGGATTCAAATTGATACGTCCGGCACCCATTAACTGCAAGGTTTGCATGTCGAAATCAGATTCCAACGTATGCCAAAACCACCGTCCGCGGACATCTTCCACCATCTGCGTACCTTTGAAATTGGCCAAGTGGACATCAAGCCCCAATCCCAAATAAGACGTAGGAAAATACAAGTAGGATAAGCCCATCTCGGCGCCGAAATTCCCCCACGATAAATTTTCGCCGTCCACTTCTATCATTGATTTTTCCAAGGCCGATCCCAGCCCCCCGTATAGCGAAACCATCCCGTCGCCGTCTTCAATGCCTTGGGCATTACCCGCAACGGGGAAAATACACATGCTTACAAAAACCGCCATCAGTATCTTTTTCATAACCCGCTCCCCGGGACAAGCCATTTATTAGCCCCTGTTATTGGTAAAACCCGGCCGAAAAAAAGTTTATTGCACCTTTCTGCCGAAACACCGCCGTTATTTGCTAAAATACCTATATGATATTAGAAGGCAGAACACTCGCTCAGCAAATTCGCGCGCCCTTACAAGAGCGCGCCGAAAGCGTGCGCCAAAAACTCGGCCGCCCGATTTGCTTATGTGCGCTTGGCTCGTCGGAAGATTACGCCGCAAGGCTGTATCTGCAAAAAGAAACCGATGCCGCTAAGAAAATCGGCATAGAAACTCATATTTTTGATATCAATAACTATACAAATGCAGATGGTTTTTGTCAGGCCGTTAAAACATTAGCCACCCATGCGCAAACCGATGCCGTGCTCATCCCGCGCCCGTTACCGGAACAATTAGCCTTCAGCGATTTTGCCAATTATCTCAACCCCCGTCAGGATATTGACGGGATGTCTATTACCAATGCGGGCCGGTTGTTTTTATGCAAAACGTGGGAGCAAATAAAACAACTCCCCGGGTTTGTACCTTGTACCGCTATGGCAGTTATGCGGTTGTTAGATTTTCATCACATTGATTTAGAAGGCAAAGAAGCCGTTGTTATCGGCCGCTCATCTACCGTAGGTCGGCCGCTGGCGCACTTGCTTTCGTGTAAAAATGCAACGGTCAAATTATGTCATTCCCGTACCGATTTACCGCGTGCCGTAAAAAATGCGGACATTATCTGCTCGGCGGCAGGAACGCCCGGTTTATTAAAAACCGAGTGGCTTAAAAAAGGAGCCGTCGTCATTGATATTTCCACCAATTGGAGCAACAACATGCTCTGCGGTGATGCGAACGCGCAAGAATTAGATGCAGCCGGCATTTTTTATTCGCCCGTACCCGGCGGAGTCGGCCCGGTAACGCTTGCGGTACTGCTGGAAAACATTGTATTATCAGGTGAACGGAAAATTTAAGGAGAATGTATGAAATATATTACCAGACTGATGTTATTTTTATTCTGTGCCGGAATTTTGACGGCATGCGCTTCCGAGCAAAAAGAGGATCCGCGCTATAACCGTAAAATCTATCTGACCGAAGAAGATTATTTGGAAGATTTAACGCAAGAAGCGGCCAAAGAACGCCGCGAAGCCCCCCCCGCGCCGGAATCGGAATATGTGTTTAACACAATTGCCGAAACAGACAAAGGCGTCTATTTCTTTGATGAACGGCAGCAACCCAAAGTTCCCGGGCAACCTTCCGACAGCGAGTATAAGAAAGAAAAACGCTTGTGGAAAAAACCCAAACGCTACTCGCCGGACCAATACTACGGTAGCCAAGAAACAACCACCCAATCGTCATCCAGCGAAACAACATACGATTATTAGTATTTGTTAAAAAACCCCCGCTTCACCGCGGGGGTTTTTATGTGAAAAAATCTACACAAACAACTGAATAACATCCGTAAAAATACCGTCCGCTCCGTCTTGGGCTAAACGCGTTGCGGCCGCTATTTCATTAACGGTATAGATAAAAACCTGCCAGTTGTTTTCATGACATACGCGCGCCAGTTCCGGCGTAAAACGTGTTTGATTGATATGCACGCTTTGCGCCCCTAATGCTTGCACCAACGCAGGGTCAAAAGCACGCGTAAGTAACCCAATATGCGCCGTAGGGGCTAATACACGCAAACGCGCCAACGTATCATAATCAAAACTGGAAAATAAAATATGCTTTTCTAATACGGGATAATTTTTAAGTGTTTGCCATAACACTTTTTCAATACCGGGATAGATATTGTGATCGTTTTTTATTTCTATATTTAACATTTCTAAACCGGGCGTAACAATGGGCAGAATTTCTTCCAACAACGGAACAAAAACTTTTTCTTGCGAAAAGGGATTTTTTAACGGAATTTTTTTTAATTCTTGCGCGGTCAAATCACCCAAGTTGATATCTTTTCCGGCGGTAGATAAAAGCGAATAATCATGATGGACGGCCAATTTGCCGTCTTTGAGCAAATGCACATCCAACTCAAAATTGCGCGCCCCTTGTGCGTGCGCGAGCGCAAAAGCCTCTATTGTATTTTGAACGCGCAGTGTATTAGCGCCGCGATGTGAAAAATAAATCATAGTTGTAATATCAAAATATCTGTTTTATTGTAAAACACTATTCCGCCTTTTCCGTGGCGGATTCTTCGGGCTCGGCAGGCGCCGGAGCCGGTTGTTCTTCTTGGGGCGACTCATCTTTAGTAAATAAATCAATCACACCGCCTACCCCTTTTTTGACGGCACGCGAAGCAAAATTATTTGTTACCCCTTGCGTCACTAAAGACGTAACAGATCCCACCACGCTCATATTTCCTTGCGGATCAGTGACCGTCCCGCCGATTTTAAGCGTCAACGGCATAATGCCCGAAGTTTCGTGTTTGCCGGGGGCGGCATGAACGGTCATATCGATTTTTTCCGTCTTAAAGTTCGTTTGACCGGACAAATTAAACGACATCATATCCGATACAAAACTCCCTTTTTTGACCGTTGCTACGCCTTGCTCAAATTGTACGTCGGTTGCAAATTTATGATACGCCAATTTACCGTCTACCTTACGTGACGAAGCCGGAACTTTTACGGCCACCATTTCCCCATTTTCATCGGGAATCATTTTGATAACTTCGTGCGACTCGTCGTTTTTAGATGAGCCGGCAAGCCCTCCCAATACAGAAAGGACATCCAAACTATTAAATACTTTGCCTACTACATTTAACGACATAAATAACACTTTCATCAGCGCATTAGAATCTGTTAATTGGTACAAATCGGTAATTTGGCCGTCGTTAATGGATAATTTTAACGTACCGTGCGCTTGGTCCAAGCGCGGCGTAATACCGGCCATGTCTAACTTAAAATCTAAATCATTTCCACGCAAATGCGGTGCATCCAACGACAACACTTGCACATCGGCTTTAGCGGTAATAGGCGGCAACGGCCACGCTGTTTTTTCCGTAGAAGCCGTTTTTTCGGTAGCGGTTTTTGGGGCGGTCGTTTTTTCCATAGACGGCAAAACCACCCGGTCGGCCGAGGCTTTTAAGTTAGCCACAATTTTTTTGGGAGTTTGATTAAAGGAAAATGTCGTCTTAAACGGTTCGCCGTTTAACATACCGTTGATATCAAGCGTGCCTTGACCGTTTTGGAAGTCCCAATGTTCTTCGCTATCCAAAATCACTTGCAAAGCGGAAATTTCCCCGAGTTGCGTTGTTTGCAATTTACCGGCTAGCCACTCGGCTTTTGTCGTTAATTTTTTAGAAGTAGTTTGAGCCTTTAAGGTAATATTTCCGCCCAAATCATACGGTTTAAGCGCGGGGAAGGAATCCTCCAAGGTATCTACTTGCACTTTAGCATTGGCCGTTAAATTATATTCATTAGGCGCCCATTGTACATCCCCTTTGGCCGTCACATCTACCCCGGGGAATGTAATGCCCATTTGTTTAAGTTCTACTTTTTCTTTTTCCGTTTCCACGCGGCCTTTAGCATCTGCCGAAAGTTGCGTAAACGTAAACGGAAATCCGTTTGAAACAAACGGAGACAACCCTTGTGAAGAAATGTTTTTTCCGGTGAATTTTAAATCAAAAGACGGATTATCCCACTCCTCTACGCGGCCCGATAAAACAGCACGCAAACTATCCGAATGTACGGCAAACGAAGAAATATCCGCATAGGCTTTGGACAAATCAAGTTCATTCAAAAACACCTTGGACACTAAAGAAACATCGGCTGAAAATTTATCGTTATTTTTGGTATAAACGAACTCGGTTTTTGCACGAACGTTAAAAGGCTCGTCCCATGAAAAATCATGTATGTGGATTTCTAAATTATTGAGTCCGGCTTGCAGCGAAGTTTTTGCATCGGTATAAATAAAGGATACGTTATGCGCGCGCAAATCTTTTACAGCAATATCAAACGGAGCGCCGGAAGTTGTATCAGTATCTTTTTGGTTCGTTTTTCCTGTTAAAAAATCCGTATTTAATTTACCTTGTTCATCACGTAGCATATGCAAAGATAAACCGTCCACATCTACGGCTTTGATGTGCAACTCGCCATGTAACAAATGCCATAAAGATACTTTTACACGGGCGCGGTTAATGTGTAACATTTTTCCTTCGGCCATTCCCCCCGCTTTGGCCAAAGCAAAATCTTGTATGCGGGCGCCGCGCAAATTCAGCCGCGCATGACCGAGTTGAACTTCCCGCCCGGTGGCAGCCGATATCTGTTGGATAATTTTTTGGTGTATCCATGAAGTTCCGGATAAAATATGCAACCCGATGTGTAATAAAAATACACACAGGGATAACACCGCCAAACTTATTCCTACCCATTTTATCCAAGTTTTTTTCATGGTTATTTCTCTTTTTCACGTAATTGCGCAGCGGCCAAACTGTATTTGCAACCGCAATACGTCTGCTGATACATATTAAATTCTTTAATAAGCGCACGACGCAATTCTTCCAATCCGTCCTTGCGCCAATCGTTGGCCCAATACGGTTTTCCGACAGCCATCCAGGCGCGCCGCGCCGCCGCATTTACTTGATTCAAATCTTTATAGCGCGATACGCCCAGCACAGAAGTCAACGCCTCAAAGCCATGGGCTTTGGCATATTCTTGCGCCCGGCGCAAACGCATTTCAAAACAGGCACTACACCGCTTCCCGCGTTCGGGTTCATTTTCAAGCCCCGCAACGGCCTTATCCCAACGATCAGGATCATACGGCAATTCTACCAAATGCGCGCCTAAAGTTTCACACACGCGGCGCTGTTCTTGCAACCGCTTATCATACTCTTGTTGGGGGAAAATATTAGGGTTATAAAAAAGAACGGTAACATCCGTCCCGTTTTCTACCAGTTTTTTAATTGCCGCGCACGAACAAGGCGCACAGCAGGAAAGCACCAATAATTTTTTGTAACCCATAATTTGTCTGCGTTAGGGCTGGGGAACTTCCCGGATTTCCGGCGTACCGTTTTCGTCAACAACCAAATACTGTTGTTTGCGGTGCATGCCTGCATCTACAGGGATAATGCGGGAAACCGGATCAATAATAATACGTTCTACTTGTGTATGACCCACCACTTGCCAAATAGGGCTTTGCGGAAAAGAATCAACCAAGTCTAATAAATCTTCCCAAAAAATCCCGCCGAATTTATCCGTACCGGAACGGCTAACGCTAATGTTAAAAATGGGATGTTTGAAAAACTGATGTTTAATAGATTCTTTGAAAATTAAATTGATAAGCACCGCTATGTTATGCGGGCTGGCATCATCTAATTGCATTTGAAAAATTTTATATAACCGTCCCGTTACCCCCGCATGCGTAAATAAAAATCCTTTATAGGCATAGGCGGCGCGTAATTGTCCGTTTAAGACTTGGGCAGTAAATTTTTCACGTAAGTGTATAGCCTCTGTTCCTTGCAAGCCGGAAATAGAAAAATTAGATAATAAAATTTCCAATTCGTGATTACCCACCAACCGAATTACTTCTCCGCCGGCTTTAGCGGCTTGCATTTGAATTTTATCCAATAAAGCATCCGCTTCTCGCGCTTGCGGCCCACGATCAAAAATATCCCCGATTTGGAGCATACGGGCAGAACCGCCTATCCAATTCAAGGAATCATCTATCAATCCGGCGTGACGTAAAATAGAGACAAACGGCTCATACTGGCCGTGCACATCTCCCACCACAAAAAAATGTTTGTTTTGTTTTGGTGTTTGCATAGAACTCTGCTTATACAAATACTATAATATAGTATATCAAACTTAAGCCGTTACTACATTATGGAAATACCGCTAAAAGCCGTAAACTCGTTACGTAACATCGTAGGTGCGACCCAGGTCTGCACGGATACCGTATCGCTACTTCTAAACGCATACGACTGTTCCCGTTCGCGTATGAGACCGGATATCATCGTACATATTACCCAAACCACGCAAATTGCCCGTGTTATACAGGTGTTATATAAGTACCATATTCCGTTTGTAGTGCGCGGCGCGGCCAGCAACCATGCCGGCAGTTGCAGTACGCCAAACGGTGGGGCGGTACTTCAGGTAGCGGCGCTAAATCATATTTTAGAAATTAACACCCAAGCCAACTATGCCCGCGTAGAACCGGGTGTTATTACCGGGCAACTGGATGAAACATTACGTCCGCTTGGGTATTTTTACGCCCCCGATCCGGCCAGCAAATCGTTTTGTACGATTGGCGGCAACGCGGCCCAAAACGCAAGCGGAGCCCGGTGCTTAAAATACGGCGGAACATTAGATCATATTTTATCCGTCAATGTAGTATTATCCGACGGTACTTCTCTTACGCTGGACCGAAGCGAAAACGGGCCGGACTTAGTAGGGCTGTTAATCGGAAGCGAAGGCACGTTCGGTGTGATTACCGAATTAAAAGTAAAAATTTTACCGCTACCCGCACATATTAAAACTTTTTTGGCCACTTTTAATTCATTGGAAGACTGTATCAGTTCCGTCACCGGGCTCATTGCTAAAGGCATTACGCCGCGTTGTGTAGAAGCCATGGACAAGCGCACCTTAAACGCAGTGGAAGATTTTGCGCATGCGGGATATCCCAAAGACGCCGAAGCGTTGTTACTGGTAGAATTGGACGGCGAGCGCACACAAATTGAACGGGAACAACTCGTTTTAGAAGATGTTTTACATAAGCATGCGGTACAAACGTTCCGCACCGCGTCTACCGAAGAAGAACGCTCCCATTTGTGGAAAGGCCGCCAAGCCGCTTACAGTGCCATGGCACGCTTATCTTCAGCCGTATTGGTATGCGACGGGACCGTTCCTCGCAGCGAACTGCCGCGCACGTTGCGTCGTGTACAAGAAATTTTAACCAAGTATGATATTACAGCCAGTTTACTTTTTCACGCGGGCGACGGAAACTTCCATCCGCAACTGATGTTTGATGAACAAAAAAAGACCGATACGCGCGCTCTTGGGCAAGCCGTCAAACATATCTTACAAGCCTGTGTGGACGCCGGCGGTACCATATCGGGAGAACATGGTGTAGGTATTGAAAAACGCGGGTTGATGGCCTATCAATACGATAGAGATACCTTATCGGTTTTTGCTCGTCTGAAACACGCGTTTGACCCGGACAATTTATCAAATCCGTCTAAAATTATCCCGGTAAATTTTGAAGAAAAAGCCGAGGCGGCCCGTCCGCTGGATGTTTCTGCCCAACCGGTACTTGAGGCCTTTTTACAAGCACAGCAAACGCACCGTCCGTTTTTCATCACAGGGCAAAACAGCATTCTACAAACTTCCGAGCCACACCGAAACGTCCCGTCGCTTAACCAAATTTGTGACATTGACTTAACTAATTACACCGCTACCGTTCAAACGGGCGTTACGCTTATGCAACTAAATCATGCCTTGCGTGAAAAAAATGTATATAGCGTATTGCCCGATACGCCTAAAGGCACGCTGGGCGGGGCTTTTTCATCGGGACAATACCCCGATTTTTATGCAGATGTTACCGGCATTCAGGCTGTTCTGCCCGACGGAACAATTATCCGTTATGGCGGAAAACTAACCAAGAATGCCGCCGGATATAATTTAATTCGTTTATTTGCCGGTGCACAAGGGATATTCGGTTGGGTAACCCAACTGACATTTAAGATTTATGCCACCCCCCCACGTCCGTTGGCGCCACGCCCTTTCATACCGATAGAGCAAACGCGGCTTATCAAACGCTTAAAACAAGCCCTTGATCCGCAACAAATTCTTTGCGTAACGGAGAAGAAAAAATGAGTTATCCTTGTTTAGAACCAATCTACCTGCAAAGACATATTGATGCGTTGCAAACACCGCTGGGTGAGCGGGAAGTATATAAATCGGTTGCCTATTGCAACCGTTGCGGGGCTTGTATGCCTATCTGCCCGACTTACCAATTTTATAAGCAAGAAATTTTTTCACCGCGCGGACGCAACCAATTGTTACAGTTGGCGTTAGACGGAAAAATCAAAATCACATCTAAAAATCAACAGATATTAGATTCTTTGCGCACCTGCACGCTATGCGGTAAATGCAGCGAAGTATGCGCCGGTCAAATCCCTACCGCCGAACACGTATTGGAAATGCGCCGCGCGTTGCACAAAAACTTTTTACCGTATCTGTTGTATTTATTTTTACACTTACGAACGACAAACCCCAAGTTATTTGCCCGCGTAACGCGCGTCGCATTATTCTTACGCAAAACAGGAATCTTGTTTATACTACGAATCTTGCAATTAACGCGTCTGTTCGGTTTATCGTTTCTAAATTATATGTGCCACATCTTACCGGCGCACATAGTATCGTTGCGAACGGCTTTTGAAAAAGCCGGGCTTAACCCCGATAACGAAACCCCCAAACAAATTTATTTGCCGTCGTTGGAAGCCGAATTTTTACTGCCGGACATAGCGTGTAAAACGTTAGATTTCGCCCAACGAAAAGCGCGCACGGCTGTTTGGCAAAACACCCCGTGCGGATTATTTGAATATGTCTATGGCGATTTGCGATGTTGCCGCCGCACCGTACGCAATTTAATAGAACGGCACGAACAGGCCGGCAAATTACCGTTGATTACCGATAGTATAGATGTATATTATTTCTTAAAGAAGGCTTCCCAATTATTTGCCAAACACCCCAACATGGCCAAACGTGCGCGTGATTTTTCCGCACAAGTAAAATTTGTTACCGACATTTTGCCCACGCCAAAACGCACCTCATTACTTCCGCCGGTACAACTGGAATATGGTTCTCTGTTTGAACGGCGCAGCCAAGCAACGCAACAAGCCCATCAGTTTCTCTTTGCGCTTTTTGGTCAAAATTTGGTAGAGTGTTTGTATACGGACGCGGATATTCCCGCATTCGGATACAGTTTTGTAGATAAAAAAGAAAACGCCCGAATAGGCGCAAAAGTAATAGAAAAACTAGTCCGAACGCGCACTAACAGCGTAGTGGCGCTTTCAGGGCTTGCCGCTTTAGAGACAATATATTTGTTGAAAAAATACAAAATACAAACCAAAGTGGCGCATATTGTGGAAGTTATACAAAACAGGTAATACCATGCAAGATTTTTCGCACCCACACGAAAGACTTACAGCCGAACAGAAACTCCACCTACTCGTAGAGTTCGGCTCCCGTATTTCCTCAGAATTACATTTAGACAAACTTCTTGATATTATCGCCCAGCAAATTACACAAATGTTAGATGCTGGGCGATGTACTATTTACTTAAAAGATGACAATTCCCAAGAATTGTGGTCTAAAATTGCCCAAGGAAAAGGGTTAGAGCATACCGAAATCCGTATTCCGCTTAACAGCGACGGATTTATCGCTCTGGTTGCCCGCACCGGGCAAACCATCAATTTACCTAATGCCTACGAAGATCCGCGTTTCTCTATTGATGTGGATATCGTTACCGCGTTTCGCACGCACGCTACCATAGCCGTCCCGCTTAAAAACAACGCGGGCGAAGTATTAGGTGTTTTCCAGGTGGCCAACAAATCGGACGGGACTCCTTTTGATAAAAGTGATGAAGGGTTACTAAAATTGTTGGGGACTTTGGCGGCCGGTTCTATTGAAATAGCCAAACTGTACCAAGAAGTACGCGTGGCCCAATTAGAAACCATTTACCGCCTGGCCGTTACCGCCGAATATCGCGACCAACAAGATACCCGCCAACACTTAAAAAATATCAGCATTATTTCGTACTTACTCGCTTTATCGTTAGGGATGAGCAAGAGCGAGAGCGAACTGATCAAAAACGCAAGCCCCTTACACGATATCGGCAAAGTGGCGCTTGCCGATAACATTTTGCTAAAACCCGGCAAACTTACGCCCGAAGAATTTGAAACCATGAAATCGCACACCATTTACGGCGGACGCATTTTGGAAGGAGCGCACTCTAAGGTATTGCAGATGGCGCACAAAATGAGTTTGTACCACCACGAAAAATGGAACGGTTCGGGCTATCCCAAAGGACTTCGCGGCGAAGACATTCCGTTAGAAGCGCGTATCGTCACCGTAGCCGATGTGTTTGATGCGTTGTGCGTGTTCCGCGTGTATAAAAAAGCATGGCGTACCGAAGAAGCGTTGGCCTATATTAAAGACGAATCGGGCAAATCGTTTGATCCGCGCATTGTAGAAGCGTTCCAAAAAATCTATCCGTCCGTAAAACGGTTATATGCTCACATTTCCGTCAATAAACCGGATATTAAAAAATCATCTGTTCCTAACAAAACCAAACCCAACTAAAAATTTCCCCCGCACCAATGCGGGGGTTTTTATTTCGCAAGCCGTCCCAAAATACTACAATATAAAAGTCCTTTTGGCTTTCAACCTTAAGTACAAATCTTTCTCAAGTGAGGTTATGATGGAAAAAGAGACAATACTTGTCGGGCTGAGCGGCGGAGTAGATTCCGCGGCTACGGCAGTGCTACTCAAAGAACAAGGATACCACGTCATCGGAGCAACTATGCTAGTGTGGGATCCGTCACTTCCCGTTCCGAAAGGGGAGTATCAAAAAAACGCGTGTTTATCGCCGGAAAAAGAAGATTTGCAAGAAGTAAAAGAAATTGCAGACAGATTAGGCATTGAACACGTTACGGTAGATTGCCGCGACCCATACCGCAAAGCGGTACTGGATAATTTTCGTTTGGAATATGCGTGCGGACACACACCCAACCCGTGTGTACTGTGCAACAGTTTAATTAAATTTGGTGTATTGCCTAACGCGGCGCGAAAACAAGGAATCAAATTTGATAAATTTGCTACCGGCCATTATGCCCGCGTATGCTACGATGAAAAAACAGGCAAGTATCTACTGAAAAAAGCGGTAGATTTATCGCGCGACCAAAGTTATTTTTTACACCGGTTGGGGCAAATACAACTCTCGCAAGTGCTCTTCCCGCTCGGCGAAAAAACCAAGCCGGAAATTCGCGAAGTTGCCCGCGCAGCAGGCTTAAAAGTGGCCGATAAAGAAGACAGCCAAGATTTTTACTGCGGTGATTATAACGACTTGTTAAACTTCCCCAACAAACCCGGTGATATTGTTACCAAAGACGGCAAAGTCGTCGCGCACCACAACGGGATTTGGGGATATACTATCGGAAAACGCAAAGGGCTGGGCATTAGCGGACAAGCCGAGCCGATGTATGTGGTGGAAATCAACGCGCCGAAAAACCAAGTGATTATCGGCCCGAAAAAAGACTTATATAAAGATACGTTGATTGCCACAAATATGTCGTGGGTATGTGGCGAACCGCCCGCCGAAAAATTTGATTGCGAAATTAAAATACGCAATTTACATATTCCGGCACGCGCACACGTAACGGTGCAAAACGGGGAAATTCGCGCGCAATTTGATGAGCCGCAAATTTCTATCACGGCCGGACAAAGTGCCGTTTTATACGACGGAGATATCGTATTGGGCGGTGGCATTATACAGTAACACGCATGCAAAATGTGTTCGGATTTCTCTTTGCAAATCCTTGACAATTCTTTTAAGGACATCCATAATTATAATAACGAAACAAGGAGATTTTTATGAAAAACAACAAAGCATTTACGCTCATAGAACTTTTAGTGGTTGTGCTTATTATCGGCATTTTAGCGGCGGTGGCCTTGCCGCAATACCAAAAAGCCGTTATGAAAGCACGTATCACACAAGTTATTCCGCTCGTTCGTGCCGTGGCAGATGCGCAACAAGTATATTATTTAGCCAACGGAGAATATGCACAGAGCGTAGATGAATTGGGCGTAGATTTTACTTGTCCGGACGGGTGGACATGCATTGTAGGTGGCACATGGACAAACTCCAACGCATATCCTAAAGTAGAAGTCTCCCGTACAGACGGACACAACATAGGAGTAATTTATTATTACGGAGCCCCGAGCGGATCAGAGCACTATAAAGATAAATTCTATTGTTGGGCAAAAACGACAGATAAGCAAGCCGTTGAAATATGCAAATCTTTTGGCTCTCACTTCGAAACAGACTCCAACTTTACCCGTTATTTAATTCAACAATAAAAAACCGGGGAACGAATTTCGTTCCCCGGTTTTAATTTCCCCGAACAGTTTTATTTATCTACTACTTCGGCTTCCACAACGTCGTCTTTGTTGCCGCCGTTGTTGGCTTGCGCTTGTCCGGCACCCGGTTGGGCCCCGGCTTGCGCGCCTTGTTGGGCTTGTTGTTTGGCTTGTGCATCTTTATACATCGCTTCGCCTAACTTTTGGCCCGCTTGCAAAGCAGCATCCGTAGCCGATTTAATACGGGTAACATCGTCGCCTTTGAGCGCATCGCGCAGATCGTTTAAGGCTTGGTCAATCTTGCCGCGTTCTTCTTGGCTGACTTTGTCGCCGTAATCTTTCAGCGCTTTTTCCGTTTGATACAAAACACCGTCGCCTTGGTTTTTGGCTTCAATAACTTCTTTGTGTTTCTTATCTTCTTCGGCGAATTTTTCGGCATCTTTGACGAATTTTTCCACTTCGCTGTCGCTTAATTTATTAGGCGAACTAATCGTAATGTGTTGTTCTTTTTGTGTGCCTAAATCTTTGGCAGACACATTCAAGATACCGTTTGCGTCAATATCAAACGTCACTTCGATTTGCGGCACACCGCGCGGAGCCGGCGGGATACCGTCCAAATCAAATTTGCCGAGCGGTACGTTGTCTTTGGCCATCGGGCGTTCACCTTGCAAGACGTTAATGGTTACCGCCGGTTGGTTATCAGACGCCGTAGAGAACACTTGCGTTTTGCGCACAGGAATCGTCGTGTTGCGTTCAATTAAGCGTGTGCAAACACCACCCAATGTTTCCAAACCCAACGAAAGCGGCGTAACGTCCAACAAAAGAACGTCTTTGACTTCACCCGTTAAAATACCGGCTTGTACAGACGCACCGATTGCCACACATTCCATCGGGTCAATACCGCGTTCAATCTTTTTGCCGACGAGATCTTCCACATATTTTTGCACAATCGGCATACGGGTCGGGCCGCCGACCAAAATAATGCGGTCAATTTGTGAAGCGGACAAATTCGCATCGGACAAAGCCTGATTGACCGATTTGCCGCAGCGTTTGACGATATCATCTACCAAACTCTCCAATTTGGCGCGGGAAAGTTTAAGTTCAAGGTGTTTCGGTCCGTCGGCACCGGCAGAGATAAACGGCAAGTTAATATCCGTTTCCATGGTGGTGGAAAGTTCAATTTTGGCTTTTTCTGCCGCATCTTTTAAGCGTTGGGCCGCTTGTTTGTCTTTGGACAAATCAATACCGGTTTGTTTGCGGAATTCATCTACCATCCACGCGATAACGGCATTATCCATATCCGTTCCGCCCAGTTGCGTATCACCCGACGTAGAAAGCACATCAAACGTACCTTCTTTCCCCATTTCCATAATGGTTACATCCAGCGTTCCGCCGCCGAGGTCAAACACCAACACTTTTTGCTCTTTTCCGGCTTTATCAATACCAAACGCGAGTGCCGCAGCAGTCGGTTCGTTGACCAAACGCACCACGTCCAACCCGGCAATACGACCCGCATCTTTGGTGGCTTGGCGTTGGTTATCGTTAAAATAGGCCGGCACGGTAATAACGGCTTTTTCTACCGGTTCGCCCAAAAAGGCTTCGGCATCTTTTTTTACTTTCTGCAACACAAACGCGGAAAGTTGTTGCGGCGTAAATTCTTGTCCGCGTAAGTTGTACTTAAAATTTTCACCCATTTTGCGTTTGAAAGCGGTTACGGTTCCTTCCGGGTTTGCAATCGCTTGGCGGCGGGCCGGTTCACCTACGAGCCGTTGGCCGTCTTTCGTAAACGCTACATAAGACGGAAACGCTTTTCCGCCGATAGAACTACCTTCCGCAGACGGAATAATAGTTCCTCTACCCCCTTCCATAACAGCGGCTGCTGTGTTGGAAGTTCCTAAGTCAATACCAATGATTTTAGCCATACTTTTAATCTCCTCTTAATTAAATTTTTTTGCGGTTATACCGCCTTGTAAATCTATTCTTCCGTATGTTGACCGACAATCACCCGCGCCGGGCGCAGGACTTTACCGTCCAACATAAACCCCATTTGCACTTCTTGCAAAACAAGGCCGTCTTGTTTTTCTTCCGCAGGAATCATCGCCACGACTTCTTGTGTGGCGGGATCGTACGGTTTGTTAAGTGCGTCTATCCGTTCAATCCCTTCCGAGCGGAATGCTTTTTCCATTTCTGTTAAAAGCAGTTGTATCCCGCTTACTACACTTTGTAACTCTTTAGGTGCCTTTTTCAAAGCCTCATTTTTATTTAGTTCCGCCCCTTGCTTGAGTAAGATTTCGTAAGAAGGCAACAACTTTTCAGCCAATTCTTTTTTGCCGTATGACAAATAAACGGCTTTTTCGCGTTCGGTGCGTTTGCGGAAATTTTCAAAGTCCGCGCTTAAACGCACGAATTGTTCATAATAATTAGGCTTGGTTTCTTCGGTAGCAGTTTCCGTTTCGGTGTGTTCCTGTTCTTCTGCGGCAACGGTTTCCAAGTCTTGTTCTTCGGCCATTTGTGCCGGTTTATGATGGTGCTTACTCATAATCGTCATCCTTTTCGGCGGGCGGTAAGGCCGTCCAATTTTGCAAGGTGCCTTCCAACAAACTTCCGATGAAATTTACCAAAGACATCACCCGCGTATATTCCATGTGTTTCGGCCCGATAATACCGAGCATTCCCACCGTTTTATCCCCCACTTTACACGCAGTAGAAACAATACTCAGATTTTTGAGTTCTTTCAGTTCGTTTTCACTGCCGATGCTAACATTTAGTTTTTGGTTGGATTTCTCCATCCCCGTCATTTTCTCACTTAATAAAGTGGAAAACCGTTCGCGCTCTTCTACAAAGCGCATCATTTGTTTTAAGTCTTCAAAATCATCTTCCGAGGTGTTTTCCAAGAGTTGTCCAAACCCTTCCACATATAATTCATTATCTGCTTGCGGGCGTTCCATATCTTTTAATACTTGCGTGGCCAAGTCTGCCATACCGGCAATTTCGCGGTGGCCCGAGTGAACATGTTGCCATAAAATACGGCGCGCTTGAGCAAGGGTGAGCCCTTCAATTTCCTCGTTAATAAAACGGCTTAATACACGCAAACGTGTGGGGTTGATTACATATCCGGTTCTAACCGGCCAATGACGTACCGCCCCCGATTGCGTAACCAATACGGCTAAAACGGCACCCGGTGCGAGCGGAATAAAATCAAGGCGTTGGACGCGTTGCTCTTGCACATTAGAGGTATAAACAAACCCCGCCGCGCCCGATAACATCGCAAGCAAACGCGACGTTTGCACCATCATATTATCCACTTCATTAACACGTGAATCATACGCTTCTTCAATGCGTTCACGTTCTTTGGCGGCCATTTTTTGCACATTGGCCAAATAATCTACATAATAACGGTAGGCTTTATCCGTAGGGATACGTCCGCCGGACGTGTGCGGCTGATACAGATATCCTTCTTCTTCCAGTTCAGCCATAATGTTACGAATGGTGGCGCTGGATACATCGGGGAGCGCCTCGGACGCAATCATTTGCGAACCGACCGGACGGCGGGTTTCCACATATTGTTGAACTACCCACCGCAAAATTTTTTCTTTACGTGCTTTAGCAACTTCCGGTTTCAAAATACGCATAATAAATATCCTTGTGCTTACCGTCTATTATTTTAGCACTCGCATTTAACCACTGCTAAAATTATATGCAATTATTTTATTTTTGTCAACCCCCTTTTTTGAGTGCTAATTTTGAAAATAGCAGAAAAAGCAATCGTTTTCAGGACGGAAATCCGCATAACAAAAACTAACCCTTTTTTGACCTTGCCGGGGGGCGACTAATCATTTAGGATAATATTGTATTGTTCTGGGGGAATAATAAAGAAAAACTTTATTACAGAACAACAAACACAGGGGATAAGCGTTGTGGGCATTCAACACAGACGCTAAAAGTCCCGGGGGGAACCGGGACTTTTGGTTTTCATCCGTCCCGGCACAAGAGGGGACTTGTCGTCGGGCACATCAAAAGGGCCTTATTTCGTGGGAAAAATAAGGCCCCTGTTTTTGTAAAATTTACAATCATCAAATTTTATTCACTTTCCAACAAAGTCTGCGCTTCTTTATTACCGCGCATAGCGGCTTTTTCAAGCCACATTTTGCCTACTTTTTTATCTTGCGGCACGCCGAGTCCCTTCCAATAAATCTGCCCCAGCACATATTGTGCCGGTACATTTTCCTGTTCGGCTGCGGAGCGGAAAAACGTAACCGCAAGCGGCACGGAAACGGCGGTTCCTTGCCCTTGCATGAGCATAAAACCCGTCATATATTGACCTTGTGCAAAACCACCCGCCGCCGCGTTGGAAAACCACGCAAACGCATCATCATAATGACCGCTTTGATAGGCTTTTTCACCCAAAGCATATTGGGCAGGAGCATACGCCTGTTTAGCCAGTTCGTTCCACATGCGGTTGGCTTTGGCTGCGTCTGAAAGCGGGCCATTTTGATAGGCTTGTGCCAGCATTAAACCTGCTTGCGAGAGTTTATTTTCTTGCCAAGCAAGCGTAAGCCATTTCTCGGCTTCTTCCGTATTTTGCAAGATGGGATTTCCCGTCAAATATGCTTCGCCTACCGCCAAACGCGCGGAACCGTCACCTTCTTGCGCGGTTTTCAAATCGGTTAAAAATTTTTCTACACTTTCGTACAACTGCGGCGAGTGTTGCTGTGCTTGTTTTAAGGCGGCTTGTGCCGAAGAAGACCCTATTTTTGCCGCAATAAATTGCCAGTATAAACTTTCGCCCTCGTGCTTAACAAGTCCGCCAAGGCCCTGTGCGTAAAACCGGCTTAATTCTTCTTGCGCCGGGATATTGCCTTGTTTAGCCCCCAGCATTAAAAACGGGACGGCTTCTTCTAAATCTTGCGGAACTAATTTTCCTTCAGTATATGCTTGCGCGCATTTCCAAAGGGCGTCGGGGTCGCCCTCCAAAGCGGCTTGACGATACCAATAAACGGCTTGCTTGCCGTCTTGTTTTGTGCCGGTGCCGGCAGCATAAAAATCGGCGGTTTGCAGTTGGGCAGCGACGTTCCCTTCTTTGGCGGCATTCAACGCGCGGATAAAATTTTTTTCCTCGGGCGTTTGATATAAGAACGCCCAATAGCCTACCCCCGCCGCCGCTAATACAAGTAATAAGAAAAGTATTTTTTTCATTTTTATGCCCATGAAAATAGGGAGCCGTTTGGGCTCCCTATCATTATAATAAAATTGCGGACAATTTTATTTAACCATGACAAACGGCATTTGGTCGCCGGCCATATACGTCGGCATACGGCCGTCCCATTTATCAATGGCTTTTAATTGCGCTTCTACTTGGCGAAGTTTAATTAAGTTATCGGAAACGACTTCACGTTGCAAGCGTAACGATTTGGCTTCCGCTTCGGCCTGCAAGATTTTTTGCTCGGCTTCTTTTTTCACTTTTTCTACCAAGTTGGTGGCGCGTTTGGCTTCTTGTTCGGCGATTTGTTTTTCTTCTACCGCGCGTAAGAATTGTTTGGAAAATTCAAAGTTTGTAATGGCAATATCGGAAACGATTACTTCTTTTTCTGCCATTTTTTCTTTCAAAATTTCGTTCAGTTCTCTGGCCACTTCCACGCGGTTGGCAATCAAACTGTCGGCGGAGTATTTGGCGATAACGGCTTTCGTCCATTCTTCCACCATCGGTTTCAAGATGGTGTTGGTATATTCCGGCCCCAAGTTGCGGTAAATAGATTCTACCGTGTTAGCCAAGATGCGGTGGTTGACCGCCAAGGTCAAGCCGACTGTCTGTAAATCTTTTGAGAACGCTTCGGTATCAAACGAATCTTTTTTGATACGAACGGAAAATTTTTCCACGGTATCAATCATCGGAATTTTGAAGTGGATACCTTCGCCGTATGCACCGACGAGTTTTCCGAAACGGAGTTTAACGGCTACGTTTCCGGCAGAAACCGTAAAGTACGAACTCATTGCCGCAATAAAAATAATAATAGCCAGCACAATGCCCGTAATCAATTTGAACGGAACTTTGGGAAGTGCGGGTGCAGACCAAGCATCGGAAGACGAAGTCACCGACGGAACAGGTTTAATTTGACGCATATTTTTCTCCAGAGATTAGAATTTATCCGCCGAGAGCGGACCTTAAAATTATACTATTTTTACTTTGCCAAAGACGTTGCCATTAAAAAACCCTTGACAAATCAAAAAAAAAATGATAATGTTTGTAACAGTAAAAGGAGAAACTTTATGAAAAGCAAACAAGCATTTACACTTATTGAATTATTAGTAGTGGTACTTATCATCGGCATATTGGCGGCAGTGGCCTTACCGCAATACACAAAAGTGGTGGAACGCAGCAAATCTGCCCAAGCACTCACTTTGTTAAACGCCGTCGCGCAAGCCCAACTGGCCTACTTGCTTGCCAACGGAGAATACGCCACCAAATTTGATGACCTTGCCATAGATATTCCGTGGACGGGAAACACGCAATTTCTACCGGGCAGTAATGCCGCGGATACAAAATCTAACGCAGATTGGACATTACAAATAGAAGATGCACGCAGCGGCGGATACGGAGTCGGTATATATATGATACGCACCAACGGCAAATATAAAGGGGCCGGATTTCGGCTTTTACTGGCTGATGCAAGTTCTAACTATAACGAAGATTTGCCTATTTATTGTATGGAAAGAACAACCGGGGCACTCTTTTTGTTTGACTCGTCTTTACCGGCCGGGGCTTATTGCGCGCAAATCATAAAAGGTTCCTTAAAAAACGAAACCCAATTCAACCGCCTTTATAATCTTCCGTAAAATCCTAAACAAATGCGCTCCGAAAAAATGTTTCGGAGCGCATTATCTTTATATATAACGCAACAATTCTTATTTTCCAAACAATTCTTTGAAGAAACTTTTTTTGCCGCCGAGTTCTTTGGCAAGTTCTTCCAATAATTCTTTTTGGCGGGCCGTTGGTCTCTTAGGCACATCGATTTTTACGTTAATCAGCAAATCGCCAAACCCTTTTTTGCCGAGTTTTGGCATACCGTTGCCTTGTACTTTAAGCACTTCGCCAAATTGCGTACCTTTAGGGATATTCACTTCAATTTCTTTCCCTTCAATCGTCGGCACTTTAATACTGCCGCCCAAAACTGCTTGCGGATAAGAAATCGTAGCGTCTAACACCAAATCATCACCCGCTCGTTGAAAAATTTTGTGTTCGGCTACGCGAACTTCTACATATAAGTCCCCAAAGCCGCCGCCGTTCGTGCCGATATCCCCCCCGTTGGAAACACGCAGCGTAATACCGCTACGCACCCCGGAAGGCACTTTGACGGTGATGTTTTCTTTGACGTGTTTTGTTCCGCTTCCGCGGCAAGACGAACACGGTTTTTCCACCACGGTTCCTCTGCCGCCGCAATCGGGACACACTTGGCGCATACTGAAAAATCCTTGCGAATAAGTAACGGTCCCGCTACCGTTGCACGAGCGGCACGTTTTGCGCGCGCTGCCCGGGGCCGCGCCGGAGCCGTCGCATGCGGTACAGTTGTCTAACCGTGTATATTCTACGGGAACTTCTTTGCCGGCGAAGGCTTCTTCCAAGGTTAATGTAACGTCTAATTTCAAATCTTCGCCGCGTTGGGCGCGCGGTTTGCCGCTGCGTCTGAAACCGCCGCCAAAGATATCGCCGAACATAGAGCCGAAAATATCGCCGATGTCACCGAAACCGTTAGCGTTAAACCCGCCAAAACCGCCTGCACCGTTAAGGCCTTCATGGCCGTATTGGTCATAGACTTGTTTTTTCTGGGGGTCAGACAATACGGAAAACGCTTCGTTGACTTTTTTGAACTGTTCTTCCGCTTCCTTATTGCCGGGGTTTCTGTCGGGGTGGTACTTCATCGCTTGGCGGCGAAACGCGGACTTAATTTCCACTTCGCTCGCCGTACGTTCAACACCTAAAATTTGGTAATAATCTTCTTTCATGGTTGTGGGCATAATTCAAATCTGGTATATTTATATTTTATTAAATTTTTATGTTCCGTGCCCGCGCGCCCTTTTCCCCCTTTATTTATGCTATAATTAGAGTAGCGGAATTTCCCCTAAGGGAATTTTCCGTTGGAAAAAAATTATGTACGCAATTATTGAAACTGGTGGAAAACAGTACTGGGTGAAACCCGGTCAAGATCTGCAGGTTGAAAAACTGGACGCGGAAGTGGGCTCTACCGTAGAACTTAAAGTTCTTTGGGCCGCTAACGAAGAAGGTACCTCAGCAGATACCAAAGCCGCGCAAGCGGCCAAGGTCACCGCTCAAGTGGTCAAACATTTGAGAGGTCAAAAAGTCATTGTCTATAAACGCCGCCCGAAAAAAGGATACGAACGTACCCAAGGGCACAGACAATACTTAACGCAAATTAAAATCACGGATATCCAGTTATAAATTGGGAGACTGAACTATGGCACATACAAAAGCACAAGGTTCTTCCTCTAACGGAAGAGACAGCCACGGCCAACGTTTAGGTATTAAACGTTACGGTTCCCAGTTTGTAAATGCTGGGGAAATCATTGTACGCCAACGCGGTACCAAATTCTTGCCCGGTACCAATGTTTCGCGCAGCAGTGACGACAGCCTCTTTGCCCGCGTAAGCGGTATCGTAACCTTTGAATGGGTGCACAGAGGCAAACAACAAATTTCCGTGTACCCCAAAGTTGCGGAAACGAAAGAAGCCAAAAAAGCGCCTGCTAAAAAAGCCGCGGCCCCGAAAGCCGCTGCCAAAAAGGCGCCCGCTAAAAAAGCCGCTAAACCGGCTGCCAAAAAAGCGGACAAATAAAATTTTGGCCACACAAAGCGGCAGGACTATCCTGCCGCTTTTTTATTTTGAATATTTAGGCTACGCCGCCAACGAGGAATTATGCAATCAGGCAGTTTTTTAGACCGTGTTAAAATTTACATTACCGCCGGCAAAGGCGGCGACGGCTGTTTGTCTTTCCGCCGCGAAAAATTTATTGAGTTTGGCGGCCCCAACGGCGGGTGCGGCGGCAAAGGCGGCGATATCATTTTGCAAGCAGATCCGAATTTAACCACACTTTTGGAACTTGCCTATAACCCGCACATTGAAGCCCAAAACGGAGAAAAGGGCGGTACCTATAACAAAACAGGCCGCGCCGGAGAAGACCGCATTGTGCGCGTGCCGTGCGGAACAATCGTACGCCAAGACGGCGAAATTTTAGTAGATTTAACAAAACCCGGCCAACAATTTGTAGCCGCCAAAGGCGGCATGGGCGGCCGCGGTAACCAATCGTTTAAGACAAGAAACAACACGGCCCCGCATATTGCCGAAAACGGGCAACCCGGCGAGGAAGCCACGCTGATTTTGGAATTAAAAGTATTAGCCGATTTAGGACTCGTCGGTTTCCCTAACGCCGGCAAAAGCACTTTTTTAAGCCGCATTTCCGCGGCACGCCCGCGTATCGCCGATTATCCTTTTACCACCTTAAACCCAAACTTGGGCGTTACTTTACACAAAGGGATCAGTTTCGCTACCGCTGACATCCCCGGAATTATTGAGGGAGCGAGCGAAGGCAAAGGGCTCGGGCATCAATTCTTAAAGCATATTGAACGCACACGCGTGTTATTGCACATTGTTGACCCGGACGGGTTTGACGGCATGAGCGCGGAAGAATCTATCAAAGTGATTGAAAAAGAATTAAAAGCGTTTGATAAAAAACTCGCGCAAAAGCCGCGTATATTGGCAGTCAACAAATTAGATTTACCGTCAGCCAAAAAAACCTATGAAGCGCTGAAAAAGAAATTCAAAAAACAAAAGGTGTTTTTAATGTCGGCCGCCACAGGCGAAGGCGTGCAAGCCGTATTGGACGAAATTGTTAAAATTCTGGCGGCTACCCCGGTGGAAATAATTATGCCGGAAGCAAAGAAAGCCGTTGTGCATAAAGTAGAGCCTATTTTTACCATTGAACGCGGCGATGATGATATCATCTATATCAAAGGCAAAAAAATAGAAGAATTTATCGCCATGACGAATTTTGCCCAACCCGAAGCCGTAACGCGTTTGCGCGGAATTTTCAAAAAAATCGGGTTGGAAAAAGCACTCAACAAACAAGGCGTGCAAGACGGCGACACGTTAATCGTGGGCGGACGCGAATTTGAGTGGAACGGTGATTTAGATGAAGAAGCCCCCACCCAGCCCGAGCACACCGGCTACAAACGCCGTGCGACTAAAGCCGAACGTTTAGCCAAACGCAACGCCCGGCGAAAAGCCAAAAAAGAAGAAGAATAAGTTTGCTTAACAAAAACCCCCGCTAAATTTAGCGGGGGTTTTTATAATAAAATCACTTTTATTCATACAGATAAGAACCGCTATGCAAATTTAATTTTACTTTTAGGAATTAGGTACTTGCCCTTTCTTATAAAAATCGTTCATACGGTTCACAATATCCGTATAATTACGGCGCGATTTACGCACATAATTGGGGTAGGCATCTTTTAAGTCCAACTTATAAAAATCACTCCCCATCACTTCTTTCATAAAATCTATGGCGGATTGATTAAACGCAAAAAACATAAACCACTCGTTTTCCGGCTGGGCCGCCATTTTACCGTCCGAGGTAGCCTTAGATATTTGAAAGATACCGGAAATAATACCTAAAAATTCCCCCGTATTACTCATTACACCCGAACCGCTCATGCCGCGGCGCACGCCGAAATTTTTTGTATATGCAAAATCTAACGCTTTAATATAATGTACGGCATACGGATCTTTTTTAACAGCACGTACACCGTCAAAAATAGAGATAACCGATATTTTGCGATCTAAAATATAATTGCCTTTATCAAACACTAAAATCGGCGGGAAAGTCGGGCTTTTAACACGATAGAGCGCACTGCGCAAGCGCGAGTCTTTCGCGGCAATTTTTTCAAATTCTTGTTTAGAAAGCCCGATGCGGAGTTTACCGTTTTGACCGCCGCGGCGATAGTAGGTAAAGGGGAGACGGTCTAAATCTAATTTCAACAGAGCCAAATCATTTTTGACAAAAATGTTATATGAAAAATCAGGCTTGATAAATACGACCGGTTTCTGCGGCGTATGTTCGGCTTGCGCAAGAGCCGATATGTTCCCTTCTATTAAATCTAATTGGATAGTACAACCATTTTTACATGCTTTTTCTACACAATGTGCGGCCGTAGCAAACCACCGCCGCCCGATACGCGTAGCCTGACATTTACCCACCTGAACCGTATCTTGTTGCGTTTTAGATGTGGTTGCTTTCGGTAAAATATAATATTCAAACGTGTGGGTAAAATCAGATTTGGTAGAGTGTTTGTCTTCATCGGTAACCGAAATGACACTCACTTGCGCACTTGCGCAAAGGCTGCCAAGCAACAAATACACACTGAATAAAAATTTTTTCATCGACCTACCCCACTAATAAAAAACGCGGAACGAAAAAATTTTCGTTCCGCGCATATCAAAAGACTTATTTAATTTCAGACGTACAATGCGGGCAGCGGGTGGCTTCTAAGGCAATTTCGCTGCAGCAATACGGGCATTTCTTCGTCGTAACCGGAATAGGAGCTTGCTCTTTGGGAGAGTTCAATTTGTTGATCGCTTTGATTAACAAAAAGATACAAAACGCTACGATAATAAAACTGATAATCGCGTTTAAGAAAAGCCCCAAGTTCATCGTGGTAGCACCGGCGGATTGCGCTTCGGCAATCGTGGCGTACGGGCCGGCCGTCGTGCCTTGTTTAATTACGACAAACCAGTTGCTAAAATCTACTTTGCCGATTAACAACCCGAGCGGCGGCATCATGACATCTGCCACCATAGAGTTCACAATTTTCGTGAACGCACCGCCGATAATGATACCGACAGCCATATCGATTACGCTTCCGCGCATGACGAATTTTTTAAATTCGTTCATCATATCTTTAATCATTTTTTTCTCCTTGTTTATGATATCCCACGGCCTTAAAAAGCGGGGTATATAAATCGTTCTCCACAGAATATTTTATTTCATTTGGGGGCACTTCGTCCACAAATTCAGCCGGGGCCTGCTCTATAAGTGCCAAGGGGGTTTGTTCGTTGCCTTCTCCCATACATAGAGCCGCCGCCGTAGATAAAGAGTCGGCCACATCTATTAGCGTAACTTTTAATTTACGCCCGAACAAATCTTTTTTTCCGCGCATATCTTTTACGCCCTTAAAACCCGCATAAGCCACCGCCCCCGCTATCACACCCGCGCGAAGCGGCAAAATCATACTGTCGGTTATTACAATCCCTAAATTTTTTACGTGCCATTGCCGGATAAGTTGCGTGCGTAAATCGGCGGCTAATGCATACATATCCGGCGGGAAAAATAATAATTTTCCGTCCGCGTTTGACTCATCAATGCCGGCATTCGTCATCACCATACCGTCTTTGACGGTCAACCAACACAGCGGTGTCTTTAAGGCAAAATCGCTTTCTTGCCGGATCAATTTTTCTTTTTGTTCTTCGGACTCGTACGGCTCAATTTTCCCTTTCCACAAACAAATCAGTTTAGAAGCAACCGCCACCACGGTTCCTTCCGCCACCGACGGGATATGCCGGACAATAAACGAGGCCAAATCAGCCTGCGCAGTAAATAAACCGGTTCTTACGGGAGTAATTTTCATACATTATCAAAGGGGGCTACAAAACTGTAAAAAACTTCATTCGCCAAATAAAGCCCTTCCTCACTTAATTTTACTTTTTTATTTTCCCGCACAAGTAGTCCGTTTTGGATATGCTTTTCTATCGCCGTTGCGAAATACCGTTGTTGCACCGGAGTCAATTCCACCCCGTCTAATTGCCGCAAGCCGACGAGTAATTTTTCGCCTTCGCGTTTTTTGCCGGTAAGTTTTTCGGAAAAATCAACAGCCGATTTTTGCGCTTTAATCCGGGCAATATAATCCGTTATATCTTCCGTATTTTGCCGTCTTTCCCCGTTAATAAACGAGGCAGCCGCGCTACCTAAACCGATGTATTCCCCGTATTGCCAATAATTAAGATTATGCTTTGATTCGGCCCCCGGACGCGCAAAATTGGAAATTTCGTAATGATGATATCCGGCTTTTAATAATCGTTCGCGCGTTTCTTCCAACATACGGCGCATGAGCAGTTGGTCGCACAAAACACCTTGCTCAAAAAACGGCGTGCCTTCTTCAATTTGTAACCCATATACCGAAATATGCTGCGGCGACAATGCCGTTAATTTTTCTAAACTATGCAAAAAACTTTCCAGTGTTTGCCCGGGCAAGCCGGCAATCAAATCTACATTCACATTTTGAACACCACCTGTGTGTAAATCTTCCCACGCGCGCAAAAAATCGGCCGATGAGTGGATGCGGCCTATCCGTTTTAGTTCGTCATCATTAAAACTTTGTAACCCCATGCTAAAGCGGTTGATACCCGCGTGGTGTAATAAGGCAATTTTTTCTCTTGTTAAACTTTCGGGATTGGCTTCAAAAGTGCTTTCGGCAAATGAAGGAATCGGGGCGAAATTTTTTTCTATTAGATTGATTAACTTCTCTAACTGCGCGCGAGAAAGCAAACTCGGCGTTCCGCCGCCGATATATAAAGTATTGCAAGCGGCGTTAGCAAAACGGGCGGCTTCTTTAGAAAGCGCGTCCAAATAATCATCTATCAAATTTTCCCGTCCCGCAAACGATGCAAAATCACAGTATTTACACTTCTGTTTGCAAAAGGGAATATGAATATAAAGCCCTGTCATTAGTTTTTATGTTCGGCTTCGTAATTAAGATAGGCTAAAATAAACGGATCCAAATCGCCGTCCATCACAGCGGTAATTTGTGACGTTTCATATCCGCTGCGCAAATCTTTGACCAACTGATACGGCATAAAAACATATGAACGGATTTGATGCCCCCACGCAATTTCGCCTTTTTGGCCGTAGCGTTTTTCGGCCTCGCTACGTTTCTTATCCATTTCTAACTCGTACAGTTTAGCCTTTAACATTTTCATGGCTGTTTGGCGGTTCTGCAACTGGCTGCGCTCAATACGACACGACACTACAATACCCGTCGGAATATGCAACAACCGTACGGCAGATTCTACCTTATTGACGTTCTGCCCGCCGTGACCGCCGGCGCGCGACGTTTCCAACTGAATATCTTTTTCGGGAATTTCTATGTTGATATTTTCATCAATATCCGGCAGCACGTCACACGATGCAAACGAGGTATGCCGCCGCGCATTAGCGTCAAACGGCGACACACGCACCAAGCGGTGTACTCCGTTTTCCCCTTTCAAATAGCCATACGCAAAAGGACCTTCCACCATCGCACTTAAAGTTTTGATACCGGCTTCTTCCCCGGGTTGTGCATCTAAAACGGAAAATTTGAAACCGTGTTGCTCCGCCCAACGCGTGTACATACGCACCAGCATTTGTGCCCAATCACACGATTCGGTACCCCCCGCTCCGGCATGAATAGTTAAAATGGCATTGAGTTTATCGTTCGGTTCGGAAAGACGGATTTCGCCTTCTTTTTGCGCCACTTGTTTTTCTATGGCATTTAATTCGGCGGACAATGCGGTGAGTTCGTTTTCGTCTTGCATTTCCTTACATAGTTCCAACCATGCACGCGCATCTTCTATTTTCTTTTGTAATGTGCAAAAAGTTTCTATGGCACTTTTTAAGAAATCAAGTTGGCGGCTGATTTCTTTGGCCTTTTGGGTATCTTCCCAAAAAGAAGGATCGGCAGAAATTTTTTCCAACTGCGCCACTTCTTTTCGCTTTCCGGCGATATCATCAATCGTTTCAATTTTGGCCACGCGGGCCGCTAATTGTTCCAACGGTTGCTCTACATCTTTATACTCTATATTACTCATACATAAACACCATAGAAAAAATAACGACCGTTATAAATAATACGGCACACAACCACGCCAACCAGTCGCCATATGTAGCGTAAAAAGTCGGAGCGGATACTTCGGCCGTAACGGCGGCCCGGAGAAGTTCCGATTCAAACAAACCGCTTTTTTGTTCTATATTTCCTTTTTCGTCTATAATAGCAGAAATCCCTGTATTGGCCGCGCGCAATACCGGGCGACCCGTTTCTACCGCACGCAGCACATTAGCAGCCAAATGTTGATAAGGAGCATCGGTATCAAAAAACCACGCATCATTGGTAAGATTGGCAAATAATTGGGCCCCTTGTTTGGCTTGCCGCCGCCATACTTGCGGGAAAATGGCTTCGTAACAAATCGTGCTTCCCAATAACACATCATTCAAACTCAATAACGGTTGAACCGACGGCCCGGAAGAAAACATACCCAACTGTCCCAAAATAGTCACCTGCGGGAAAAGACGCCGTACCAGATTTTCTAACGGAATATATTCCCCAAACGGAACTAATTTTTGTTTCCGATACATTTGAAAATATATTTGATTCGGCGCGAGCAAATAGGCACCGACATATTGTTTATTCTCTTGCGTGACGGAGGATCCTATCACTTGAAAAGCCTGTGTTTTTTCAGCAATAGTTTGCATTTGTTGTTGATAAGGTTCTTCGGTAAGTTCACCGGGGGTAACGCTCTCCGGCCAAATCACTACATCCGTTGGTGCAGTTTGTATTTCTTGTCCAAAGAAAGAAATTGTATCTGCAATTTCCTGTTCAAAAGCAGGATCCCATTTTTTATACTGGTCAATATTAGGTTGCACCACCGCCACCTGTAACACAGCGGCACGGGAAGAAATGGGTTTTATAGCCGCCAGACGGTTTTTCCCCCATTGATATATTCCGCCCCATATAATCGCACAGAAAAGGACACTCATCACTATATTTTTAAGCCGTCCCGAAACTAACGCCCAGCCCAAGCAAGCACTGATAAATACCAGCAAGAAACTAACGCCATATACGCCTGTAAAAGAGGCTATTTGCAAGAACTCAGGAGCATTCCATTGGGAATATCCCCACATGAGCCAAGGAAATCCCAAGCCATAATACGCAATCGTTTGATGTGCCCATTCCAAGGTTACAAATCCACAAGCACAACACAAGGGAAACAACCACCCGGTTTTCGTCAAATAAAAACTGCCGGCGGCCCAGCAAGCCGTTTGCAACGATAACAAGGCACTTAATCCCATCCACGCCGCAACGGATAAGCCCACCGACAAGTCGCCACCGTGCAAACACGTATAATATATCCAATAAAAAAGCCCCAGATGAAATAAAAAACCCGTCAGCCACCCATAACTAAATGCTACCCAAGGCCGACGGATTTGAAAAAGTCCTATAATAAACGGTATCCATGCCACCCACGCAACTACGCTATAAGAACGTTGCGGATAACTGATAAATACCAAATATGCAGTAGCCAATACGCCTATACTTACCAAGAGCCGTTGTCCCCAACGTTTCCACCGATTTTCCGGGCGGCGTCTTATATGATAACGGGGAACATAAGAATAAATACGGCGCACTAAACTCATGCATTATCCTTTAATAAACAATACGGCAAGTACCGGCCTGGCATACGGCCCGGGCGGACTCGCTACATTCTTTTTCTGTGCTGGGTTGTTCATCGGGGCAGGCTTTGGTAATAGTGCTTTGGAAACGTTGGTTAAATTCCAACGTTTTTTCAGCATTGATCGCCGTTACTCCGGACGGCCCGATTAAACAACCGCAAGGATCTTTATCTACAATAATACAATCTTCGTCCACTTCACAGGCATACAAGCGGCGCGTCCAGGCCCGCATAGCCGTGGCGTGGGCTTCTTTTTGTTGCTTTTCTTCTTGCGCTACCACTTCTGCGCGAGTAATTTCCGGTATGGTTACTTCAATAGGTTTTACATGCAACAGGAAAATAGGCAGTAACACCAGTAAAGAAACAGCAAACAAGAGCGTTAAAACATTTCTTACTTTTGATTTCATAAATTGGCTCCGCAACATTTTTTGTATTTTTTACCGCTTCCGCAAGGGCAAGGGTCATTACGGCCGATATGTTTAGATACCGGTTTGGCTCCGTCCTTATTTTCAGCGGCGGCTTGCTCTTGCGCGCGTTGCGCCGGTGTGCGGCGAGGCGGCAACTGCAAGCGGAAAATATAACTGACCATCAAATCGCGTACGCGGTTTAGCATGGACGAGTATAATTTGTACGATTCTTTTTGATACTCAATTAACGGATCTTTCTGAGCATACCCGCGCAAACTAACGCTATTACGCAATTGATCTAATTCGTACAAATTCTGTTTCCACGCAGCATCCAAAAGTTGCAACATCAGCATGCGTTCAATTTCGCTGAAATTGATACCTTGTTCGGCGAAATAGGCCGCGCGCGCTTGGTATAAATCTTGGACTTGGCGCATAATATCGTCCACCAACTCTTCGTGGGTTTTCTTGCCGACATTTTGTTGGTTATAGGCAAACTCTAACGGGAAGAAATTACGCAAATTGACGTTAAGCGTTTCAAAATCACTGCGTTGCGGATGCGTAGGAAAATAATACTGTTCTACAATTTCATCGGCAATTTCCAACATCATTTGCATAGAACGTTCGGACATACTTTCCCCGTCCAAAATTGCATTGCGAAGTCCATAAATAGCGGTACGTTGTTGGTTCATGACTTTATCATAATCTAACAACTGTTTGCGGATATCAAAGTTGCGCCCTTCCACCATACGTTGTGCGCCTTCAATTTGACGAGTCATCAAGCGCGACTCTATGGCTTCGCCTTCTTTCATGCCCATATGGCTTAAAATAGCGGAAATTTTAGCGGTGTTTGCAAACAAACGCATGAGTTCATCATCCAACGAAATATAAAAACGGGAGGAACCCGGATCACCTTGACGGGCACAGCGTCCGCGCAACTGGTTATCAATACGGCGCGATTCATGCCGTTCGCTACCGATTACGTGAAGGCCGCCCAACTTTACTACTTCGGCCTGTTCTTGTTCGTCAGCGGGATTGCCGCCCAATACAATATCCGTACCGCGCCCGGCCATGTTGGTGGCTACCGTAACGGCACCTTTGCGCCCGGCTTGGCTGATGATTTGCGCTTCCATTTCGTGGTATTTGGCATTTAATACTTTATGCGGGATTCCGCGCGCGTGCAACATTCGGCTTAATTTTTCCGATTTTTCAATAGAGCGCGTACCGATAAGCACCGGAGCCCCTTGTTTCCATAACCCTTCTACTTCATCGGCAATCGCTTGGAATTTTTCCCGTTCGGACAAATACACCAAATCAGGATAATCAATACGTTTGGACGGACGGTTCGGGCGAATTTCCACTACGTCTAATTTATAGATTTGCCAAAATTCATTAGCCTCGGTCATCGCCGTACCGGTCATACCGGAAAGTTTATTGTATAACTTAAAGAAATTCTGGAACGTAATGGTGGCTAGCGTCTGGTTTTCTTCTTTGATTTGCAAGCCTTCTTTGGCTTCTACCGCTTGGTGGAGTCCGTCACTCCAACGGCGGCCCGGCATTTCACGACCGGTAAATTCATCAATAATAACCACTTCGCCGTTTTTAATTACATACGCTTCATCCAACTTATATAAGTAATGCGCGCGCAAGGCTTGATTGATATGGTGTACCCATTCCGATTCCACATCATTATATAAGTTAGGCACATTCAAAAATTTTTCGGCCTTTGCAATACCGGTATCGGTCAAGTTAGCGGTGTGTGCTTTTTCGTCCACAATGGCATCATAACCGGCATCTAAACTGGTACCTTCGTATTTAGCTTTCACTTCGTCATCTTCGGTAATTAAACGCACTTTAAGCGAAGGAATCAACCGATTGACAATATAATACTTATCGGTGCTTTGTTCCGACGGGCCGGAAATAATCAATGGCGTGCGTGCCTCGTCAATTAAAATAGAGTCCACTTCGTCCACGATACAATAATTTAACGGCCGGAGCACGCGGTCTTGCCGGGAAATCACCATATTGTCGCGCAAGTAATCAAAACCGAGTTCGTTATTGGTAACATAGGTAATATCTTTGGTATACATTTCGCGGCGGTCATCATTATTCATATCGTGGCTGATGTAGCCGACGGTTAACCCTAAAAATTCGTGAATAGGGCCCATCCATTCGCGGTCACGGCGGGCCAAATAATCGTTCACCGTTACCACGTGCACGCCTTTACCTGTTAAACCGTTTAAGTAAGAGGGCAAAACGGCTACCAAGGTTTTACCTTCCCCGGTGCGCATTTCGGCAATTTTTCCTTGGTGAAGCACAATACCGCCCAGCAACTGTACATCATACGGGCGAAGCCCAATCACGCGTTGGGCCGCAATACGCACAACGGCGAATGCTTCGGGCAAAATATCGTCCAACGTTTCTCCGTTTTGCAGACGGTTTCTAAATTCTTGCGTTTTGGCTTTTAATTGGTCATCGGATAGTTTTTCAAATTCCGTTGTAAAACGGTTGGCAGCATCTACATAGTGTTGAATTTTTTTTAAGTCACGTTCGCTTTTAGTTCCAAAAATTTTATCAATTACAGTTCTAATCATACGGGTTAATTTCCTTATTTAAAATAGTATAAAACGGCAGAACACTCCCCTAAAGGAGTGCTCCTGTTCATTTGGCAACCGGTTTTTTATGATCGGTTTTAATTTGTAAATTGGAAGTTTGTGCGGCAGTGTTTTCGTGCGCTTTAGCAGCTTGGCGCTCTTGTAAAAAATCTTTTTCTAAAAAGTCATGCTCGGTATTTTCCACATAATTATCCGTCGCGGAAACGATATAATTACCGGCATCTTTTTTCAAATTCTTGATTTCCTTTTTGAGCGATTTTATTTGCGCTTTAAGTTGGTTACGTTTTTGAACAAAATGGTCCGAGTTGGAAGGCAAGTCTTTTAATTCGTTTTGCGCCTGCTCTAATTGATATTCGCGCAAATTAACGGTAGTTACCCAGATACCTTGCATAATATCACGCACATCGGAACGGAATGCTTTACGCATTTGGGAAATATCCGCTCCCGACATTTTGGCAGATAGCCACATATCGTGGTAGGTGTTTGTCAGCGCATTTAAAGCAATAGAACGGTCAAAATTGCGTGCAACGGCAATTAAATCGGCGGTATCTTGTAAAGAAGCATTGTTTTCTTGATAAGAACGTAAGAAACTCTCCAGAATTTCATTGTATTGCGGATCTTGTTTGGCCTTTTCCAACACGTCCGGATTAAACCGCGCAAAAATATCCAATACCGAATCGCGCACACAAGGGGAGACTTCCCCATGTGCATATACAACTGGCGATAATGCCAACAATGCTATTATAAATACACTTTTTTTCATAAGCCGTTCTCTCCAATACACCTTATTTGTATTTTGCTTTATATTAGGCCCTCTCGTCAAGTACTTACCAGGCTAATTTGTAATCATCATAAAAAACCCCGCCTATCAGCGGGGAATAAAACAAGGGGAGATAAATCCCCAAGGAGCATGTTATGAAAAATGTTATCTTGCAGCCGTACGGAAGAAATTGCCTTTTGCGTTACGCGCTAATTGCACACGGCCCATGGTTTTATCGGCTTGCACCACCACATCTTTGGAGTGCGGAGTTACCGGGGTAACACTTGCCCCGAAAATATCCCCTTGTTTAATAAAACCTAATTGCCCGTGATTGTTGATTTGAACTTCTAATTTCAAATTACCATCTACTGTTTCAGCGAGCAAATCCTCTTCCCCCAACGTAAAAGCAAGCGGGAATTTGGGATCTACCACCCGTTTAATGGCCACCGGGACATCGGCTTCATTTTTAACGATAATTGCACAAGCATTATTATCGGCCTGAGCCATATCGACAAGCCGTTCGGGCACTGTTACCGTACCCGAAATGTTAAAACGACCTTCCTGAACTGTACGTTTCCAAGCATATCCGCAAACGAGCAAACTTAGAACCGCCAGTGCGCATAAAAATTTCTTCATATTATTATTTTAGTTGTTTTTGTAACTTTTGACAAGGCCCACGAAAAAGACACAACGCACAAAATCAGTTTATTTTGTGCGCTGTGTGCAAATCGGAACTGACGTTCGTCGTTAATTATTGCCGTTTCATTACAGACTAACTTTGTAGAAGATAAGATGATTTTTCAGATTTGAGCCGTCTTGTGCGGGCAAGTGCCCCGTATAGGCGTGGTGGTAATCACGTCAAGGGGAAGGGACGCACAAGACGGCCAAAGGTGGAAAATTGTATCGCAGGAACATGACACAAGGGCGCAACTTTTAGTTACGCCCTTGTGCATGATTACAAAACTTACGTCCATCGTTATTTATTGCTTAAAGAAACCCCACAAGTTGGCGTTATATATCCACCCCTTGCAGGTGCCGTCTTTAGCGTTTTCCGGTTCGTCAATTACTTGAATCCATTTCCCTTGGCGGGTTAAATATTTAAACGGATATCCTTTTTCAACCGTGCAGACAATTTCGGCACTGGCGGAAGGCGATTTGCGGACGTTCAAATCTACTTTAGCAGACATACCGCCGTTGGGGCTTAATAAATCAGCCGAGATCCACCCGGTATATCCTTCAAAATCTTTTATCATGACCCAACTTTTATCTTCGTTGGTTTTAACCATAATAACCGGCGTATAACGCCATGCATAAAATTTAATGGCGCATTTTGTTCCGGCGCACGAACGGATATTGGCCCGTTTAGCATTGACGCTAGCATACTTTTGCGCAGCAGCCGGTACGACGGCGAAAGCGACGAAAGCGAGTAATGCAATCAATTTCTTCATAAAGTTAATTTCTCCTTTGGCTAAATACACGACTACCTAATAAGTATAGCATATATTTTTTTATGTGCGTCAATTTTTATATGCAATTTTAGACGATTCCCCCAGAAAAAAGTTATAATGAAGAAAATTCGTTTTTACGGAGTCAACTTATGAAAGAACAAGTAGAACAAGTCATCAATCAAATTCGTCCGATTTTGCAAGCCGACGGCGGGGATATCCAACTCGTCAGTGTGGACGAATCCACGGGAATCGTTAAAGTCAATTTACAAGGACGCTGCGGCGGCTGCCCGCACGCTCAACTGACCTTACAGGCCGTTGTAGAACGCAAACTTAAAGAAATGGTACCCGGGGTAAGCGCAGTTGAACGCGTCTAACCATGGCTACCATAGACTTACATACCCATTCTGATTTTTCCGATGGTACTTCTTCGCCCGAAGAAGTGGTTCATGCTGCCTTAAAAGCAGGGGTTAAAATCTTTGCCTTGGCCGACCATGATACCACCGAAGGAGTGGCGCGAGCGCGTACTTTATGCGCCGAAAAGGGTCTCCTTTTTACCACCGGTGTAGAAATCAGCACGCGCGAACACGACCAATTACACTTTACGGGCTACAACTTAGATATAAAGAATGCCGGATTTCAGGCCTTTTTAACTAAAAACCGCGAAAACCGGTTAAACCGTATCCGCCAAATTATTGCCAATCTGCAACAAGCCGGCATAGAAATTACGGAACAGGATGTATTTGAACGTGCGTCTAATGTAGTGTCCCGCGCCCATGTGGCCGATGCGTTGCGCGCAAAAGGGCTTGCCACTTCCCGGCAGGATGCCTTCCGGCAATTTTTAGTCCCCGGGAAAGCGGGATATGTGCCCGCCGCCGGAGTAACCGCCATAGAGGCCATACAACATATTAAACAAGCGGGCGGCATTGCCGTCATCGCGCACCCGGGCATTTCTTCCAGTGTATGGAATTTTCCCGCCTGGAAAGAAGCCGGCCTAGACGGGATAGAAATCTTTTATCCGGCCCATTCTTATACCTTAAAACAAGAATTATTGGCTATTGCTCGTAAATATGATTTCCTTTGTACGGCCGGGTCAGATTATCATGGGCCCAAAGGCGGACGCATTACCACCCCCGGAATCAATCTGCCCGAACCCTATTATAGCCGGTTATACAGCAAATTATTTTCGGTTTAAGTCACATTTGAGTCATCAAAAAACCCCGGTTTCACTATAGAGTGAACACCGGGGTTTTTTAGATAAAACTTAATTAATTAGCCGGGGTGGCATCGTCCAAATTCAAATCGGACGGCTCCTCCGTTTCCGGCGTTGTGGGATTCCCGTTTTTGCGGTCTTTTACTTTTTGCAATTGTTGTTGCGCGGCTTTGACTAAACTGGATTGAGCCAACAACCCTTTCGTTAAGGCCAAACAGGTAACTAACGCCCCCAACGAAACGCCAACGAGTGCCAAGTTATTGCCTTGGAACAATTCTTTAAGACCCCATGTAGCAAAGGCGCTGGGGATCATCGTGTAGCCCATCCACAACTGGGCTTGGCGCTGTAAATCGGGGTCAATATCTTTGATATATTTGGATACTTGCGAGAAGAAGTTTCCGATACCGATACAAGCGACAAAAGCACTGGTTAACACAAGCGCTCTGTTCGAAGCGGCAATTCCGGCCATCATGGCGCTTGTTCCCAAGATAGTACACAAGGAAGATACCATGTACATCGTGCCCGGTTTAAGTTTCATACGCGTCATCCAGTTACCGATATACCGGCTGACGGCCATTGCCACATACCAAAGGGCAGATACCGCACCGATTAAAGCAATATCCGGGTTGCTGCCTGCCGGGGTGAAAAGGTCTTTGACTTCAAAGGAGAACCCGGTAGCCACCCCCATTTCGGTAAAGGTGAACAAGGACATGGCTCCTAAAGCCGCCCAAAGGACCGGCGGGAATTTCGGCACGCCCACTTTCGGCGCTCCGATTTGTTCTAATGCTTGATTAAAGGCCGTTTCTATTTCTTGCGTTTGTTGTGGCGTTAAACCGAGGCCCTTAACATATTGATGCCAATATTCTTCCGCCCACAAAGCTTTTTGCGCCAGCACTTCCTTCTCGTCCATTTTTTCGCTTTGACGAATGGTAGAGGCTGTCCATTTTTCAAGTAATTTATACAATTCAAGCGATTTTTTCTTTACTTCTTGTTGGGTAGGCGCATTTTCTCCGGTCCATAAGGGGGCCATGGTGTTATCTATAAAATCTTCTACTTGGTCCTGTATCAAAGTAGGATCATTCGGAATATTTTCTTTTAAGTTTAAGGAATTTACTTTTGCCGTGGTAATCAGACTGGTAAGAGCAAAAACCGGAAACATATGTCTAAAATCAATGTTAACATCCGCTCCGACCAAACTGGACAACCAATTCACCACAAACGGCGCGGCAAAGAATACGACGCCCCCTACGTTTTTCCACATTTGAGAAGTTAAACGCCACGATAATTCCCCGCGGTTTTGTTCTTTCTTAAACAAGGAACCCATCACGCCTTTTAATTGCGCGGACACTTCTTTCCAGCGTTGTTGGAACCATTCTTTATCATAATTCACCTCGGGAGCAACCGTTGTTTTATCGGATTTAACCCCTTTTGCGTTCAAATTGGCCACAATCAACGGATCTTGACCGACACGCACCAAGTTCGTTCCTACCGTTAAACAACCTAAAGAAAAGAGGAAGGGGATTAACGTGGTATTCCACGCCATTTCTGGCAACCAAAGGCTGGATAACGCAGCGCCTATGAATCCGGCGTCCATCAACCACAATCCGTTACGGACGATAGAAGCATCGTTATAATGTTTGATTTTATTTCTATGTCTTAACGTGAACAAATAGGGGATAACGTTATTAATCATAATCATGGCCCCTACCGCCTGAGCCGGAGTCAGTGCCCCGCTTGCAACCGGGACCAACAACGCCGCCAACGTTTTACCGACACCTAACATGTTAAAGGACAGATATTTGGTAATCCATTCCATTTTACTGCCAACAGAATGAAATTTTAACGTGAACGGAATTTCCGGTAATGCTTGTAACATAGAAACCCAATGTTCCATGGAACCCTTAGGTAAGCGAATGCGGAAATCTGTTAATTTGATGGGGAGTTGCCCATATTGCGCATAATAGATAGACCCATCTTGATTCACTAATAACTTGCCGACATCTTCCGCCATTTCTTTGGGCAATAACGATCTTTCTACCCGCGCTTGTATCGGAATGCTGGCTTTAGCACCCTGCAATTCAATATTTAATAAAACCCAATTGTTTTTCCGAACGAAAGATTTAGATTCAAGTTTAATAATAAGCGGGCGGGTAATATCTTTCAGTTGCGCCGGACTTTGTAAGAAGTGCCATAAAGCGCCATCGTTATTTACCAATTCAATGTAAAAACTTTTTACTTCGGTGGGGTTTTGTCTGGGGCCGCGTAATTCAAAAGTATTGTTTTCAGATAAGGTCAACCGATTGAACCCGGAAACCTCAAAGGACGGATCTAACCCCATGGTCACATTGGGTAAAGGTTGTTCTTGTCTCGGTTCTACCATAAAGGTCAAACTGGCATCTTGTTCATCTAATCCGTTATTCGGGGTTGCATCAGCCGCCTCTTCCGTTTTATATTTAACTTTCGAACGGACAAACAACGGGCCCACACCGGCCAACATGCTTGTACCCGCAACGGTGAAATCAGTTAATGTGCCGGTATTGCCCAGCAGCGAAGCCACCCCAAAACCGGCCGCCGCCATTCCAATTGTAACAGCGGCTGCACGTTTAGCCATTTGCGGGGTAATGCTCAAACTCAAGGTGTTCCAAATGTTAAACCAAGACAACTTGTTTTCTTCGGCTTTTTGAGGAGCGGTCGTCCCTTTGGCAGCCGCGACGGAAGAAGAACTATTGTAACTGCTCAAACCTTTAGCAAAAGTTCCGGGAGTCACCGCAGAACCGGTGCCCATCAATTCCCGGCTGATGATGGAAGAACCAAAGTGTGTGCCGCCTAAAGATCCGTTTAAGCCACCGAAAGTATAGGTTAATTGGCCGGCGTTTTGGGTTAAACCGCCAAATCCGCCAAACCCGTGGGACAATTCCCCGATTGACCGTCCGGTTTGCATAACTTCTACATATTGTGCACTCGGGCTGAGTAACGGGGCCGTCGTCGCAAACGGAACGGAGGCTTCCATCAAGAAATTAACGCCTAAAGAGTGTTTAAAGTCCCGCAGCCAATATCCGAATTGTTCCGAGAACATAGACCAACCTACTTGTCGGTTGATCCACCAATCATGAAGCCGCGTGCCAAAGCCGCGGGGCGTGCTTGTTTTTGCGATTTCTTTCCAGCGGCCCATTTCCGACCACATACCGCCTTCTTGGACAAATAATCTTCCGTCACTAAGAGCAACCACGCTTCCTTTCGGATAATTGCCACGCACTTCTACACCGTTCCAATCGTAGTATTTACCGCCGCGTTCAATATATACAATATCTACATTTTTCTTTTTCAAAACGCCATTACGAAGTTCTTGAATTTGGGCTTGGATACCTTCTAAATCTACTACCGGTTCATTTTCTTCAACCGGGGTTTCAACAACAGGTGTGTTTTGGGGGAGAGGGGTTTGGGTAACTTGTAAATGCTCGGCCGTAACGGCTGTTAAATCAACCGGGATTTCCGGCATGCCGGATAAAGTCGGGGTATTATTTTCGGCTAAAACATGATCCACTTTGCTCTGCATAAGTTTGCCTTGCACGGCTTTACGCAAGTTCAACATGGCTTCTGTCATTTCTACGCTTTCTACCGTGTTGGCCACCACTAACGGATTGTAACGCCCTA